>PCBK01000123.1 GCA_002731275.1 Deltaproteobacteria bacterium | reverse complement strand
TGCCCGTTTTGTTGTCAGGGCATGTACAGGTGGCGGTTTGTTGGGGAGTACAGAGCTGTGCAGGTCCACACGACACCCACAGTAAGGATGAGAAAAGAATCATGATGAATAGACGATGTTGTGCATACATGGTTGTGCGCCTCCTTGGCTTGCCCCTTTTTGAAGGTTTTGGGGAGGAGTTGGAGCTAGAGCTTGCCTCTTGACAAAATGGTGCCTCTGGAGGCTTTACCCTTACACCGCAAGAATATCACACTTTCCTTCCCTTTGTTTTCGATTTGTCTACTGCAAGGAAAAAAGCACACGAAAGAGGGCTGTAGATGGAGTCTTACAGCAAGACACGCCTAGAGTTGTGTTCGTTTGGGCTTTGACATCTGTGGTTGTCCGTCCTTATCGAAGCGCCCTTGTACGACGAACAAGATATCTTTGCCTTGGCACATGACATTGCCTTTGGCCTCAAGTGTAAATGTCTTGTTCTTGCCCTTCCCATGGCTCATAAACCGATACTGGAAGAAGCTGGGTTTGATCACATCATTACCAAACAATTCCTTGGCAGCGGGGGAGATGGTCTTGGGACGGACGCACTTTTTGTTGGGGTGTTGGCAGCAGGGGAGCGACGGGAACCAGCCCGTATCTTTGGGCAGACGTTTGTGGCTCGCAAAGAACGCCGTGACCATCGTGCGGAGTCGATAGAGGTTGAGCTTCGCGAAGGCTGCCTTTGCTCTCGCCATCTGTCTCTTCATGACTTGGGCTGCTGCTCGTCGGCTGCCAAACAAAATGTATGCGCAATTCTTTTTGAAGCCGTCGATATCCACTTGCTTTTCGATACAACTGGCAAAGGATGAGAAGCGTTGGGGATAACGAACGAGCAAAGACGCCATCGCGCGCTTACACTGTCTTTTGGCGCGGATTCGTCGTTTCACAGAGCCCTTCGTGTTCAGGGACATCATTTTGGAACATACACTCTCAGGTGTGTGTCCTTGGGCGTGTGTTTGTCCTGGACCCAACGCAAATACACACATCATCAAGACAAAAAGAGAAGGGCGAGAGAGAAAGTGGAACATCGATATACTCCTGTATATAGTCAATCCAAGAAGAGACCGACCGCTGTATTGTGGTCGCTGTCTGCTCCTTGTAACAAGTCCTCGGAAGATTCTCTTCCAACGTTCGTTTATGTTTCCAACGAACGTTGAGAGATATTCAATGATTGTTGAAGATGATTCAATGATCGTATACTCTTTTGTCATTCGGTGGAGCACAAGGCATCGTACCACAAAGTGTTTTGTATGTGTCTTGTGTCGGTGTGTTTATTGCACGATGACACGAGTGAGCAAGTCATCGTGTGTGGTTTTCCTTGCGACAATGTAAAGGGTGATTGAGATGAAGAGAGTCATGTTGAGTGTGTTATTGGCGTTGATGGTGTTGCCGTTTTCGGCGGAGGCGCATCGGTTTAAGCCTGGTGATGAGATCTGGGCTGTGCGTAATAAATTGGGTGTGCGATACCACCACTCTGGGGTGTACGTGGGGAGGAATCAGATCGTCCATGTCAGCGCGACGATCGCGTCGGGCGCGAAGAGATTGATGAAGGGCGGAGCACCTTCACGTATCATCAAGACGAGTCTCGGTTCATTTGCGAAGGGAGGGGCGATGAAGCTCGGCCCCACACGTCTGCGATGGTCACGTAAGATCGTGGTTAAGAGGGCGCTTTCTAAGGTTGGGCGGACCTTTCGTTATTTTCTGCCGACAAACAATTGCCAACATTTTTCGTCAAGGGTCGTGTCTGGACGTGGTCGCAGTCCCGAGGTCAGTAAGTATCTCAGGCTATGGAAGAAGGGCGCTGCGCTCGCTGCAAAAAAAGCTGCGAGAGCAGTTGTTCGTACCGGCAAAAAGGCTGGTCGAACCATCAAGAAGAAGGCCGGCAAGTTTGGAAAGTCCGTTAAAAAGAAGGCCAAAAAGACCTACAAAAAAGTGAAGAAATGGTTCTAATTTCAGCGTCACTGACACACACCATTGGACTGACAGGTTTGTCCTGAGGGACACTCACAGTCGACCTGACAGGTGTGGACTTTGGCTTCTGCTTTTTGACAGTATCCGTCTGTGTGGCAGACTTCTCCTTCGGCACACTCGCAGCTCGCGCGACATGATTTGATACACTTCCCACTATGACAAGCTTGTTCGGCTCCACAGTCATTGTTGTCACGACAGCCTGCTTTGCATCTGTTTTGTACACAAATACTGCCTTGGTTACATGTGTTATCAGCGCTGCACTCGGCCTTGACGCACACCTTCCCTTCGCAGATCATCCCTGCCCCACATGAGCGGTCATTTTCACATGTCGTCTTCTTTGGTGTGCAGACGTTGTCTGTGCAACTACAATCGACACTTTGTCCTTTGCAGTCGGCTTCTGTGCGACAAAGCGGGCGACAGTACCCTTGGGCGCAAGCCGAAGATGCGGGACAGTCTGTGTCTGTTTGACACGCCGTCTCTTGTGGGGAGGTCGGCGTTGTTGTGCCATTTTTGTCGAACGTACAGACGATCTTGTCACCTTTGTAAGCCTTGCATTGTTTGGGATTCCCGTAGATGTGATATGTTTTGCATCCCGTGATGGTCATCATGAATACGATCGCAGTGAGCGCGGTAAAGTATAATGTTCTCATGTTGTTTCTTCCTGTTTTTATGGGTCGGGCAACTTGTTAGAAGGGACTGAATCCCCTCCGTTGGCGATGTTTGCCTACTCCTCTCCCTTGTCGACCGCAGCGAGGCGAAAGATCGAGAAGGAGGAGATGGATGAGTGGCAGATTCGATTGAGAGGTGCCAGGGGGTCTATAAAAACTGCATGCCGATGATGATGCCTGGCCATCCACGGATCGTTATGTCTTGGTCGATGCCTCTTTTGAGGAATTCGGTCTCGCCAAAGAGCGCGTAATCGGCGATATTGGTTTTTGTGGTGAGTAGCATATTATAGCTCACCCCACCAATCATTTTAAACCACTTGTTGACACGCCACCCGATCACAGCGCGGAGTGTCGTGATCATATTGAGCTGGTTGGTCCAGGCTTCGTCGTTGTTAATATGTTGGGCGAGCAAGTCGATGTCGATGAATAAACCCTGCATCAGTGGAATGTGTCCACCAAAACCAAGCGTCACCAACCAACTGTTTTGAGCCAGCGTTCGTCCTCCGAGACCGACAATATGGTGGAAGTGATCGTCGCCATGTTTGAGGGATACCTGGACAAATCGAGTCTCAGATACGTGGATGTCGACGTGTGTGCGACCATCTAAGATGACATTGACCAGTCCGAGAGACAGATTGGAGCGCCTGGAGACGTTGATGAGGCCAAATTGTAGCGCTCTTTGTTTCGTCGTCTGGAGATTGAAGAGGCCAAGCTGTGGACCCCACTGTGAGCCTGTGTTGACATTCGCGAGTCCCATCTGGACACCCGAAAATCCTTCTGTCGTGATGTTGATGAGTCCTGCTTGAAGACCGCGGAGATAGCCTGTGTTGATATTGACAAGACTCATCTGTGAACCTGTCAGTGAGGAGGTCTTGTTGAAGATCGAACCAAGCTGAAAACCTCGAAACGCTCCCTGCACAATATTGAACAACCCAGCGATCTGTAGACCATATGCGTGCTCGGAGACGATGCTCCCGAGCCCCGCGATCTGTACACCATGAAGGGCTTTTTTGTCGATGTTGACGAGCCCCGCGACCTGCACTCCACGAAGGGCTGCTCTGTCGATGTTGACGAGCCCCGCGATCTGTACCCCGTAGACAGCTCCATGTTGCAAGTTAAGCAACGTACCGATCTCAAGGCCCATCAAGCCTGCTGCGTGGCCTGCGAGAATGTTGAGCGAGGCGATACGGATACTCTGTGCTTTGTTGTAGCCCGACGTCCCAAAAAACGGAAAGATGTCAACCCCAAAAGGCGTGATCGAGCGGGTCTTTTGTGGAGTCTTGGGGAGGTCTTTGTGGAGGTCTTTTGGTGAAGGTCTCTTTGGAGCGGTTGGATGCCAATACGTCGTGTGCCCCGGTTGAATGTCGATGGTCTGACGTTTGATGGTACGCCCCTGGTCGTCTTTTTGTGTGATGACGTAGCGCCCAGGTGGAAGGGCGACCTCTTCGCTGTTTGTCGCGATGAGCGCCTGTCCTTTACGGCCACCGCGAAATTTCTTGATAAAGTAACGCAGGAGGCGGGTCTTGAGCGAAGGTGTCACGAGATAGCCACGCTTCTTCGAGCGTAGGGGTTCGTTGGTCAGTGTGATGTCCTGGTTGGCGCCGGGCTGTGAATCGACTTGTGGGACCTGGATCTCGTTGCGGTGTTTTTTGACGAACAAGGTCGTGGGTCGTGCTGCGCAGATATGGGCTTCGATCGCGGAGACGTGTCGCTTTTTTTTGTGGAGCGATTGCAGGCAACGGACGAAGTAATGGGTGTAGACATCACCCTTGAGGATGTTGGACTCGAAGGCGGGTTGGGCATAGCCAGAGGCGCTGAGGATTTGGACGGCCCGGCTACGCAAAGGCATCAGCGGGCGCGTACCGCCCTTTGTGCCGGGAGCGTTTCGTGATTTACTCATCGGCGCGCCTGTGTAACAGGTCGCCAAAAACAACAGCATCTTTCGTGAACCGTACTCTTTGAGATAGGAGAGGATCTGGTTGACGGAGAGCGCGGTCTTCGAGACGTTCTTTGTGGTGTTGGACGTAATGATGAAGCGCCTGTGCTGTTTTCTATCGAGTGAGTACGCGACTGAACCGTGCCCTGAGATGTACACGAGGATCGTATCTTGTTTGCTTTTGACCAGCCGTTTGATGTCCTTGAAGGCTTGAATGAGCGCTTCTTTCGTCGTCTCCTTGAAGGTGTTCCTGATCAAGATCCTGTCGAACTTCGCTGTCCGCTTGAGGACTTTCGCCATGTTTTGGGTGTCTGTGCGGGTGTATTTGAGCGTCTCCCAGTGAGGATTCTTGAAGTGGTGGATGCCGATTAACAGGGCGATCTTGCGGGGACGAATGGTCTGTTTGACACGTTGGCTGTTGAGCGTCGAGGGCTTCCACTGTGCCTCGACCTCGAAGGGCTGCATACACAGCAAGAGGAGGCACAAAGAGGCGATGAACAGCGCTGTCTTGCTACGTGGTGACAACCTGAGCGTGGTGTCTTTTTGACTTTCCTGGCGGGTCATGTCCAACATCGTGTGCACCTGCTATTTGTGAGTGTCCGAGACGACAATGGTGAATGTATCAGAGGACGCTCTGTGTGTCTTGAGGAGAGGATGTTGGTGGAACGCTTGTGTCGTTTTGGCCTGCTTGAGCGCGCGGAGTGTCTGTGCTGGGAGTGGTGTCTTCGTTTGTAACAGCAAGAAGCGCACTCGCTTGGGTTCATCTTGAAGAGGGTATTCGAGGATGCCTTTTTGTTGTTTGATGAGATACATCTTCCCTGCATGCCGACGATGTGTTTGCTTTTGTGTGAAGGGGTAGAGCAGAGCCGGAGGGGCGTTCTTTTTTCTTTGGCGAAAGATATAGGCATAGCCACCTTGTTTCGCGAGCGAGAAGCCAAAGATCAGACTCTGTTGGCGTTGGCAGGATTCACCAGAACCGACGCGTTTGAATTGGTTGTGTTGCTGTGCCCAGCAGCCCACATAGAGGGTTGGTTTCTCTACGGAGAGGCGCTGTGTGGCGAATGGCCCACCTTTGCGCGTGAGGGAGTGGGGCTGTGTGGGGGAGAGTATGTAAGTGCGACCGACAAAGACCAACAGGACGGCGAGTCCAGCCCACGCGACACGTTGAGTGGAGAGAAACCATTGCTGCGATAGGCGCGTGAGGAAGCTCTCTTTGGGCGCAGTGGGAGTGTGTTGGAGTGCGTTGAGGAAGCGCTCTTCTGCGTACAGCTCCGAGACTGGTGGCAGCTCGACATCTGGCGCGGGGAGCGCCGCGCGATCATATGCGTCGAGGAAGGTGTGTAGATTCTTTGGCTGTGACTCAGTCATTGGACTTCCTTTTTTCGGGGTGAGCGCTGCTATGAGATCCCAAAGAAGATCTGTTGCAATTGTGACAAACGCTTCGTGAGGATCTTTCTCGACCATCCAAGTGTGTCCGCGAGGAGCACATGTTGAAAGACCAATGTACCAGCTTGTGGGCCGGTCCTTCTCTTTCGGATGTAGAGATCAGGATCACTCAGGACGAGATCGAGCAGGCTACGGACGTCTTCGATGAATTTGTCGTCTTTGGCCTGGTGTAGCTTGTGTTGCATCACCTGTGAGAGCGCCGCGTGATCGAGAAGATATTGTACTTTCTGCTCTGGTGAGGCGTTCTTGTCTTCGAGCTGCGTGGTGCTCAAAGGTTGTTGTTTTCCTATACGTTGGCGTTGTCTGATGGCATTTCTGGTCATGGCACGACGCAGGTAATGTTCGAGCGCGATCTGGTTCTCGAAGGCGCCATTGTAGCGAGCTTGTTGGTCGAGCATCGCCGTTAACACTTCGAAGAGTTGATCTCGCAGGAGATCTTTATCCAGCTGTGTGCTCGCATATCCTCGCTCGACGATCTGTTCGATGTCGAGTTGTTCGACTTGTTTGCGAAAATCTGTGCTCATTCGTTTCCTTTGCGCTGACGCAGGTGCGGTGCTGGTCGCGAAATGGATGCGGGCGGAGTGTGAGGCTGCTGTGTGACAGCTCTATCCCATCCAAAAGGAAGCTGTCACACAAAATGTGCCTTTTTCCCAGAAAAACATCACACAGGGGATTATTTTTGTGAGTGACGTCGCACAGAAGAGGCGCCTGAAGTTTCGATGTCACCAAGTTTTACATCGCCGCTGTACAAGACCGTTGAGGCACCAGAAAGATCGGCGTCGAGTCGTCCTTTCAGTGACACACGTGCGTGACTTGCGCCGCTGAGTTTGATCCACGTGTTTTGCACAGGGAAGGCGTCCATCACAAAGGATGACGCACCTGAAGCATCGATTTCAAGTGTCTTTCCGCTCCCTTTGATCGTGGCTTTGGAGGCTCCTGAGAGATGGAAGCTGATGTCACCTGTGTCGAGCGCGCCTGTGATCTCGCTTGCGCCTGACAGGTGGATGTCTGTTTTGCCGATGAGGAACTTCTTGAATTGGATCGTGCTCGCTCCAGAAGCGTCGAGTGAGAAGTCGTGCCCCGAACAAAAACCATCGAGTGTGGCTTTGACAGCACCTGAGACTTCGATCCCTTTGAGTCGGGGCATGACGATTTTGACGCGCGTTGTTGTGTTGGTATACACAGCGAAGGGACGCAGACCGATCCGTAAGACATCTTTTTTCTGTTCGACGACGACGAACTCACGCAAGTTATCATCGACTTCAAGCTCGATAGAGAAGCGGTTTCCTTGGACGACGTCGGCTTCAAAGGCAGAAGAGATGTCGAGACGTTCAAAGTCCTTTATATCAGATTGGATGGTGACGAGGTGGCCAGAGCCGATGATGAGACCACCACATCCTGTGGTCAAGAAGAGGGCAAACGAACAAAGAAGCGCGAGACGATACAACATAAACTTTCTCCTTCACGACATGTTGTTCATGTAGTGGGTGCGTTGCAGGTTGAAGGACAGCGGAAGTGCGCCTTCGGAGAGAGAAAGACATGACCCTTCAAAAATGTGCCTGCTTTTTTGTGGCATGTGAGATTTTTTTGGTCTCACCATGTCTAAACATACCCACATGGACCATTTTGTAGTCTGAAAACACCCATGTTGTTCAACACGATAGCTTCGTTTTTTTGAGCGAGGTTTTTTGCGTTATGTGTTTGCATCTAAAGGGAAATTGTCTTGTTGAGGGAGGGCGGGGAGAGGATGTTTTTGTTTGTGTTGGGATTTTCCTATTAAGGAATCTATTGGGACTCCGTTCTATAGTTGTAGCAAACCCCTAAAGGAAATTCACCTAAAATAGGTGAGGGAATACACTTAAGGTTGGATGAAGAAAGCATACAAAAGAGAAGGCGTGTGCTTGCCTCCAACGGCTTGGCTGATGTTTTTGAAGCCGGATAGACGATTTTTATCGTGCTATGCAAAACATCAGACTTCCCTGATACGGGTCCGTTCATACCATGTAGGAGAGTTCTATGAGTTTACGTATTTGGAAGATGCTACCCCCTGTTATTGTGGGGGGCTTGATGATGTTGGTGAGTATACAAGCCTGGGCTTTGTCAAAGGATTGGACGAGCAAAGCGGATTGGGACACGGGGACCACAAAGCAGATCTTGACCAACAAAACACCCGGTCAAATTGAGATCTTTCACGATCCAAACGCGATCCCTGATATCAAAACGGAGTTCATTTACTTTCCCATCTCCAACTTGAACCAGGTCACCAAGATGGTGCTGGCGACAGGGAAGATCGAGTGGCACTTTAACCTCGATGTGATCCGAACGGGTGGTAACCCCTCTCGTACGAGTGTTGACGCAAATGGGAACCTTTGGGTTGGTTTGCGCAACGGTACAGAGCTTGTCTCGATCGATCCACAAGGGAAGCTACGTGGTTATGCTCATGTTGGATCAGGTGTTCGCTCTGTAGCCTTTGATTTGCAGGGTTTTGTGTGGGCTGGTGGTACGAGTGGGAATGCGATGTACAAGATCAACCCCAACGTATATGCGGATCCTGTCAAAAAGATCTTCAAAACAGAAGCCATCGTCAAACCAACCGATCTTGCGCCCAACTACTCTGACGGGACGCGCTGCGCAGCGAACGCTGCAGGATGCAATCACAAACCCGGATATATCAGCCCTTATGGTGCAGTTGTCGCCTCAGATGGGAGTATTTGGGTCTCCAACCGCTTTCAGTCGAGTGTGTTTCGTATTGATGGAAAGACCAACAAGATCACACACGGGTTTTCGATTAGTGGTTCATATGGTATCGCAGCGGATCGTGTGGGTGGCGTGTGGATCGCAAACTGGGACAATCGATATGTCAACCAGCGTGATGCGACAACAGGTGCCCTCATTAAAAAGTGGAATGTTGGTGACAACTGTCGCGGGATGATCCTTGGACCCTTCGGGAAGATGTGGGTGGCCAACTCAGTCGCAAACAATCAGATCACCTCAATGGACCCTGTGACAGGTGTGATGACCAAGATCAACGGTTTGGGATCACATATGATCGGGATTGGTGCTGATTTAACGGGCTCCTTAGGACATATTTGGGGTATCTCCTATAATGATGGGCACGTGTACAAGGTGGATGCAAAGACACTCAAATACACAGGGACACGTTATCAACTTTGCGGTGCGCCAGGGACAAAGTGTGCAAACACAGGCTGTCGCTTTTGTAGCTCTCCAACACAAGCACAGGCTTACACTTACTCGGATGTCACGGGATTCCAGCTCAAGTCGATCAACACCCCTGCCAAAGGGACCTGGAATGTCGTGTACAAACCTGGCTGCAAAGGGAATTACTCCAACATTACCTGGAACGGAACGAACCCAACAGATACAACCACACAGGTCCGTATCCGGACGGCGAGCACACAAGCTGGATTGGCGACCGCAACGTGGGGGGCGTATACTGACAGCGGAAAAGCTCTTGGCAATCACGCAGGCGAGTTCGTCGAAGTTGAGTTTTTGTTGACGACCCGAAACAGTAAGAAGTTTATCCCCTTTGTGACAGACGCGAGGCTCAACTATACGTGCTTCCCTGAAGTCACCAACAGCGCTGCGACGACAGCAACAGAAGACTCACAATACTCATTCACTCCCAAAGTCGGCGACCTCGATCTTCCAGGTGATGCACACACCTGGAAGTACACCAAGACACCTCCCGGTGCCCAAGTGAACACTGCGACTGGTGCGATCACCTGGACGCCTGGGGACAACGATGTCACCAAGACATACGATGTCACGATCGAAGTGTGCGACAAATTCAACAACTGTACGACCAAGACCTGGAAGGTGAACGTCAAAAACATCAACGACCTCCCAGTGATTACCTCCAAGAGTCCAACAGAAGCGACCGAAGACAAAGAACTCTCCTATCAAGTCACAGCATCTGATATCGATCCTGGTGACAGCATCTCGAAGTACGAGATCGTTAACGGTCCCAAGGGAGCGAAGATCGACGCGAGCGGAAAGATCACTTGGACGCCTGGGGACGATGACGTCAACGCTGGTAAGCGGTCTTTTGAGATCAAAGTGTGCGATGCCAATGGCGGTTGCGTGAATCAAAAGTTCGACGTGAGTGTCAAGAACGTCAACGATAAGCCTTCGATTACATCGACGGCACCTACCTCTGGGGATGAGAACAAAGAGTATACCTATGCACCAAAGGCCACAGATGTCGATCCTGGCGATACCCACAAGTGGCAGCTCGTCAAAGGACCCAAAGGCGCAAAGATCGATGCGACGACAGGTGAAGTGAAGTGGACACCGGGCGATGATGACGCTGATAAAGACTTCGAGTTTGAGATCAAAGTCTGTGATGACGGGACGCCCAGGCTCTGTGATAACCAGACGTTTAAGGTGAATGTCAAAAACATCAACGATAAGCCCGTTGTGACAGGGACTGCCCCGGTCGAAGCCTACGTCGGTGAAGCCATCTCTTACAAACCCAAAGTGACAGACGCAGATCCCAAAGACACCCACACCTGGAGTGTTGTGAAAGGACCTGGGACGATCAATCCACAGACAGGCGAAGTGACTTGGACACCTTCACAAGCGGACGCTGGCAAAGAGGTCGAGTTTACCATTCAGGTTTGTGACAACGGGATGCCCAAGCTCTGTGAGACGCAAACGTTCAAGATCCCCGCAAAACAGAAGTGTGGTGCGGACAGTGATTGTGTTGGTGATCAGATCTGTTTCGATGAGCCACTGGCACGTGTGTGTGTCGATCCTGGATGCAGTAACAAAACACCGAAGTGTAAAGCCGGCGAATTTTGTACAGGTGCAACATGTAAGAAGGACCTGTGTGATGGAAAGCTTTGCGCGCCCGGCGAGATCTGCCGTTCAACAGATGGTAAATGTGTCGCGCCTTGTGCTGGCGTCCAATGTAAGACCGATGAAATGTGTGTCGATGGCTCATGTGTGGCCGATCCTTGTGCGACCGCAGGAGCAGCATGTAAAGCTGACGAGATGTGTGTCCCAGACACGGCCAACAAGGGTAAGTACAAGTGTGTGACCAACCCATGTCATCAACAGGGCTCCTGTAAGCACGGTCGTGTCTGTATCAAGGGAACTTGTGTGACCGATCCTTGTGACAGCATGACCTGTCCCAACCGTACGCAGCGTTGTGTCGCTGGTCAGTGTCTCGATCGTCAGGATTGTGGAAACGATGTCGCCTGTCCGGGGGATGAGATCTGTGTCAATGGCAAGTGTTACCCACAAGGATGCTATGCCAAAGATGCATCATGTGGACAAGACCAGCTTTGTGTAGACGGTGTTTGCAAAGAAAACCTCTGTGAAGGTGCCAACAAGAAGACCTGCGCACAAGATGAAGCATGTCGTGGAACGGACGGTCAATGTGTGCGTCCTTGTGATGGTGTCAAATGTCCGACAGGTGAACAGTGTGTGAGCGGGGTTTGTCAAAAAGATCCTTGTGACGCTGTGACATGTGCGGCCGGGAAGGTTTGTAAGGAAGGTGATTGTGTTGTCGACAATTGTAACGCGAGCAACACCTGCAAACACGGTCGTAAGTGCAACCCCAACCTCAGCGCATGTGTTGACGATCCTTGCGACAGTATGAAGTGTCCCGATGCCAAACAGGTGTGTAAGTGGGGGCAGTGTGTGGGGCCTGATTCATGTCAGGTGGACGGCGATTGTCCTGGTACAACGCTCTGTATCCAAGGAAAATGTGTGCGCTCCGAATGTGACAGCAATGGTGATTGTCCCAACGGCAAAGTCTGCCAAAACGGTCTCTGCCTGGCCAACCCATGTGATGGTGTCCAGTGTAAGAGCGGTGAGATTTGTCAGGCAGGGACGTGTGTTGCGTCTTGTGCAGGAGTCTTCTGTCCGACTGGAGAGATCTGTGTCGCAGGGCAATGTACATCGGATCCCTGTAAGGACAAAACGTGTGCACAAGACGAGATCTGTGTAGGTGGACAATGTGTGAAAGACACTTGTCAGCAAGATTCTTGTCGTGGTGGACGGATCTGTGTGGCTGGTAAGTGTGTCGATGATCCTTGTAAACACGTCACTTGTGGTGCTGGCCAGACATGTAAAGACGGTCAATGTACAGGTGACAGAGCCTGTCAGACGGACTCTGAGTGTCCGAACGGTGGCGTCTGTCTGAGTAACAAGTGTGCTCCACCAAGCTGCTATACAGAGTCTTGCAAAGGCGACCAGCTCTGTCTCGAAGGCAAGTGTGTTGATAACGCCTGTGCCAACAAACAATGTGGTGAAGGTGAGACCTGCCGACCGAAAGATGGCGCTTGTGTCAAGAATTGCGAGACCTGTGTACCCGGTAAGATGTGTGTCGACGGTGCATGTGTGGATGATCCGTGTGCTGGTGTGACATGTAACGCTGGGGAGCGTTGTGAAGCTGGCAGCTGTGTCAAAGATCCATGTGAAGAGGCCGGTGCGAATCTCTGTCGTTACCAACGAACTTGTCAAAAGAACAGCTGCGGTGATGATAGCTGTGCAGGCGTGAAGTGTGCGGAGGGTGGAAGCTGTCGCAATGGCCAATGCTACTTTGCACCCAAGCCGGAAGAGCCATCGACAACTGACGCTGGTGATGCACCTGAAAAAGATGAGTCTACTGTGGCGGATGAAGAGAACAACAAGGAGGCGGACAGTCCCGAATCCAAAGTCGAGACCAAGCCTCTGCTTGCTTCCGGTGGTTGCATTTGTTCATCAACGCAAGGAGCGCCTGCGAGTGGTGTTGTGTTCTTCTTCTTTGTGTTGCTCTTTGCGATCACAAGACGCCGTAAGTAAGGTTTGTTTAGCGGGTGGGGCGACTTGAGGGGGATGATGCGGGTCTTGTACTCGGGAAGCGGCGGAGGAGCTGTTTGATATGGCTGCGTATAAAAAAGTCCGGGTGTGTCTTGTTGGCTTGTAAGTGAGCCTGAAAAGATGGACCTTGAGGTTGGATGTGGCCAAGGGCGATGATGGTTTTGAGTTGAATCCCACGATCTTTATGTCGCAAAAATGGCAACAATTGATTGGCGTAGGGGGCTGCCTGTGTCTTCATCTTTCCGAGCGCTTGAATCATCGATGAGAGTACTTTTGGACGTGTCTCCCTAAGAATCGCTTGAAAGAGTACTTTGGTGGTTTTTTGGGTATAGGGTTGTAAGAGGCTGAGGGCGTATGCGGCGTTCATGCGCGTCTTGGCTTTTTTGTATTGGAGAGCGCGTAAGAGGTGGGGGCGTGCGGCTGGGCCTATGCTCGCGAGTGTTTCTGCGGCGAGCAGCCGTCCAAATGAGCGTGGGTCAGCCAGGTGTTCGATCAACACAGGGATCGCGGCGGTGGCCTTGGGACCGTATTTTTTTATGGCTCTAATGGCGCTCTGCCGAGTATATCCGTTATTGTGCTTGAGGATGCGTAGGAGGATGGGGAGTGCATGTTTTGTCGGGAGCTGGAGACGTCCGATGGCACCTGCTAGGCTCGCGAGGATGAGGGCGTCTTGTGTTTTTGATTGCTTTTGAATAAATCCACTGAGTCCAGGGGTTTTTGGGCCAAAGGTGCTGAGCGTAAAGAGGATGTATCGTCTTGTTTCGGTGTCGGCGTCTCCCCACAATTCCATAAGTGATTTTGCGCTGGAAGCGGCTTTGGGGCCGATTGTGCCGAGGATGACTACAGTCAGTTGGCGGACTTTGGGGGAGGGACTCTCAAGTAGTTTTCGAAGTTGTGGGTAGATCGCCGCTGCTTTTTCTTTTTGTGCCATCAATTGTTGTGCGGCGTCTTGCCAGTGTTTTCCTTTGCCTGTGGCAAATGTTTGAAGCCAAGATTGTAGCTTTGCGCTGGGTTGGCTCGTTGGGGCGCTTGTTGGACCTGAGAGGGCGACGCTGGGTGACATAAGGGTCCAGCAAAGCAGACAGATAGTTTGTAAGGTTCGGTTTGTTCGCATCGTTGAGACTCCACATCAGATGACAAATGAGGGGATCGTTTTGGTTGTAGATAGTAGTCGTATTTGTCGTTATAGACAAATGGCTGTGGCATCTTTATCCTGAAGTCATTCGTTTTCCTGCTACAAAAAGATACTTTGGTTGAAGTGATTCGTGCGCTTTTCCTTTGGAGTCGTCTTGCACGTTTGAAGGAGTGATCGTGAAAAAAGAGAGAATGTTCATTGTTGTGTTCGTGTTGTTCGTGTTTGGTTTGTTGTTGTGGTGGTGGATGTCTCCGACACCATCAAAGAAGCAGGTCACACCAAAAGAGAAGCCAGGAAAAGTGGTGAAGGTGCGAGAGGAGGGACGTGCTGTGATGCCACGTAAGCGTTCGGGATGGTTTGGGTGGCTGAGAAGACGTGTTGTGCCTAAACGGAGAAAGAAGCGTGTGCGTAAGACCGCGAAGATTGGAACTCCTGTGATCGATTTGCGCGCTGTGGAGAAGGCGATTTGGGAGACGAAATCCAAAAAGCCAGGGGATATGAAAGACTGGTTGACCCGGTTTGAGGATGAGCTGAGCGCGATCTACTTTACGACGAGAAAGCGTCTGCGGCCTGAAGCGATGCCTGTTTCGTGGTTGACGACGCCTGTGAGTGTGCAGCTTTCGTGGGAGAAAGAGCAGCTTCGTATGTTTGGCTATCTCAACAACAATGGTGTCGCGGGATACCAGTCAGGGGACACGCTGTTGTTTGTGTTCAAACAATCAGGTGCGTACGACATGAACAGCCGCGCTGTTCGCTATGAATTGCATGATTCGTCCGGGTATTACTACCGTCAGCCTCGTGAGATGTTTTCGGCTCCGTCGATTTTTACCCCAGCGTTTCTGGGGTTCTTTACCAACAAGTCGTGGCGTGGGAAGTGGTCACGTACGACGTATAAGTGGCATGGTACGCCGATGTGGTGGAGCGCCGAGCCATTTCGTTCGCGGGCTGCCTATTATGACGCGATGTATCCGTTGTTTATGGCACATTATCGGATGACGTACTTTACACATTATCGTCCCAAAGGGTGGGCCAAAGGTTCTCCTTTTGAAAGAGGACTTGATGGACAATATTATCCAAAGAGAAGGCATCGACCACGTCCACCAAAGAGATAAACGTTTGAGGTGGTTGGATACAAAGAAGAATCCAATGGCCTTTTGCCTGAGGGGTTGTTGAGCGGCTGCGAGACTTGGGGTGGGGCTATATTTGCGATGATTGCTTATGTTCGCGCGATGTGAACCTTGACAAACGCCTTTCTTTTTTTTATGTTTCTGAAAACATTTCACTTTTTAAGAATAAACGAACGATATCTGTGTGAAGGGTATGTCTTACAACACAAGCAACCAGACACTTTGTCAGCACTTGGTGCAAGGCGCGTCCAAGGATGTGTGGAACGCACATCATGAAGCGATCGCAGCGCGACTTTACAGCGACGCACCTGCGCGGACACAGCGCCAATTACAACTGTTTTTGGAGAAGCACGCTCGATACGACGGTGTGGACGCTCTCCATCAACAGCAACTTGACCACGAAAGTGTCGTGCAATGGATCGTCTATCAGGCCTTCGAAGAGTCTTTTACACAAGCTGGTCGAGAGCGTGTCGTCAGGAGGCACTTTCCGGCGCAAGATACCGCATTGTGGAGAAAGAGAGCGCACGAAGTTGGAGGGCTCTTCTTGCTCGCCCGAGAGTTTCTCAGGGGAGATGCAAACGAGAGTCTAACCCTCCGAACTGTTGAGGCGATCGAGTTGGCAGAACATTGGATGCAGGGGCGTCACGTGCCTTCTGAGGTGTCCCTTGAACCCTATCTCGTGTTGATGTGGTATCGGCGATGTTTGGATATCATCCGGCAATTGGCGCGAGATGAACAGCGTGTATGGCAGGAGACCTCTGCACTTGATGATGCGACCTACAACGATCATATGGCAGATGATCGAGCCGAGGAGAGTCTCCACCAAGTCAGGCCTGACTTGTTGCTGCAAGGGGAGGAGTCCTTCTCCGTCTTGTGTGGTGTGTTCCTCTCTGTGGCGCGGGACGGAGAAGACGAACAGATCTTACGTGGAAAGCTCAACGATGAGACAGAGAACGATCTCGCAGCGCAACTCACCTTGACGAGGGCGCAGGTGCGGAGTCGATGGAACACACTGGTGGAGCGAGCGCAGGTTCTATTTAAATGTGTGTCGCTTGCAGAAAGGGCCGCGACACCTATTACACAAGTGTTGGATATAGAGGGGCTTCGACATGCGCTCGCGTGTGTCGAGATGCAACCCCGAAGTCGCCAGATGAACGAAGATTTTTGGTTGCTTTGGTTGCGTTTGTCCACCCTCTTGGAGCAGCGAAGAGAGCATTTGGCAGCGCGTGATCAAAGTGTCAGTTGGAATGCCCTCTCTCAATCATGGAAGCGGGCACTGCTTGCGCTCATCGAGCTCGATATGTCCACGACCTCGCCAGAGCTTTTACGACGACTCGTTTACTATTGGTCCCACGCTTTGGAGCTTACACAGACGGTGATTCCACCCCATCAAACAGAACGACCTCAAGAACTCTCCACGCAGCAGGAGCACGCGCTGGAATGACGGACTCAACTCATATCCCCGAAGGATGGGAGAGCTTATATCGATTACGGCTTCTTTCTTCATGTGAAGAAGGTGAGCCTGATCAGCGCTTCTCCCTCATGAAGCAGATCACCTCATCGCCTATGCTGCAGAGGCAATGGGCGCTTTGCCTCTCTCTGGAACGTGCTGCCAGCCATACAGAAGAGGACATCTTTGCGCCTGTAAGTGCTCTCGCGTCGGACCTCGCTTGGGCGACTGCGTTGGTGAAGGAGCGTCCCCTCGCGTCTGCTTGGTGGCGTGAGGTCTTGGAGCGCTGTGAACAGCGTTGGGAGCAACTCCATGAGCTCCTTCAATATCATGTGACGCTCCTCCAAAGAGGCGAAGAGGCAAGGCGTCCAGCCTTTGGTACGAGAGGGGAGCTTACACCTGTCGCGATCTTTGAAGAGGTCGATATGCACTTTCGCAGTGGAAAGTGTCATTTTCGGCTGACATCCTCACAGATCTATGCTTTTCGTACATTTCTCCCTATAGAAGGTTACCTCGCGGTGCTGCAAGTTGAAGAGCAAGAAGAAGGGCTTGTCCACCAGCTCCTCTATCCACAACATCCTGACCAACTCAACATGTTGAAGGAGGGAGGCCATCACCTCTTTAGTACCCGCTTTGATGCAGATGGAGAGACCCATTTTTTGATGCTCTTCAGTATGGTTCCTTTTGCATCGATCGCACCAGAAGAGTGGCCCATACAGAAGGATTCAACTTGGTCTTGGGATGAACAAACACGACGACAACTCGCGGAGTATTTATTGGCGCATCGAGGCGCGTTGACCCCCTTTATCTTAGAGGTTGAGGTCTCCTTATGAGCCAACTCTTACCTGTGACTATCATCCAACCGACACCCGAAAAGCCCGCACAACAAGGCAGGGAGGCTGGCGAGGAGCGGAATGTGATCCTGCTCGTCGGTGTCGACCAATTTGGCCGGGGGCTCTCCCCGCTCTCTGGGGCTGTGCGTGACATGTCAGCGTTATACGTCGAGTTGAGCCGCTCAAAGCGATATCCAAACACACACGTTACGTTGCTCACCAATCCAACGAAACAGACCTTTCGCAGGGCGCTAGACGATTGGCTCGCGCAAGTTTCACGTGCTCCTGAATGCAAGGGGACGATCTACTTCTCCACACATGGTTTTTATGCCCAACACATGTATCATCTGTGTATGTCTAATACCCAACTTGAAGGAGGGGACTTATATGACGCGGTGAATTGGCATGAGCTGCGGCAATGGTTGGCTCCCGTACGTGAACACGCTGTGTTGTTGCTGTTGGACACCTGTCGACGTGTGCTCTCGGGTCAAAAGAACATCAAGTCTATGCTGCCGCAACAACGAGATGATATCTCGCTGCATGGAGAACATTGGGCTGTCTGGACTGCCGCATCCTTCGGGGAGTTTGCCCAAGAAACTGCATCCACAACCGAAGGTGGTGGGCCCGGGGGGCTTTTCAGTCGTTGTTTGTTAAAGATGCTACAGACACCTGTACAACGCACACATGAGTGGACCCTTGAGGGTTTGTATGAGCGGGTGAAGAGGAGCTTTGAGCAAGAAGCCGAGGCGTTGTCCTATCCATTCTCCCAATCACCGAGGCTGTACATCGGGCAGATCGAATGTGGACGTTCGACGTTCTTCCATACTGTCGATGAGTCTGGGCGTTCTCGTTTTGGAATGTGGATGGTTGGTTTATCTCTGTCGTTGTTGTTGGGGTTGTTTTTGTACATTGGGAGGCTCGCCTGGAGTGAGCAAAGTCCAAGACAGCCGATGTTATCATGCCAAACGTGTGTCGTTGCGCATTGGCGGCGTTTGCGTGCTCAAGACTGTCAGGCGACGGTCTCAGTGGGGCGTCGCTGTTCATTGCCTTGTAATTACGCGAACATGAAGCAGGTCGCGGTGACTTGTGAAGTCGCCTGTCGTAAACGTCCAGATGCGCTACGCAAGAGTTTTTTGCGAGAGAGCAAAGCGCTCTCCAAATATGCGTCTGTGTCGGCGTCATTGTGTCAGAAGATGCTCCCTGACGTGCTGCGTAAAAGGTGAGGGGGTGAAGACATTGGGTCTCATAGATGACACATTCGAGTATATGCTCCAAAGGCTCATGTTACACGCTTACTTTGTGTGTTTGCTTGTGGTCGGAGGAGCGTACGAGGCGGCTGCGATGAGCCACTCTCCTGATGACCCTGGAGCGCTCCGGCGGTTGTTGAGGGGGAGCTACTCTACATTCGAGAATATTCGTCTCGCGGAGCGGTGTCTTGAGAGGAACTTTTCCTCTCTTCAGACACAGTGTATGGGGGTCGCACAAAGGAAGCGGAGAGGGGCCTGTTTGATCCGTGCGCGGAGACACACATGGAGACGTTGTTACCAGGATTTTGCAAAAGCCAAACGACATTTTTTGTCCTACACAAAGCGAGCTTCATCGTCGTATATCCAAAAAGCTCGCTATGAACTTCAGCTGAAAACGCTTTGCACAGATCACGCATTGACTATGGCTGGACCGCCACTTCCGCCTCCGATGGACAACTTCTTCATCAAAGATCGCAAGCAACACAAGCACCTGCTCACGTATATCAAGCGGTACAAGCGCCATCTGACACATTTGTTGAGGGGATTGCGTTGTTTCCGGCGGTATATGGAGCTGACCTTACAACTGCACAAGCGGAGTGGTTTGAAGGCTTCTTTTACTTTATTTCGGCGACAGCAGCACGTTTTGCGTTTGCGCTCACAGTATATTCAAGGGCGCTTCTTTTTGGCGTTTATGAGGCGCTCGACGACCGCATTTGTCCACCACTCCAGACAACACGCTTGGAACAAACAAACCCGTGCCTTACTCGTCGAGAGCCAAAAGCAGCTTCGTTTGTTGCGAAAGAGATTGCAGAAGGTCTCGCGAGGAGCCCGACAAAAGGTCCAACTCAAGCGCTTGCAAAAGCACTCTTTGCTTCCTGATAACCGACAAAGTGTGAAGGAGTGGTATGTTCAGTTGAAGGCTGAAGCGAGACCTCAAATGTACCACGCGATGCAGGTCACAGCGATCGATCTTCCTCAACAATTGGGGGAATGGCGACGCTGTGACCTCAACGCACAGAAGAAACTCGCACAACAAGCGAACACTGCCCAAGCCTTGTTCTGGACAGGAGTGACGGCCTCTTTGTTGGGGACGGTGGGGGTGGGGGCTGGGCTATACGCTCTCCTTGAGAGCCAGAATAAGACACGCTACCGCCCCGCTGAGGCCGCTGGGATACAGATGGTAGGGAATGTCTCTTTGATCGGTGGAGGGAGCGCTGTGTTGATCGGCGCAGGGTTGATTGTTTCGAGGTGGTGGTTGATGCCGACGAAACAAGCTCACCTGAAGTCTGTACTTGGATGTCCCCCAAAAGGGATCTTTCGGGACAGGGCCGCTGCCAAAGTCCCTGCTGAAGGAGCGATCACGTTGTCTTCAGGTGAGTTGTGATGCCTTCACTTACAAAGAGACTCCAAGTGGCAACGTTCTTGTTGTTGGCTGGATTGTGTGGGCTACAGCTCGACTGTGTGCCTGCGCGACCCTGTCAGCCTGGAGATGTTCTCTCACAAGCCTTTGATCCATCCGGTTATAAGTGTCTGCAAGATTGTGAATGTCATACCCAAAGCCACCACGCACACTGTGAGGATGGGCGATGTCGTGTTGTCGCAGAGCGGTCCGCGTGTCCTGTTGGGGGCCAGCAGTTGGAGCTTCACCGCTCGAATGTCCTGTTCGATGCGCTGTGTCCAGGGTTATCTCCGTCATCCATTGCACGTTGTCCTTCGGGGACATTCACGAAGACCTGTACAAAGTCCGTGTGGAGTGATTGTTTTTGTACAACGCAACCATGTAAGCGAGAGGAGAAGGTCTGTGGTCAGACATGTCGCAAGGGAGAATTGTGCGCCTGTTTTGATCTTCGTAGCAATACAAAGCACTGCGGTGAGTGTGGAGTAAGCTGCGCCGATGGCGAGGTCTGCACACAAGGACGTTGCCAATGTCCTTCTAGCCATACAACCTGCACAGACGTGTCTTGTCCTTTCGGGACGTCCTGTCCCGAACGATGTGTTGATCTTTTGCGTGATGCCAAACATTGCGGCCAATGTGGCCATGCCTGTGCAGAGGGGACGCTATGTCGAGAGGGGCGATGTCAGGAAGCTGTGATCAAGCCCGGTTCATTTGCGCGGGGAACACCCGACGAGCAGCTCGATTGGAAGACATACACAGCGTCTACTGGTGTGCCTCATGAACGTGAGCGTGTTCATCTCGTGACATTGACGCGGCCTTTTTCGATCGGTCGTGTCGAGGTCACACGGGGGTTGTTTCTCAGGGTGATGGGGGCGCTTCCACCACAGCCAACGCCTTGTGACGGCGCTGCGATGACCTGTCCCGTGCAGGGGGTCTCACTTGCCCAAGCGATGGCGTTCTGTAATCGACTCTCTACACAAGCCTCACTCGAACAATGTTACGTCTGTGAGTCTGGTGGGTTGGAGAAGATGTCATGTCAGGTGAAGGCGGTGTTCGCAGGGAAGCAGATTTACAATTGTAGAGGCTATCGTTTGCCGACAGATGCGGAGTGGGAGTATGTCGCTCGCGCAGGTTCACAGCATCCTTTCCCTAGCGGTGCGCCCAAGTCGCTCCCATTGTCCTCCAAAGAAACATACACTGCTCACCTTTCGTCATATAGCTGGTATCGTCCGAATGCAAGTGAGCGTCTTCATCCTGTGGGGCAAAAGGCGGCGAATGCGTTTGGTGTGTTCGATATGCGCGGGAACCTCGCCGAATGGGTTTGGCAACCCGCACCTTCTTTTCAGCGTCGAACACTTGTCGATCCTGTATACTCTGGCATCGCGCCGCCTTTTGTGCGTGGGGGGAGTCTTTTGAGTGGGGCGCTTCAGCTTCGTGCATCGGCGAGGATGCGTGTTGGAACGGAATTGGACGCAGGATCGGTCGGATTTCGTATCGCGAGGACATTACCCCACCAAGCGTTGTGTGCCAAGAGTGGCCTGGTCGACTGCCATCTCTCCGGTTGTATCGATACGCTGCGCAATGATGCCCACTGCGGACAGTGTGGGCATCATTGCTCGAACGTGCAATTTTGTGATGGAGGACGTTGTAAACGGCCGGAGGTCCTTGTGCAGACACTTGATGGCGCTGGGAAACCTATCGTTTGGACGATGGGCTACAATATGAAAACAACATATGCTCATCACTTTTGTGATATGCACGATCGACCCGAACATAAGGTCAGTTTGTCGCACTCATTCTATATGGAGATCTTCGAAGTCCAGCAGAGGTCGTTCTTTCAGCTGATGGGCTTCAACCCATCGAACTATCCTTGTCCAAGGTGTCCTGTGGAGAGTGTGACGTGGTTTCAGGCCCTGGGGTATGCCAACGCACGTTCGAAGCAGGCGGGGCTAGAGAGCTGTTACGAGTGTCATGGGACACCCAAAGACGGCGTGCGTTTTTATTGTCAACTGAAGGAGAAGTTCCGGGGAAATGGGGGAAAGGATTACTATACCTGTCCAGGGTATCGTTTACCAACAGAGACGGAGTGGGAGTACGTCGCTCGCGATGGTGGAGGAAGAAGGACGTTTTGTGACCACAGCGAGAGCCAAAAGGGCGGATTCGATTGGTTGGCTTGGGAACATTACCGGGGTTACTACGACAGGGAAGAGCGCGGGACACTTGTGGAAGTCGGTGAATCGAGAGCTTTTGGTTTTGGTGTACATGAGATCTTCGACAATGTTAGAGAGTGGGTGTGGGACATCTTTCATCCAACCTACGCTTTGTCTACTGAGGCGTTGAAGTCCGTGTCGTTGGACCCTGTGACACCTTCCGTTGCGAAGCTTGGTTACTGTGCACAGTGTCCGCAGAAAAGGGATGTGAACGATCCCAAATGCTTCTCCTGCTATCGTATTTTGCGTGGAGGTCATTTTCAAGACTTGTCTCCAAGTGAGGCTGTGCGTTACCGACGCCACGTACACAACCAAAACAATCCAGTTGAGAAACTCTTTACAGAGCAACCAAAACACGTTGGGTTTCGGCTTGTTCGCACACACTTTGCTGCTCAGGGGGGAAGTCAGCCATGAAGCGCAGGCCAAAGGGCGGAGAAAAGAGCACGTTTTGGTATGTTCGGAGGCTCCTTCGAGTCTCGTTGTGTGTGGCCTTGGTGTTCCTCGCTGTTGGGTGTCAGGTCCAACTCGCTGTTCCCTGTGAAGGCGATGGGATCGGTTCGCTCTCTGACAATTACGATGGTTTTCGATGCAAGTACAACTGTGAATGTAACAACCAACGTTTTTACGGGCGTTGTGTGGAGGGGGTGTGTCAGGTGCTTGGAGAGAGACCTGTTTGTGCCAGAGCGTCTGTGTCTCGTGAACTCCTCGTGCAAAATCGCTTCTTTTCGCAGGAGTGTCCTTCTATTACAAGTGCGCAAAAATCGAGGTGTCCGAGTGGGGCGTTTGATAAGGTCTGTCAAGCGGAGGGGCTGCGATCGTTGCGTTGGGGGAATTGTCACTGTGTTGGTGGAGCTTGCCTTGGTCAACGGGTTCTGTGTGATAGCAAGTGTTCTCCCGAGCAGCCTTGTGTATGTATCGATCTACAAACAGATCCATCCCACTGTGGGAGCTGTCAAGCTGCCTGTCCAAAAGGCGCGACGTGTCATAAAGGGAAGTGTGTGTGTCCGAGCGGGACGACGATGTGTTCTTCGCAGTGTGACAAGCCGCCTTGTGCAAAGGAGTGTGTCAAGCTTGAGAGCAGCTCACAACATTGTGGCAAGTGTGGTCACGCCTGCGCAGAAGGTGGATTATGTGCACAGAGTCGTTGTCAGGAGGTTCCGTTACCTGCAGGGGCCTATCGGCGAGGGACGCCTGACAATGAGCTGGATTGGGACTTCTACAGCGGCGTGATTGGGATCCCGCGATACCGTGAGACGGTCCACTTTGCTTTGCTCACCCGTCCCTTCTTTATGGGGCGTCAGGAGGTCACGAGGGGCTGGTTTAAACAAGTGATGGGCTACGATCCATCGGATTGGAAATGTGCAGGTGAGGTCGCTCAATGTCCTGTCCACCATGTCAATCTCTACCAAGCGATGAATTTTTGTAACCGGATCTCCGAGCTGCGTGGACTAGAGACGTGTTATGCGTGTGGCCGATTGGTCAATACGCCGGATGTCTCGTGTGATGCCAAACCTCACTTCAAGAATGAAAACATTTACAAGTGCAAGGGATATCGTTTGCCCACAGATGCAGAGTGGGGGTACGCTGTGAGGGCTGGTACCGATGGTGTTTTTCATGAACATAAACCAAAGACACTCCCACTCGATGTTGGAACACAATATCCTACGTTGTTAGGTCCAATCGCCTGGTATATCGGCAACGCAAAAGATGTCTTTCACCCTGTCGCGACCAAGAAGCCTAATCCTTGGGGATTATACGATATGCTTGGGAACGCGGCGGAGTGGGTGTGGGACAAAGGGACGCGTTTGTTTGAGCATGATGTCGTCGATCCATTTGGTCAACATAGTGATTTTGAGAAGACATATCGTGGCGGACATATCTTCTTTCCGCCTATATTGGTGCGCAATGGGTTTCGGGGCTCTGAATATCCCGATCTTCGTTACACTGTTGATCCTGCGTTGGTGAGCTATTATGGATTCAGGATCGCGAGGACATCGCCAAAAGCCAACGAGGTCTGTTCTGCGCTCAAGCTCTCGGCGTGTGGTGAGGCGGGGTGTCGCAATACGCGTGGTGATGCTGAACACTGTGGAGCTTGTGGTCGCAAATGTCCAGCGTTTCACATCTGTAAGGATGGTTTGTGTACTGTCCCTGAGGTCGAAGTTCCCACGCGAGATACCTCAGGCAAGCCTGTTGTGTGGGAGCGAGGATACAAGAATCCTACCAACCCTGCTCTTGATGATTATTGTGCGTGGCGCGACGCGACACCGCATAAGGTGACGTTTTCGTATCGGTATATGATCCAACGTTTCGAGGTGCGGCAGCGGGATTTTGAGGCATTGTTGGGCTACAATCCTTCGCGTTTTCGGACTTGCTTGGATTGTCCAGTGGAGAGTGTGACGTGGTTCCAGGCGGCTGCCTATGCCAATGCACTTTCCCGCGAGAAGGGCCTAGAAGAGTGTTTTGTGTGTGCTGGCGATATGAAGAAACCTGAGACATTCCAGTGCAAGTTGAAGCCAAAGTTCGCAGGATCTGGCAACAAGGATTACGTGAAGTGTTTGGGCTATCGTTTGCCAACAGAGGCTGAGTGGGAGTTTGCGGCGCTCGATGGAGGGAAGCGTGTGAATCTTTGCAGGACAAAGGATTGGGCAGCACGTCCAGGGAGAGAGGCCTGGAACGTTAATGATGCAGATTCACAGACACGGCCTGTCGGGACAAAAGCTCCGACTGGCCTGGGGATTTTTGATGTCGTTGGAAATGTATACGAGTGGGTGTTTGATGCGTACGCACCTTACGATGTCGATCCAACCAAGCCTGACAAAGTATACACCGATCCTGTTGGGCGTATTGTCGTTCCTTCGCCTTCATTGTGTCACACCTGCAAGCCTGTGTGGGATGAGAAGGATAAGACGTGTGCGCCGTGTTTTCGGTTGCGAAGAGGAGCGTCGTATCGTGCGCAACCCCCGAAGGGCTTCGATGAGACGGAGCGACACTTCTCGCATATTACCAAACTTACGTACAATCCGTATGGTCATCTTGAGACGCCATCTGTGCATGGTGTCCGTCTTGTCCGTACTCTTTCTGAGAAGTAGCGAATAAACCTGTAAACATTCACGATATAGAGGAGCGAAAATGAAACGTGTATGTGTAGTGAGTCTGTTGACGTTGTGCCTTGCCCTTGGTTGGTTTGGGGCGTGTTCTCCGCCTGAATCGTCTGAGAAGGTGGCAGAGAAGACGGCTGAAGTTGTCAAAGAGTCCGTGAAAGAGAAGGTCACAGAGGCTACGGCGGAGCCTATTCAGGACACTTCGGAGACGCCTGATGCGGCTGTTGAGCCCTCTTCGGAACCCTCTGTTGAGCCTGGTTTGGAAGCGCCTATTGATCAAGGTGTGGAGTCTGTCGGGGAAAAGAGTGCTGAACCCACACAAGAGCCTGTGGCAGACGTGTCAGGGGTGGATGGAGGGAGCGAGGGAGTCCCTGAGAATCTGGAGCAGACACCTGAGACGATGGGAGAGAAGGTTGTCGAGATGATGCCTGATACTCCGCCGAAGAAGACGTTTACTTGGGCGGGCGCTGTGTTTGATTTCTTTACACCAAACAATCCACCTGTTGGGGGTGTGAAGGTGTGTGTGTATCAGAAGCCTGCGATCTCGTGTTCGACGACAGGGACGGCTGCGGGGAAGTTTTCGCTCGCGGGATTGTCCGTCGATACGGATTATCATGTGACTTTTGAGAAGAGCGGGATGACGCCGATTGTTGTACCGATTCGTGTACCGGCTTCCTCGCTTGATGGGAATGGTCACTTTACGCATCGTGTGGGGATGCTCTCTGAACAGACTGCAAAACAGGTCGCGATAGGGATGGGCGTGAGTCAGATCGATTTGGTGAACAAGGCTCATGTTGTCGCTGACGTTCACGATGGCCAACAGAATCCCGCGTCTGGAGTGGGTGTTTCGATGTCGCCGATGAGTGGACAGGGGCCATTCTATATCACCTCATCGGGCACGAAAAATCCAACCCCCCAGACGAGCTCTGCAGGGATCGCAGTGTTTTTCAATGTGACACCAGGGACGACTTATGAGTTCTCGTATTCGCACAGCTCCAAGACATGTAAGAGTTGGCCAACGACGATCTCCGATGCGACAGGAGTTCGTTCCAAGGGGCTCGCGTTGAAAGGTTTTCTGCTCGTCACCTCTGGTCTTTGCCAGTAATTCTTTGTCGTTGGAACTTTTTGTTTGAGCCTGTGATCACCTGCCTCTAGCCTTTGCCCTCCAACGTAAAGCTCAGTTGCTACAAGCCCGAAGAAACAAAAGCCACGATTCATGTCGTGTCACTTTTTCCTTTCGTATCCCCGTATTTGTTCTTTTGGGTGCGTTTTGGGCGATGAATGGGATGACTCATTCAACATACCCGCCGGACAAGTGTCCCCCTTGCTCAACACAAGCGGATGCTTCGTCCGGGTTTTTTTCACCATCACACATCGTCGTGTTTAACTTTGTTCGCTTTCGCTGAGGAGAGGCTGTAACTCTTCCTCGGAGACCTGGAGAAGTTTGGAAATTTCGGATAAAGCCATTCCGGCTTCCAACAGCATCTTCGCGCTATGTAACATCCCTTCTTTGATGCCAACCTCCCGACCTTGTTGTAGTCCTTTTTCAAGTCCCTGCTCAAGTCCCTGCTCAAGTCCCTGCTGCAAGCCTTTTTCAAGTCCTTGCTCAAGTCCTTGCTGTAGACCTTTTTCAAGTCCCTGCTCAAGTCCTTGCTGTAGACCTTTTTCGAGCCCTTCTTGTATTGCGGTGTCATGCCGGGCCTGTTCATCGAGAATTTGCTTCATCCGAGAGTCATAGAGCAGACGAAGCTTTGGATCCTTACTCAGTTTCTCAAGCTCCTCCCATGCTTTTTCGATCTCAGGTTTTGCCCACTTGCTCGTTTGTTCTTGTGTCATGTCTTTGCCCTCCTTCAAAAAGGCCCTCCATTGTTCGAGTTCACCGTTTGAGTCCTCGAACTTCTTCAAGTATTTTGGAAGCTCCAAGAGATGAAGCTCAAAGTGCTCACTCCAGTTGTGGTATGTCTGTGTTCATTTTTTCCCTCCACTCAAATGAAATTAAATTCTCTGATCCAGTATAGTCACCATTTTCGTGAATTCAATCAAAAGAAACACGAACTTCCCCCTTATGGTTTGTCTTCAATCCCAGACTGAGACATCGATTGGCCAATCGTGGTCGCTCGTGTTGCTGCTTTCTTCCATCATTTTTTGTGTGCCTACTTGACATGAGACCGCTCTTTGAGAAAATTTTCCCTCGAATTTCAATCACTCAGATGCAAGGATATGTCATCATGCCCAACTCCATTAAGTCTGCTTCTCTTCACACTCTCGTTGAACGTCTGAAACAAGATCAGGTCCTGACACCTGATGTCCAGGAAGGTGATGCGATCGAGGTCGTGAATGTCTCAGCCGCACCAGAGAAAGCCTATCACAAGGATCATGCGATGCGCTTTGAGGCCGATCATAGTGGGCAGTTTTTGGGAGATGGTGGACAGATCCAACCAGGTGATCATTTGAGAGTTCGCACACGTGGGGTGGGTGGGCAGGTGAGCAATTGGATCTCCATGCAAGCTGGCGGCGATCTGGACCAACGTAACGCTCAGCTTGGCCCCAAAGGGCTCGGCATCACTGTCGATACAGAAGGTACACTGCGTCCCATTCAGCGAGGTGGTGGTGTCCTCTCCGAACCAGGGACAGCCTTTCAATTAACGAACCAACGGACTGGTGAGCAACATCACTTCACTCTCAACGAAGAGGGGCGTATCCCTGAGGGCATTCAATTAAAGGGACAGGCTGGTGATTCCTTTCAGATCGCCGTGAGTGATGGGACGAACAATAAAGACTTCTCGGCAGTGATGGTCCGTGAGGTGGAGGCGAAGGAGATCACCGATCTGCAAGATCCACTGACAGCCCGCAAACACAGCCTCTCTGGTACGCGAAAGATCCGCTACACGGGACCGCTGTTCGTGAATGGTGCGCAAGCAGGTGATGTCAAACAAGGGAGTCTGGGCAATTGCTATTTTTGTGCGGCGGCGTCGACTGTGGCGCACTTTCATCCTGAGATGATCGAGAATATGATGAATGACAACGGTGATGGTACATACACAGTCACCTTCAACGTCGAGCAGCCCCCAAACTCCGGAAAGCGTGAGCCTGTGTCTGTGACTGTCGATGGTGAGTTGTACGTGCGTTCCAACCAGGCACCTCTTTACGGTGGTGCCAACGTGGACAACAGGGACAAGGAGAAGATGGAGATGTGGTATCCCATCCTCGAAAAGGCCTACGCTGCGCTGAAGGACAATGGTTACCAGAACATCGAGAGTGGTTGGTCTCACAAGATGATGATGATGTTCACAGGGGCGACACAAAACGATGAGCACTTTTTGCCGACAGCACAGGCGGATCAGATCTTTGATCGGCTCAAAGAGGCGACCGCTGAGGGTTGGCCTGGGACGGCTGTGACCTACGCGAACTCAGCAGACGAGAGCAGTCGTTATGCAGGCTCAAGGATTTATGCGTCCCATGCCTACAGTGTGTTGGGGGTTGAGGAGAAGGACGGAGGCAAGTTCGTGCAGCTGCGTAACCCGTGGGGAAGCTCGGAACCTGGACACGACGGGAAGAACGATGGGATCTTCTTGTTGGAGGCGGACAAGTTCTTGCATTACTTCCAGTGGCTCAATATCACCCACGCCGAGGGATAAGGCAGCCCTCTCTTTGGGCAACAACTCTTTTTCATTATGGCTTTTTCAGAAACTCGATGGCTTTTTGCAGGACTGGATCTTTACCTTGTGCGAGGTCTTGTGGTGTGGGGCTCACCTCGATATCTGGGACGATTCCAATCCCATGAAATGGTTTTCGATCCCTGTACAAAATCTCCATCCCTGTGAACGTGAATGTAAACAAACCTGGTAATACCAACCCCGTGATATTTCCATTTGTTCCGGCAGTCGTGCGGCCCACAAAGGTTACGCGATTGATCTGTTTGAGCATCGTGCTGACATGCTCGGCGCTTGAGACGGAGCGAGGACCGATCAAGAAAGCCACAGGCCCCTTAAAGACAGGTGTCAATGCCTGAAGGTCGTAACTGGACTCACTCCGACGAAGGTCGGATGGACCCTTCCACTCTGGCGTTGAGAACAAAGGAGAGGGGAGGGGGTTGGTCGCGATATGTTGTAACAGTTGCCATGATGTCCTGTTGGGATATCCTCTCATATCTAACACGAGGCTTTTTGCGTTCTGCATCATTTGGATGACTGCGTTGAAGTCCGTCTGGTCGATGGCCTTGTTGTCCAAATCGACATACATGACATCCTCGGCATGAAGGTCTTTGAGAAACCCTGCGGGGCGAAATGGTTTCTGGGCAAACTTGCTGTACGCTTCGTAAGGTTGTGGTTGCACTGTCACGGTGCGAGTGTCTCCATCAACAGATTGGAGTTTTAGCACCACCGGGCCAAACATCCGATTGAGTTCTCTCGCAGCCATATCAAACTGATAGCCAGGAGTCGCTGCAGAGGTCCGTTTGTACTCCTCAGTGAACCACTTTTCTGCGGACACATGATTGATAGAGAGGATGGTGTCGCCGACCTTTAGTTCTGTATGAGCGGTGCGGCGTATCACTGGTTTGCCGTTCAGTTTGTCCAACTCGACGAGCATAAATCCCTTGGCGGAAGAGCGGCCACGATAATTGACAAAGCAGTGCCCATCTTTGATGGACTCTCCGAAACGACGGAGAATATTTCTGGCTGTGACATCATCGAGTGTTGTGGACGTCGCCGTTTTGAGTGTCTCCTCTAAACGTTCGTCTATCCGATCTCCTACTGTCGAAAAGTATGGAAAGAACGCCCTCAGTGCACCATGTGCGATCAACAACGCTGCTTGGAGGCTCGCTTTTGAGAGGAGCTGTGTGTGGAATTTCTGAAAGTAATGGTGTGGTTTGATCCTCGGTCTTTGCGGAATGCCTGTAAGCAACGCAGGGAGCTCAGTCTTCTCAGATAGTTTTTTGGTCAATGTCTCAAGGTGAGACATCGGATGGTCCGCTTGAATGGTGTCTGGCCAGAGCGTATTGTTGTTGGACAACTCCATCGTTCTAAACGCGATCCCGGCCTGACCAACCCCTTGCCATCGACTTTCTGCGATGGTTGTTGGGATCGATTCTCCAACGATCCAGGCTCTGCGATGGAATCGTAAAGATCCTGCAATTCGCGCGACTGCCGGTGAGATAAGTTTTCCGATCAAGATGATGAGTGGGAGCTCTTTCTTTCCCTTGGCGAGTAGGGTGCTCCCTAAAGTACGGGTGATGTGGTTGGTGTATGTGTTTTGTGCGGAGAAGACTTCATCCTTCATGCCCTTGTGGAGGATGACCGCGCGATTGGGCATGGGGAGATCTTGGGTGATTACTTGGGCCACGATCTTTTCTAGGAGAGCTTGCAGCTCAGGGGATGTGGGGACGTTTCGCAGATCCAGTATGGCGACCTGTGTATTCGCTGGCAGAGACCAATCTCCATGGCCTGGGATGATCGTCGCGACGTCTCCTTTCATGGTGACTTGTACGCTCTCCACACGCGACGTCGAAGCTGATAATACACAGATCGAAGAATCCGATGTGTAGCCAGAGAGGGCACGAGCCGAAGCCGATGAGGACTGTTGCAGACCCTTGGCGAGCATACCATCGACATGAGGATAACCTTTGTGTATCCCAAAGAAGCGCAATGTACTGTGTGCCATCGAGAGGTCGACTGCGATACTGTGTTTCCCAGCAGGACCTGCTGCCATACGTGAACACCAACCTGAAGAAGGCCTCTCAAATAACGGTTTTTTTGGCTCATCAGTTGAGGTCTTTTGCTCTGTTGTGTGTTCTGGGAGAATGGTCGTCTCTACGACTCTATCAATGGGGGCTTCGTCACTTGAGGTGTTGTCTGGTGCCCACTCTTTGTGACCTGCGTCTGGTTGTGTGGTTTGTTCGGCGAGTTGTTCTGTTTGGGGGAGCGATGGAGAACAGTAGACATTGAACAAGGCAAACAAACAGGACAACGGGATGATGAGGTGCTTACGCTTCATAATGGGTTCCTTCTGTTGTATGGTGGGAAGGTGGTGTGTTTGCCCTGTTACACACAGGACTCTGTAGGGGGTTCCCAAAAAGAAAAAAGAAAGTGGGAACCATTTGGTTGTCGTTGTGTGAAACAGAGGAAAGGAGATGCGAGTGCGAAGTGAGATCGATCTTGCAACTCTGGTTCGAGCACAACGCAATGAGGCTGCTGCGTGTAGAGCCCTGGTTGCGACGTATGAAAAAGCAGTCTTTTCGTTGTTGTGGAGGATGCTGAATCCAAAAGGGAAACAGGAGCGTGTTGAGGATTTGGCGCAGGAGACGTTTTTACGCGTGTTTCGGAGCTTGAAGACCTTTCGAGTCGATGGATCAGCGCGTCTGTCGACCTGGATACTGACCATCGCGACGAGGTTGGCACTTAACGAACTTCGAAAGCGGGAGCGTTGGGAGTGGTTTCGCGGTGATGTCCACGAATTCATCGCGCCTGAACAGGCTGACGAAATGACGCGACAGCGTGCGCTCGCGGTCGCTCTGGAGAAGGCGATTCATTCGTTGAAGCCAGAGTTTCGAGCGGTCTTTTTGCTCGCGGAATATCACGAGTTGAGCCATCAGGAGATTGCGGAAGCCCTCTCTATTCGTAAAGGGACTGTCAAGTCGCGTTTATCACGGGCTAGAGAACAGATCAACAAGCAGATTCAGGAGTTTTTGTGATGAGCACCGGACCTGAACCAGACAAAGGATGTGAAGAACTTCGTGCTGTTTTGCCGTTATATGAAGTCCCTGAGGTTCCAGAGACATTTCAAGTCGACGTGCTCGCTGCCTGGGAGGAGGAGTTGGCTCGTTCTTCGTCTATCAGAGTCGGCTTTTGGATGTTTTATCAGAGGTGGTTTGTACCATTCGCGTGGGTTGCAGTTACGGTCGTGTTGCTCTGTGGCGGACGATGGATGTTTTTTTGGGGTGGACAGACAGAGAAGGTTGCGTCCAGGACTTTGCATCGACATGTGCGAAAGCGGCCACTTGTTTCGAGGGCGTCGAGCGATGTATCGATGTGTCAGGACGTCAAGGAGCGCAAGCATTGTTTGCAAGAGGCCCGACAGTTGAGGTTTTTCATCCAAGAAGTCAGATTGGATTCTGTTGGTGAGGATGGGGCTTCATTGGGACGAAGGCCTGGAACCATTGAGTCCTTCCAACAAAAGATGCTCTCTATACATTCATTTGTAGATGAAACAAGGTAATCGGTGCAATGTTCGACCTCTTCCGTCTAAAGAAGGGGCTTTACGCCTTCACGATATGAAAGGTCTTGATGATGAAGTGGAAGATACTGGTGTTTGTTTGTTTCCTTTGTGGGTCGTTTTATCCGTCCTTTGGTGATGCAAAAGCGCCGAAGGGTTGGAGTCTCAACGGGAGCGCGCTCAAGGATTATGAGTGTGGGGTGGACAAGTCGGAAAAACACAGCGGCAAACACAGCGGATTTCTCGCCTCCAAATCATCTTGGAAGAAGGGATTTGGGACGCTGATGCAGGCGATTCAGGCGACGAGGTTTCGTGGCAAACGTGTGCGATTAAGTGCCTGGATCAAGACACAAAATGTACGTTGGTGGTCTGGTTTGTGGATGCGTGTGGATGGGAAGAAGCGAAAGCTTTTGGCCTTCGACAATATGCAGAGACGTCCGATCCGTGGGACCAATGGTTGGAAGCGTTACACCGTTGTGTTGGATGTTGCAGATGAGGCCACAAAGATCGCGTTTGGGGTGTTGTTGTCTGGACAGGGAAAGATCTGGTTGGATACAATTGCACTTGAAGTTGTCAGTCTACAAGTCCCCAGTACAAATCAGCTCCCCAAACCTTTACCGACAACGCCCCAAAATACGAGTTTTGAAAAGTAACCTCCTAACAAGTCTCAGCCCTCAGGTGCTTTGTTGCTCTCATCCTCTACAAAGTATCACTTGGCATAGGTGGCGGCTAAAAATTTGTTGTACTGGTGGTGTTTAACCATCTGTCCAAGCTCGACAGCAGATCGCGTAGCACGTGAATACCTTGGTCGTTGGAACTGTTGGGGTCCATCGACAATACCAACCATTGTCTCGGGGGTGGCTTCTTGTGGCGTACTTGTCTCCAACATCCTCTGTAAATCCCCCTCCTGTGACAAACCACTCTGCAGGACACGTAACCGTTTTTTCTCCACCCGTGGAGCCTACAACGTGATTTACTTTTGTTGAGCATTCAAATCTGATCTTACTGGGAGCATCATTTCCTGAGACGCCTGTGTCGCCTTTTTCCCCCTTTTTCACGACAACTTGTGAATATTGTGTACCACACTTGAAGACGATCTCTGTATCTCCCTCTGCGTTGGTGAGAGTCCTGTCAACCGAACACGATGCACCATCTTGTCCATTTTTCCCATCTTTGCCAGCTGTTCCTTGGGGTCCTTGTGCTCCCTGGCTACCCTTGCATTTGTCCGGGTTGTTAGTGCAGTAAAGAGCGATTTCTCTCTGCAAGTCCTCTGAAGAGACGCCACAGCCGATAAATAAGATAGCGGTGAGACACACACATGTCCTGGAAAAGAATGGCATATTTGTCCTCCTTTGTGAGCGAGCACTTGTTGTGAGCGTAAATCAGTTTGTCATCTGCAATTAAACGATCTCTGAGGGGAAATCAATGTGGGCATTTTTGTTTGAGCCTTTGCTCCCTCATTGGTTGCTTTTGCCCCTCGTTGCATAACTCGTTCAATATAGGTGGATACTTTGTTCGGATTTGTTCGGATTTTTTGATGGGGGGAGTGGAAGGTCGTTTAAAGGGTCGAACAACATCTTACATAGCAAGTTTTTTCTGCCGTTGTGTTTGCTTGACATTCCCAACCATCGTTCTTCGAGGTAGGTCGGGAGCGGACAAGTGCAGCATTTCCTGGCACTTCGATACCTCCACCAGTCATGATTGTGTCTGATGGACATTTGACATACCAGTCTTTTGTGGACGTACTTTTTACACTCACTGTTCTACACGAGATGGATTGTTTTGTCGTTCTGATGGTACCGTTGACTTGCAAATCTCCATCGATCACGGCACCGCTCATTCGAGATACGATTGTGACCTTCGCGCCGCTGAGCTTTAGGTCATCTCCGGCTTCGATAGAAATGTTTCCATTGGATTTGATACCGATGGGTTTTTTTCCTGAGAGCGCCCAGATATCGATTTTGCCTTTGTTGGATTGGATGAGGATGTTTTCATCGCTGATGGTGTTTTGTGAACTTTTGGCATATGGGGTGTTGCTGACTTGTTGGCGTCCTGTCGATTTATAGTCCGTTGCGGGAGTATTTTGCGGCTTGATGGAGAGCTCAGCCCAAAGGGAAGTCTTTTGTTGGAATGTGGTGAGGCAATTTTTGAGAGGGAGTTTGAAGCGACCTCTGACAAAGTCAGTGTCGGGAAATTCATCGGTACAAAGGGGGGCTGTTCCTCCTGATGCAGCTGACCATAAGGTGAACTTCACATCCTTTTTGACGTCGATGGGCTTCCCCTTTTCTTCGAGGTAACCGGAGTACACGAGAGGAGCTGATTGTGCCATGAGGACATTTGTCATGACAAAGAGGACGGTACAGCCAACAAGGCCTGCTATCGTGCGGTAGATGAGTGCTCTAAATTGACGGTGAGTATACTGAAGTTTTTGAATTTGTTCTTGTTGTATGCTGAGCAGTTCTCTGACGTCTTTGTCTTCATTGTGCATTTGACTCTCCTCTGGTCTCACGTGTTTGTGTTTACATGTCAGAGGGCTGTTCCAAGTGGGGAATGATCATGCGGTTGGAAAGTCAGCTGTTGATTTTGTTGCAGCGCTATGAGATGCCGAAAGGAGCATTGTGTTCTATCAAAGTTCCTGTTTTGTGATCTGCCTGATCATAGGGTTTGTTGTGTTGCCCTTTAGTGGGTGTTCTTGTTGGTTTTTTGAAACAGTCCACTACTGGGAAGGAATATGATGGAACATTCAATGAATGCGATTGACTCAAAGTTTGAGGAGCTGGAACAGAAGCTAAGTGTCTTGGAGAGAGAGAAACATGAGGCTGAGGAGAGAGCAAAAAGATCCTCCCGCTTTATTCATCGCGGGGTGATCTTTTTGTTGAGCGTGATGTTACTTGGAGCAACGGCTTTGGGGGCCTCTGGGTATTTAATGGCTCAGTCGGCACCTCTTACGTACTCCGGTTACCTCGAAGAAAAAGGGACTCCTGTTAATGGGAAGAGGGCCTTGGAGTTATCTCTATGGCTCTCACAAGCGAGCACGAATGCGACAAATGATCGCAAGTGCTTGATGCAAAAACACGATGTTGATTTTGTCCGGGGACGCTTTAAGACGAAGCTTTCGAGTGCGTGTGAGTCTGTGCTGCGCTTTTACAATGGTTTGTGGGTTGAAGTGCGTGTTTGGGATAAGGCTGGTATGACTTCAAGAGCGTTGGGACGGACACAATTGGGGGCTGTTCCGACAGCCAGCTATCAGCCTCTTTTTCAAGGTCTGTCTCCCTCTCCAAATCACGGTAATATGGGGGGATGGATTGGAGCACAAGCAAAATGTCGCTCGAAATATGGGCCTACAGCACACATGTGTACGGGGGAGGAAATTTTGCGTTCATTACGGGATGGTGTCCTTCATGTGAAATCATTCCCTCCGACTGCTTATGTGTGGTTTGCGTCTGCGAGTCACAACATCTACCAAGAGAACAACAAAACCTACAAGATGACGAACTGTGGTGGCTGGTGGTCGAAGGGGACAGGGACTATTCAGGGGATGGTGCTTTTCCAAGCCAACGGGAGGGAGATTGGGATGCGCGGCACCTCTTGTGACAAAAGTTATCAGATCGCCTGTTGTCGTTGACGTTTGTGGCTTTTTTCGGCTTATTTCCCCATACACATGATGAATGTATCTGTTGTGGGGATACCTGCTGCGGCGATAGCGTGGGTTTGGATACTCATCCCTGATACAGTTGGTACATTTCCAATCTGACAAACTGTGTGTGCAATGCCGCTGAGGTGTCGGGATGTACAAACACAGATCGGTGCGGAGGTAAATATCCCAGAATTGAATGCAATGTTACATACCGTTGGTCCATTGCTACTCGCTGAAAGCCAGGAGCGAGACTTTCCTTTGATGGTGCAATTCCCATCAAGGTGGGCTGTGAACATTTGGTATGAGTTTAATGTTTTGGCGTCTCCTGTGCTTCCGGATTTTGTTGCGTAGTTTGCGTTTGTGGCTTGGTCGGCGTTGGTTGCTCTGTCTGCGATCGTTGCGTTAATGGCATGAAACGCGTTGATGGCGTATGGAACGACATTCAATTTATTTTTGGCGAGTATTTTTTTGTCGACTTCTATCTGTATGTAGAGACTCGGATACTGTTTGACAGCGGCGAAACAATCTGTAGGCAATGTCATTTGGAAACGTCCTCTGACAAAGTCTACTGGTTTTGAGGTGTTGTTTGTATTGCAGACTTGTTTTGTTCCATCCCACAATGTTGCGACAATGTTCTTTTTTCCATTGACAGGTGTTCCGTTTTCTTCGAGATATCCGGAGTAAACCAGTGGATCTATTGTGGGGATACCTTTCGCTCCAGCCGTTCCCAAGAGTGACTGTGTGAACCACAGAGAGGCGACTCCGCCACATACCAAGAGGAGCGTTGCAAGAATATTCTTGAGCATTTTGATTTGATGTTGCAGTGATTCGAACTGCTTCTCGATTTCGTTGGATTGCATTCGTTGAATCCCTTCATTTGTGTGAATGGTTTATGAATAGGATGAAGTATCCGAGAGTTACGCCCATTGTGTGAATGGCAAGGTTCTGAAAACGTTGGTGTTCTGCTTTGAGTCGGAGATGTCGATTTTCTCGTTGGGAATCGTTCATACCCAATCTTCTTGCCTCAGTTTGTTGGGATGTAGACGGCGTTGAGGGTTGCAGCTGCAAGGATACATTTTGTGCCAGAACTGGCTTTCAAATTCAAAAAGACCTCATGAGTACCTTTGTTGAGTACGATCATTCGTGTGCTGCTGACGGATTCGACCTGGCCCTGTGGACCTGAGAGCCAGCTTGTGCCGTTGGATGTATTGTTGTTTCTGTTTTCTGTATCAAATGTGATGAAAAATTGGCAGGAGCCAGAGCCTCCATCATGTCGTCCGTACCCTGAGAAGGTCGCGAGAACGACGGATTTCTTTACCAATGTGAATTTTTTAGAGCAATGTGTGCCCACGGAGGTTGGGACTTCGTAGTAGCTTTGGTTTGAGCATTGAACGGAACCTACGCCAAGGTCTAGTGTCTTTTTTGAAAGTGCGACAGCACCGACTTGCTGTCGTCCCAATGGTGTGTATGTCGTACTGGATGAACCTGGACTTTTGATCGAGAGCTCAGCCCAGACAGATGTTTTTTGCTGGAACGTAGTGAGGCAGTTTTTGAGAGGGAGCTTGAAGCGACCTCTAAGAAACGAAGTGTTTGTGAACTCGTCTGTACAAAGAGGGGTCGTTCCTCCTGTGGTGTTGTCCCACAGTGTGAATTTGACATCTCGTAAACCATCGATAGGTATACCTTTTTCTTCGAGATAGCCGGAGTATACGAGGGGGGCTGATTGTGCCATGAGGGTGTTGATGGTAAGAAACAACACGAAGCATCCGAGAACGACGCCAACTGAGCGAAACACAAGGCGGCGAAATCGCAGGTGTTCTGCTTCGAGTCGTAGAAGTCGAGTTTCTAGTTGTGAGTTGTTCATCTTTTGGTTCCTTTCATGTTGCCAGCGCTATGATAGTGCCTTTTGGGAGCTTGAGCTGAGCCAGATTCAGGATATTTATTGAAGCTCTCATTGTTTTATCCTTTGGTGATAGGTAACCCACTTCTTGAAGGCGGCCTCTTTTTGATCCCCCTACCTTGTCTTATCTGTATCGCTTCGTTGAGTTCCATGAAACCATCATAGACACCTTTTACATCAAGAAGGCCCTTAAAAGCTTTTCCAGGCTTCGTAAATATTGTCTTTGTATCCTTTTTTGCAGCGTCTATGACATTTTTGAGCATTGTTGACGCACTTAAGGCGTGTTTCGTACCTGAGATTGTTTTACCCTCTCTTTGACTTTTATATGTATCGGCAGCAACCCCTGCGGTATAGCTAAGTAAGGTGCCGCCAATTTTTAGACCTATTCCTAAGGGAGCACCAGCGCCAGTGGCTGTTACAAATGTTCCTACTGTGTTTATTACATCTCCGACTAGTTGGATACTTCTTGCAACTCTCTCTCTTGTTGTTGCTTTTGGATGAACAAAAGCTGCTGCAGTTCGTAATGAAGTTGCTATGGGAGATAGAATTTCTAGTGGACCAACGCTTTTTGTACCATTGGGATCCAGATATCGTACCGGATTTGCATTTACATAGCTGAATATGTGGGCTTCGTCTTTGATAGAGTGCAACTTTTCAAATTTGCCATCTGCGCTGATCCAGCGGCCCAAAGAGGTATCCAAATACCGTGTCTTGGCGTAATTCAGGTTTGTCGCACGATCCAACTCTGTGTTCATGTAACCAAAGACAATCCCGCCACCTGTTGCGCCTTTGGGAGCACCGTAAGGGTAGTAATCAACTTCGCCTTTCACCTCGCCTTTTTCGTCCGTGACCTTCCGGGTCGAGGTCAGGTGATCCATGTGGTAAAATTGCTTGACCTCTTTCCCTTCATCCAATAACTGATGTAACCTCGAAGCCATCACACCTTCAGCAAGTCCACCTTTGACCTCGCGTTTGCGAAGCTCGGCCTTCCTTGTACCCGCTTGAATGTGGTACGCGAGCATCGCGTCTGCGACATTCAACGTCCCATCTGGTTTGGCAACATATGTTGTATCCCCATTACCCGGCGCGATATCGTCATACACTTTCTCAACCGAAGCCGTCTGGGCCGATGAAGCAACACGTTGCTTGTTCATCATGATGTACAAGATCGCCTGTCCTTCGCGTATCTCGTAATCTGGTGAGATGTAGATCGTGTGCAATTTTTGCTCATACTTCACCTGACGGATCTTTCCGGCACCATACCAATACTGACCCAAAAGACTCCCCTGAGACGATGTCTCCACCCGTCTGCCCATAAAATCCCACTTGTGAGCCAGACCCCGATGTGAAGAAGCGTTCCCGGCTTTGTCGTAAGACAGATTGACTGCGCCTGCCTTCTTCACCGCGTAAGGTTGTGATGAACCGTAATCGTAATCACCCACATGACCCGGACTCTTCGCGCCGAGCGATGACTCCTTCTTGAGGATGTTCCCCGTGTCACTGTAAGCGTACTGAAGGACCTCATCGCCAATATCCGCACGGGTCAGCCGGTACAATGAATCATATGTATATTTCTTCGTTGTAGAGGACTCTTTGATCTCCAAGAAGTTACCATTCGTGTCGTATGTGTACGCAAAATCAAGTAACTTACCCTGTCCCACTTGAAGGGACTTCAACCGCAATCTGTTGTCGTATTGGTGGGCTGTCTGCACGCCATTTGCGGTCTTCCAGGACTGGATATGTCCATTGTCCGCAAACGTGATCTCTGAGATGTATCCCGGGATCTCCACCATGCGGTTCATCGCGTCGTATTTGTACTTCAGGATGCGTCCATCTGGGAATTGCTTTTTGACGAGCTGATCGACGTTGTTGTAGGTCATCACAAAATCGAAGTCGTGGCCAAAGACGTGCTTTCGGTATGTCGAGAGGCGTTCGCGTTCATCGTAGTCAAAATACTCAGCGCCAATTGGATACTGAATTGAGACAAGTTTGCCTTTGAGATTGTTGGCTTTTGTGTAGAGAGTATTGGTGTTATCGTAGCTGAAGGTGATCTTCGTGTCGGCTTTGCCCAACTCCATCAACGATGTCAATCGATTGGCGCTATCATATGTGTACGAAGTTGTGACCCCACGGGCGTCTTTACGTGTCAGTAAGTTCCCTTGGGCGTCGTATGTATAGACAATATCCCCTGTGTTGGGGTCTTTGACGAGTGTGACTCTTCCTAGCAGATCGTGCTCTTGACGTTTGACGTTCCCATCTGCGTCTGTGAATGCCACGAGCTGAGGCAATCCAACCTTCTGCTTTTTGCTGAGGACGTTGACCTCATCCCATTTGAACTTTTTACTGATTTGATGGCCGGGTTTATCGTACTCTACAACTTCGAGTACATGACCAAGGCCGTTGGTGAAGGTGATCTTTGGGGTGTCGTAGTGTGGAGACCCCTGTTTGTTGTCCTCTTCATCGTAGAAGGCCGTCTCAAAGGGTTTGTACACAGTCTTTGTGATGCTGCCGTCCTGATGGACCTGACGAAGACTACGCCCTTTTGCGTCGAAGAACATCTGCACAAAAGGCGTCTCCTTCGGCGCCTCGAACGCACACTCTGTGCTCTGTGAGCTGTAGGGATTCCAGACCTTGCTTTTGCCTCCAGCGTTGTTGAAGTCGACATGTCCCTGGATCTGGTAACGTCCTACTGTTGAGAGTACACGCACCTGACGTTTTTGACCCATTCCATCGAAACATTGGATCTGTTCTTGGTCCGTCACACCTCCACTTGCGCTGCGTTGTCTTGTGATGATCCTGCTCAGAGGAGACTTGATGTCGTACTCGAACATCTGTGTTGGTTTGTCGAGCTTGTCACCGGGCTTCGCGATGCCTGAGATTCTTGTAAAGACATCGTACTTGTAACGAGTGATATGACCGTTCCAGCTTGTGCTCTCGACGATCTGTGAGATACTCAGTTCCCACTTAACGGACATCGTCAGGGTCAGTGTCCCGAGGTGGACGCTCTCTTTGATCGGGAATCGGCTATAGTCAGTGTCCCATTCAAAGCTACGCCTATTTCCGTTCGCGTCTTGTTGTTCGAGGATATTTCCGAAGTCGTCATATTTTGCACGACCTCGCTCGATAAGCTCGCTCTTGTCCGATGATACCTTGACCGTTGTGCGGGCGAGATTTCCTCGCGAGAGGGTCCCATAAGGCATCCCTTTGAAGTCGGGTTTATCGTAATAGTACTTCTCTTCTGTGCGGCGTGTGCTATTAGGGTCTGCGAAGATCACACGTCGCTTTGGTTTGCGCAGGAACCAATGACCGTTGGGTTCGATATACTCGGTGTTGATATACTTTTCGTCACCACTCTTGTCCTTTTCACCGAGTGTCAATGTCTGTATGACATTTCCGTAACCATCGTATACGTATTCGGTGCGTGTGACCTTCCACTGCTTTGCGTCGAGACCTTCTTTAAGCGTTGTCTCCTGGCTTTTTAGGCAATAGTATTTGACAGGGTACGTCAGAGTGGATGTTGCCTGTGCTCCTTCGACGTTACAGAGGGCATAATTGGAGACCTGTGTTTGGTATATCTTGCCTTTGTCGTTGCTGAGGCTTTGCTCTAGGAGCTTGCCTTTGCGGTACGGATCGAGCTTACCGATATCGAATTTGTACGTTTCGACTTTGGTCTCTGTTGAGCTGTCACCGTGCATGATCGAGTCGACATCCTGGAATCCTCGAAATTGTTTCTCACCTCCATCGTAGTATCCGTTGTGATAGCGGATCTCTTGGGTTTGAAGAGAGAGTTGTTTTCCACCTGGGCCAGTGGCCCATGTCTTGACCTGTTCGACGATAGGATAGGGGGATGGGAATTTATGTATCCAATCTTTTCCTGCTTGGATATCGCGCATTTGTTGGTGAACAGACGAGCCATACGTCACCTCGATCCATTTGCCGATATTGTTGTGAACACTCTTGAGCAGGTTGGGGCGTCTATCAAAGAGCTCCAAGTATGTGAATTGTCCGGAGGCGTTGATCCAGACAATGTCCCGTGTGCCGTTACCGTTCATATCGGCAAAGCGGATAGAGTGTGTTGTGCTATCTGGGATGTTGTTGTTTTGTAGCAAGACGCCAGAGGAGAAAGCGTTGCCGCTCTTGTTGACAAAGTAGCGCACGCTGTTTCCTGAAAAGACGACGATATCACTAAGTGCATCGCCATTGATGTCGGCAAATTGTGCGAGCTTCGTCATGGACTGCGTAAAGCCTGGAACAGAGATGGTGTTCCATCCGGTCCACCGACCCCATCCGAGATTCAGCTTGTAACGTAGTTGTCCTGCGAGCATTTGGATGGCATCTTGAAGGTGGTCACCGTTGAGATCGAGGAGTTTTAGCCCTCCATCCTTAAATGATACACCTATATTTTCTGATGAAGGGGTGTAGGTCCAGTTACCTTTGCCATCACCGACGTAGTAAGAGGTTGTTGTGCCATCACTGATGATGACATCGATCTTCTTATCTCCATTGTAGTCGAAGAAACGAGCGTTTGCGTTGGTTCCAGGTGTGGGCGGTACTTTTTGAATGGAGATCGCCTTTGATTCCCAACGTCCGTTGCCCTGGCATCGGTATATCTGCTGCGTGACAGTGTCTACGAGGTCTGTGAACCCATCCCCATCGACGTCGAGCATGTGGACTTTGGGATTCTTAAGTTGTGCGCTTGTTGTCGTGGGGTTTTGAATGAGTTGGGAGAAGTTATGGGTTTTTTGCTGTAGTTTGTTGTCGACGACGAGTTGATTCAGGCGGAAGGTGTGTGTGGATGAACTGGTGTCGACAATGTCCGGTAGTCCGTCGCCGTTTATGTCGATGAGGTCGATGTTTCCAGTTTTAAAGTTGACGCCGGCGCCTGTTTTCATGGTGATAGGGGAGCGTTTGATCGTCGTGCTCGCTGCTGTTGTGTACGTCATCGTGAAGAAGATGGGGTGGATGGAGGTTTCATCTCTTCCGTATTGTAGGACTCGTGTGAGTCTCGACAGGCCAGCAGGTGCGTCGTAGGTCAGCTTGTAGGTGCGCAGTGATTTTCCGTCAGCCTGAATGATGATTTGGTCGAGGAGTTTGCGCGTTGTGATGACAAATCCGGGTTTGGCGTCAGATGTGGGATCGACACGGTCATTTGTCTGGTACTTGAAGAACACCGTGTAGAGAGAGGTCTTGTCTGTCTTGAAGACCCACCGGATCGTCGAAATATAGAGCTGTCCACCATCTCGGAGGTAGCTGTATTCGATCTTGTTTCCGTTGGGGTCGAGTTTGCTCTGGAGATACCAACGGTATGTTCCTTGTAAACCAAAGATTTGTCCGGCACGATCGGCTACCTTTCCAGCCAGGCTTCGGTCTTCGCTGCTCGTGCCAAAGAATCCGATGCTTCCGTCTGGATATTCGGCGGTCCAGTAACCTTGTTGATCTTGTGCGTCTTTGCGGTGCCAGCGATACCGGACAAAGGAGCCTTCGTAACGGACGCGGTAGTAAGGAGAGCCTGGGACAAGCACCAGTTCGCCACTACCCGATGTAAATGTGTCTGTGTTGTCATACTTGGGGAGTCCTCGAACGGTCATACGTTCGATGCTTTGGATACCGGAGAGCTTCCACCCCATCCCTACACAACTCGTCCCACCTCCAGAGCTATACGAAAGACCGAGCTGTGGAGTCATCCCATTGCGACCTGTCGGGATCTTGACGCCGATGTTGTACGCCATGGTGCCCATATTGAGACTCACCTTGACATTTTCTCCGACACCTTCGAGTGAGCCTGGACCTTTTGGGAGACGCAGGACACTTGGGGATACACCTGACTTGGAATCGGGCGTATCTGCCGACACAAAGGACACATATGTGAAAATGCAGATGAAAAAGACGAGGGAAAGGGAGGTTCGCATTGTTTTCATGACTCCATAGCTCATATGGGACGTTGTGGACTGGGGTTGTTTTTAGGTTATTGCAAGGAAAGAGGGTGGTTGATGAAGTCTCATGCTTTTTTGTCTCCAACAGCCTTATGTATCTGTTCCACCTTCACATTGGATTTATTGTTCGGTGAAGTCGGTGTAGTAGATGTACAGCCGGATATCGTTGAGGCTGTTGAGGTTGATATCCTGGTTGACGCGTTCGCTGAACTGGTTGAGTAAAAGTTCCCAATGTGCGTTGGCGAGTGGACGTTCGCGGAGCTGGTAGTTTTGGTACACAGCAGGTGCAAAACTCTTAATGCCGTTAAAGAAGGGGTTGACGACAGCGGTGCGAGGCGGAAGCACATAGTATTCGAACTTATTGCCCGCGAGTCGCAGCCACGCGGTCCCTTTTTGCCGGAGGTACAAGCGTCCCGTTGCGTCACCTACATCACCACCAACAAACTCGGCCTCGATGTAGAGGATCTTGTGGTTATAGGTGATGGGGGAGACCTTTGAGGTGCCTTTGTCCACAGAGATGTCAAATGGAAATGATATGAAGCCTTCGTTGTTGAGGCGGTTTCTATCTGTGAGCGCGGCCTGGAAGTCAGCGATACGCTGCGCGATGGTCCTTGGCGCGCCGCTGGTTTTATCGATGCGTTCGATATTGAGAATATCATCTCGTAGGGAGTAAACCGCGACACGAGTATCTGGTTTGCCGTTTTGTTCCTCAAACTCCCGAAAGTCCAGCTCAAGCTGTGTGAGGTACGCTTCGAGAGCGTACTTGCCGTAGGAGACCATACGAGTCAGATATAGCTCTCCTTTTCGGGCGTAGCTCGTACCTGTGTAGTATTCATAGACGAGGGTGGTCCGGTAGGCCTCTCGTAACGCGATGTCGAAGGTCATCTCTGCTGTGATGATCGCGTCGTTTTTGTAAATACGGACGTTTGGATCATTTTTGGCGGCCTGAACATTGATCGCGAGCTGTGAAGACTCATCCATCTGTGCGATCAGGCGTTGGGCTTTGTTTTCGAGTGATGTGATGTTGGAGATGGCGATACGGATATCGTAGTCAGCCTTCAAGGCGTCGAGCTCGAAGTTGAGCATGGAGTTGCGCAGGTTCGTCAGACGGATTTGGCTCTCGATTTTGGCGTTATCACATTGGACTTTGAGTTGTTGCTGCTCCAGCGTCGAGGTCAGATTCGCGATGTCTTGTTGTTTCTGTTGGATGATGTTTTGCTGTTTACTGACGTTGGAGTCTCGGATTGCTCTCGCTGCGTTGATGATAGTTGCGCTTGCAAAGGCTTGTGGGCAATTGCTTCCGGCTGAAAACCCTGCGATGATAAAGCATTTTATTGCTTCAGCATAACTTGAAACGGCCTGGAAAGTCTGATTGGCTCGTTCGATTGCTGCTCTTGAACTTTCGATTTGTGATTTTAAATCTCTCTGCTGACCTCTGATGCTCCAAGTGTACTGAGCCAAATCCCAATTGGTCTTACAATACTGTTTGATCCGGTTCTCTTCGTTGATGATTTGTTGTTCGACGTTGGAGTGGGAGATGCGCAAACTTTGGAAGGAGATACGTGTTTTGTCGAGGTTCGCGCGTGCAGTGTATAGTTGTCCGGTCCCTGTCAAACCACAAGGGTTGCCAAAGGCTTCTGTTTTGGGGTCGAGATAGGCGTATTTGGGGATCGCTGGATAGATCTTTCCGTTGGCCTTGATGCTACCACAGAGATCGACGAGTTGGTTCTCGTAGTTTTGTTGGATCTTGACGAGCTCATTCTGGAAGCTGACAGCGTCTGTGTCGTAGCTTCTCTTGTTTTGGAGGGCCAAGTTTTCCTTCTCTTTTGCCGAGAGCATTTTCTGTCTGGCAAAGTCAAAGGCCACCCGGAACGCGCTCGTCTGGGTTTTCTCCATCGCAGGGAAGGGGATGTAGCCTCTCTGAAACCCGAAAAAGTCGAGCTGTTTCGAGACCTTTCTGAAGATCTCACCCATGCGAATCAGCTCTGCTTTGTACGTCAACGCAGCCTGTTCAATGGCGCGTTTGATATCATCTGCGACGAGACCGTTGGAGTTACTGAGTAGCTCGCGCATCAAGCGTGTCAGTACGGTAAATTCGATGAATGTTGCGACATATGCTCGCTGAACGACATTCTTGGCGAGGTCGATACGGTCGAGTTTATGATAACGTTGGGCGATCGTGCTGTAGGCGCGCGCTTTGTTGGTCGACGCGAGGATCAGCTTGCGGAAGTAATTGTTGACAGTCTCTTCTGTGATAAAGAAGTCGAGCGAGTTTCCTGTGCGAAAAGATGCCTGGATGGTCGAGGATTGTGCAAAGGCTCGATCAAGGACCATCTGGTAATACTGCACAGCGAGATACAGATTGTGCATCTCGTATCCAAGCGCACCCGTCAATCTGATGCCGTTGGGTTCGAGTTTATCACCCTCAAAAGAGTAAAGGTTGGAGCCCGCGAGATCGAATCGACTGGTCGCGGCTTTTACGAAAGCGTCGTCTCCGAGCATGATCTTGAGTTCGGCGTTGAGTGTCTCAAAGCCTTGCTCTGTGAATATATTTCCTGTTGTGCTCAGAGTGTTTTTGTAACCAAAGATAAATTGAAGTTCTTTTTTGACGGCGACTGCAAGTGTCGTCCCTACACCGAGGACGTCATAGACTCCCTTATCCGTGTAAATGGACTCAAGACAGTTCACACGTCGTTCCAATTGCTCGATGAGCTTTGGATCGTAACAGTAAGGGATGACACTCGCCCCAGGTTGGCACAACTCGGGGGTAAAGCCGACATTTTGGCCTGTGCGACTACGAAACTGGATCTTGTAACGGAAAGCATTCCCGATATCAGCGCGCAGGCTGTTGTATGGGGACAAATAGGTACCTGTGGTGACTTTCTTGTAAAAGACCTTCCCGTCGCGCAGATTTGTGCGGTTGGTGTCACAGAACGCCTGCTTTGAGTCTTTGCAACGCCATTGTACATTTTCCCGAAAGTTCGCGATACTCGTGCGATATTTTTGCAACACCACAGCACACGTTCCACTATCGTTACATGGATGTTTGTACGTTTTGCTACCATCTGTATCGGATAATTCGAAGAAGATCAGCTGGCTTCCGACTGGGCAGATCTCTTGGGTTTTGCCACCATCAAATTGACCTGTCTTGTCACACAAGTAGTGAATGTTTTGTTTGATCTCTGCATCACTTGTGTACAAGCCGTACCCTGTGGTCTTTGGTTGTCCATAAAGCAGCGCGTTGACGAGGGATTCGAGTTGGGGTTTGGTCACGACGACGTTGTTCTGGTTATCTCTGAGTGAGAATGTGCTCCCTGTCGCCTCCTTAATGACATCTGGTGTGCAACTGACCTGTTCGAGTTTGCTCTTGATTCGACACACACCGTTAATACACTCCTGTCCGCCCGAACATGTCGTCGTGCATGTGGTCAGTGACGGCGGCTCAGAGCCTTTGTATGGATCATCCTGGCAAAATCCCTGAAAGCACTTTTTGTCCCCTGTGCAGTTGGCATCAGACTGACATGTTCCTCCGTCATTTCCGAATAACTGGGCGGGCACGCGTTCGAGCACCATGTAACCGTAGTTTGTGAAGTCTTTGTTGATCGAGCCGTTTAGCTGGCCTTTTGCTGGATCAAAGAAGGAGCGGAACCGCTCGCGGAAGATAATGAAGAGAAACTTGTTTTGGATGAGGGCACCGTCGACGAGCTCAATACGACGGATCAGGGAGCGTCCGTTGGGGATGGTATTGGCCTGACTCAATGCGATATTCAACGCCTTGGCGTCGTTGGCAGTGATGTTTCCTCTTGCTGTGTTTGGGTATTTGACATTGCGACATTCATACCGCTCTCGGATCAGTCCGAGGCTGGCGTGGGTTCCAAACGAAAACCCAGGAACCAACCAAGGCACGGCGGTTCTGGCGAAGAATGTCGTATCACAGCTACCTTCTACGATGGGGTTTTTGACATCCGTAGGGTTGTCTTTGGAGTGGAGGTTGTAACGACCACCGATATACACATCGGCTTTGATGTTGGTGAGCTGAGTAAATCGTTTGGCGGAAGGTGCGGCTGTTCCTTCGAAAGTGAGCGCGATACTCGGGTCTCCTGGATAATGGAGGGTTTGGTCGGAGACGATACGTCCTTTGAGGACGTTATTGGTCTCTTGTAGGTTGACAGCCATATTCAACTCGCTGATCCCTGTTGGGACAGGAGTCTCACTTAAACTTCCCGAGAGCACGCCGTAACCGTCTTTGTTTCCTTTGTATGGATAGCAGGCGACGTTTCCTTTGTTTGTGTTTCGCAAGACAGCGCAATCAGTGAGTGCTTTGTCGATACGCCATGTTTCGTTTTTTATGGATTGAAGAGCAGCTTGAAAAGCCTCGAAGTCGGAGTCGGAGTGGGCGCTATTTTTGAATTCCCACCAACGTTGGATGAAAGCATTTCCTTTAAGCTGTGAGATCGAGACGTTGTCGCTGTATTTGGGGAGGTTGTGATCGTTAAAGTTACCAAATGCATAAATTTTCCCGGCCCACTGACCGTTTCCGCTCTGGGCATACTCGACGTACACGACCTGTTTACCTAAGACACCACCATCAACCTCAAAGGAACCTTTGTAGATCGATGAGGCTGCGGGCTTGCCACCTGCGTTGGCGATCTTGATGAGGATGCGTGTATTTGACGCGATTGAGCCGATGACGAATGGGTTGTTTTTGTTGAGTGGTTTGTTCAATGTTGGGCAAGAGGTGTCTGTGTTGGACGCACATACACCAAATTGCAGCCAGTTGAGCGCACTTTGGGGATTCCCGCCCGTTGGTGTGTCGTCTTGTAGGCGCTTGATCTGAAAGGAGACGGGTAAGTTTGACTTGTTCCACAGTTCAAAGACGGCAGTCGTTTGCTGGTTGGTGAAGGAGAGTTGTTGGCTACTCAACAGGAATGAGCCAGGAGAGGTCGAGGCTGCTGGCTTGCTCGTGTTGGTTTTGGTTTTGGGGACACAAAAACCTTTGTCCTGTCCGTCAGTCTCGCAGTGTTGATCTTTTGGACAGGCGCCATTTGTCGTTGTGCAGGGGAGTCTACAAACATACCGATAGCAGCGACCTTTTCCCAGGCAGTCTGCGTCGCCTACACAATCCGAATAACACACCCCTTTGCCGTTGCTGTCTTTGACACAAGCTTGCCAGCTGGGGCAGTCCGTGTTTGATTGGCAATTGGGGTATTCATCAGCCTTTGGTGTTGTGCCATTCTCGATGCAGCTACCATTGGTGCAGGTTTGTTTGGCCTGACATCCTTCTCGGAGCTTGAAGCGCACACTACAGATCTGTAGTGCACCTGTTTTGGAGTCGATACTATCGCCACTACAGGGAGTATAGCAGCGTGGATTGGTCGGTTTTTGGTTGACGACAGTACCTGTTTGTGAGGTTTTACAGAAGCCACCGAGACAAACGAGTCCGTCTGTTAAGCAGTCAGCGTTCTCACGACATGAACAGCCTTCAAGAGTGTTGCCGCAGGAAACACATTGTTTGGTGCCATTTTTGTCTTCACAGCGAGCCCCCGCGTTACAACGGTCGTCTGCAAAGCATCCACATCCGATCTCGCCGATACAACTTTTGCAGATGTTGTCTTTGCAAAGAAGCCCATCTGCGCAAGGAGAGACGTTTCCTGTTTTACAGGCGCAGCCAGCTTCGCCGTCTTTGCAACCACGACACAGATTATTCACTGTACAAAGCAGGTCGGTGCCACACTGGCCGGTGTTGTCACATGGGCATCCTGCTTTTTTCCCGTAATCATCAGACTTGCAAGTCGCTGGGACACAGCTTCCCAAGGCGCTACAGACGAGATCACCTGTACACCCTCCATCTTTATCACATGGGCAGCCTGCCTTACCGGCATCACATGTTTCTGCACAGAACCCTTGTGAGCAGGTCAAGCCTGCATCGCACTTCGAGGTTTTGCTGCAACTGCAGCCAACAGCAGTGCAGGCTGCTTCGCAAACATTTTGACTGTTACAAAGTAGGTTGTCATCGCACTTTGCGTCGGCTTTACATGGACAATTTTGTGAGCCTTCTTTGTCTTTGCAGGGATCATTGACAGTTTCTTTTTCCAGGCAATACCCCAAATAACATCGCAGGCCGATGTCGCACTTTGCGTCTTTGTCGCACTTGCAACCTTTTTGGCGAGTGCACTCTTCATTGCCACAGTAACCGCGGATACATTTCAGAGAGCCCTCACAGCTTGCGTCGTTTGGGTCGCAAGCGCAGCCCTGTTTTTTGTAGCAGATTGTTCCTGTCTCTGGAGGGGTTGAACAACCTGTAACGTATATGTAGATGGAAGTGAGGAACAACAAGCGCAAGATCAAGATGAGCTTCGCGTTCCAACTCTGTCGTGGGGTGAGGCGTATCATTGTGTATCCTTTACCGGCTGTATGGTGACGTTGGAGATGGGATGTCCATTCCAGTCATAGCAATGTTGTTTTTGAATATTCCAAGGGATAGTGGACTCTGCTTTTTCTGACTTGAGCTTGAGCGCGTGGTGGGTGAGTGCGTTGTTCTTTTTGGAGAACATAACAATCGCTATACGATCGCCTTTTCGGAGCCATCGTCCTCTGACACTTTCATCAAAAGAGATCGTGACAGCGGTGGTGTTTGGGATGGAGAGGACAAGCTCACATGCCCGTGCGTTGTTGGGTTGAATGTCAACACAAAGCTCGCCTGTATTGCAGAGCTTTGGATGATTCTCTGGTGTCTCCTGCTCTGGAGACTGCTCAGGTTGTGGTTTTCGCTCTGGTGTGGGGGCTTCTTGTGTGGATTCTTGGGCGTCAGGTGCCCCTTTCTCCGTGGTGCCTGTTTGTGGACAACCCAAAAATGTAACGGCGCCCAAACACAGTGTGAGTGTCATCAGTGCAGTTCGAATGAACATATCGTGCTTCTCTTTGAAAGGGTGGGGAGACAAGGCCACAACTTCCATGTTGTAGACTCTTCCGCTTGTTTGTTGGTGTGTGCTATGGCCCTTCGGAGCTGAATCCACCATAGAGACAGAGTGTCGCACCTGACACCGAGGAGACGCCTGCGCACCCGATGCTACCTGTCGTGTTTGGCTGGTTGGCGTCGTACGACATCGTTGTCCCCGTGAAGCTCGCATCGTACAGAACAAAGTCACCCCCTTTTGAGACAGGTGAGCAGCCGGTGGATCCTGCGCAGCCAACGGAACCTATGTGACCGTAGTGCAAGAAGAGGTCACAGCTACCTTTTCCGTAATTGCTTGGATCTGTTTTACAGATTTTGTCGCCAAGCACTCGTGTTCCCGGGCAGGCAAGAAGACTGTCTGTTGGCTTACTGGCGTCGTAGTTGTTATCTGTACACTCCTGTACACAACCAGCCTTGTAATCTGTGCCCGCCTCTGTCGAGGATTTTGTGTGCGGTTCATATCCACGACATGCCCAACCGACATCGTCTTCTTTAGGAGCACTTGTACTCGCTGCGCAGGTGAAGACGCTGTCTGTTCGCTCTGAAGCGAGGCCTTTATCGAAGACTTTGCTCGGTGGTGTGCTCAGAGAACATGTGTGTCGTGTGTAATTTGTGCCGTGTTTGGTGGTGTCATAGAATTTTGGTGTATCTTCTTTGAGAAAGTGAACGCACTTAAAGAGACTGGGGAGGCCCCTTTTGATCGTGCGGATCTTTTGTTGTGTCGTCGCATCGGTTTTATAGTGCCAACATTGGGAGCGGCCTTGGTCTGGTGTCGCGTTGCAGACCTGGTCATCGCGGAGGATACATTGTCGCCAGTATTCGTTTGTGCCTGTGGTTGTACAACTTAGTGGAAGCCCGGCGTTCGCTGTCGTTTTTGTGCGGTCTCTCTCTTGGATCACATAGACATTGGGGAGGGACTTCCCACCAATGGATTTGAAGGCGGTCGGGACGAAGTAACCGTAAGCAAGTTCTGTGTAGTAAGACCACTTGAGAAAGACCTGAAAGTCGCCCACTTTTGTGATGGGTGTTTCTTCGTAGTCATTTTCCCCGTTGTCGTTGAGGTCGACACTTGGGGCACAGGCTTTTGTGAAGGAGTTGATCGCTGCTGGTGCAAACAACGTTTTGCCGTTTTTGGGATTTTGGTCTTTCGGAAATGTTGGCTTGTCCGCTTGGTTTGTGTTGGGATGCCCATCATTTCTATCAGTCTCCCAGAGCTCAAAAGCTTCTGCTGGTGGGAGACTTTCGATAAACTCAAACTGTCCATCGTTGTGAATGTTCGTGGTTCGGCGATAGGCGATGTGTTCGACTTTGTGGACGATACATTTGACGTATTTTTTGTAGGGTTTGTCTATTCCACCAACTTTGAGGCGACTATCCTCGACAAAGCGATACGCGGTGCGTCCGACCCAACCATCCCCATCGTGGTCACAGACACCATACTCAACTGTCGAGCCAGAACCCACAAGGGTCGCATAGTAGCCTACTTTAGGGACGCAAATGGGGATATATTTTTCTGTATAAGTCGTGTTGTTCCAGTTGGGGTTAGGGATGGTCTCGACGATGTACTGGCCGCTTGCGTTCGTTTCGAGGTATTGGGCCGCTGCGGTGCTAGAGCCTGTTCCGAGTCGCCCACTACAGAAGACACTTGTGGTGACACATGCGCCATTGGTTCCAGAAGTTGGATCCCAAGCATACCCAGGTTTGCAGACGTTGATGCATTTTGTACCTTCGCAGAGTTGGTTGGAATCGTTGCATACAGAGGAGCAACTTTTGGGTTGGCAGGTTCCATTTTTGAGTTCATGGGTTGGCAGGCATCCACCACAAGAAGGGTTGGTTTTTTCGTTCAGGCATTCCTTAAAGAGTGCGGCACAACCAAGCTTTGTACATGAGGGGACACATGTCTTGGTTGTGGGGTTAAACACTTGATCGGGGGGTTGGCATGGGTTTGCTTTACAAGCCCCGCTATCACAAACTTGTGTGGAGGGGCAGTCTGTACTGTTAGTGCAGCCTGTACAGATGTCGTTTCGGCAAAGTGGTTTTTGTGCGTTTGTGCAATCATTGTCATTTGAGCACTTTGTCACACAAGTTTTGGTTTGGGGATCTTCGACGTGTGTGATGTAACAGCTTCCACACTGGATGGGGGTGCTTGTTTTGTCACATGTTCGGTTTTTTGTATCGCAGTCAAGGGCTTTACAGGCATCTACACATTGTTTGGTGCCGGGGTCTCTCTGGAATCCATTGGGGCACTTGGTTCGGCAGACTGTTGGGGTGCTGGTTGTGTCGCACTCTTTGCCCGTTTCGCAGTCAGTATCTGCAGCACAGCGCTCGCATTTGCCTGCCTTACATGAACCCTCGCCAGAAAAGCATTCACTACTTGCTGTACACGCTTGACACAGCTCATCTTTGCAGATCTGACCCCCTTGGCAATCTGTGTCACTCACGCATTTTTTCTCGCATGTGCCGCCCGTTGTCTTGCTTTTGTATCCATCCAGGCAATCTCCACATTGGCCTGTTGGGTTGGTATCATCGCACTTTCTGAAGGCATCCTGACACTTTAGGGTTGCACATGAGTCAACACATTTTCCTGAGTCTTTTGGAAATTCAATTTGACCTGATGGACAGACATCGCCGGGTTTTTTGCATATGCCACTCTCACAAACTTCTTTGTCATTTTGATTACAATCTTCATCTTTCGTGCAAGGAGTACAGAGAGAGTTGATACAAGCCTGACCGCCTTGACAATCTAGGTTTGTCTTGCAGGAGGGGACACACTTTTTGTTGGCATCTTCTGTGAATCCATCTTTGCAAACATCACAAGCTGGGATTTGCTCTTGGTCTTTGCAGGTACGGTTGTCTTTATCACATGCGAGGGTTTCACATGTGTCATGACATTTCCCTGAACCTTCTGGATACTCAACTTGTGTATTGGGGCAGGTGGCTTTGTTCTCTGTGCATTTGCCATCTTTGTTACAAGTGAGAGGAGTTTCACATTCTTTATCATCCGCACACTTGCGGCATGTCTTTTGATCGCAGACGTACCCAGCATGATCACCTTTACAGTCTTCGCTGTTGATACACATGACACACTTTTTCTCTGAGGTGTTGCATGTGGGGGTCTCTGCCTGACAGTTGTCGTTGGATGTGCATCCTTCCTGACACCTTCCGTCGCTTGCGCAGTATTTGCCCTTGTCACATTTTCCAGTCTCACAGCGGGGTTCACAGCTTTGTGCTTCGCAGATTTGGATGGGGGTGCAGTCGGTGTCCTCCTTGCAGACAGCAGGTCCGCAACCCACTGAGAGTGAGATGATTGAGAGTATGGCGAGTATGTAGATGTTTCGCATCATTTTTCCTGTTGGGTATGCCATGGTAATCAACGTTCGCGATATACTTGTTTTGTATGTAGGGCAATCAGTCATTACAGATGATCACGCGACGCTTCTTTTTCTTCTGGACGTCAAATCAACTGTTCTTTCAGTGGACTGTGAGTTCTTTTGTTATACAAATTTAAATGTTTTTCTTGGGACGTTGTGTGTCGAAAGATTATCGAAAAGAATGTGTTTCGTCAAGACGGATAGGTGGATGTTAGGAGTCTTTTTTGGGGGCGGCAAAAGTGGACTTTTTCTTTCTATGTCACAAAAATATGATCGTATGTTTTTTTAGAGTGGTGGAGCTTGGGACCTCTTTTTTGGGAGCGGTAAAGTGGACTTTTTCTTTTTATGTCACAAAAATGTGACAATTTTTTTTAGTGATCTCGAAGTTGTGATCTCTCTATAGATACAAGTGTTTAGTTGTATTTTGTACTTTTTTTGTTATCAATGTTAATGAAGAAAATTTCCACTTGGGGTAGAAAAAAGAGGCGTCGCTATATGTTTTTGTATCTCTTGAGTTTTTTGTTCACAAGGAAAAACGTCAGCCCTCGGACTCTCTATCGTCGACCTCTGGACCCTTGGAGAGCCAACGCAGTGCCGCTCGTTTACCTGCCTCGTACATTGCCGTCATCGCTTCTCGCTCAAAGTACAAATACGAACCAGCGTTAAAAATCGCATCAGGTGCCGGACGCAACGCCTTGTACAACTCTACCTCTGTCAACCCCAACTTTGGCACATGGGATGCCAGTGTGTTTCGTTCGAGCATCAACTTACGGTCGATGTTGTAAGCGTTCTCCAAAAAAGCATCTGCCAGACGCTCGATCGCCCCACCAAATGTCTTCAATGAATCGTCATTCTCGTGCTCTTTGGTCGTCACCAGCACTGGTACAATACGCTTGGCTCCTAGCGCAACTGCCGGTGCTAATGGTGTATTCACGAGCACACCACCGTCCCACAAAAAACGTTCGCGGATCTTGATCGGGTTAAACAACAATGGAATCGATGCGCTCGCGAGCAACATATCCAACGAGATGTCCTTCTCGTACACATAATGTTTTGTCGTCGTCTTCGTACTCTGGTGAATCGTTGGGTGGTTGATGTAACGCACGACATTCCCTGTCTTGATATCCACCGTGTTGATGGCGAGCTTGATGTCTGTACGTGGTACCGTCGTAGAGCCGATAAAGTCACGCAGCCGTTTGCGCAAAGGCGTCGTATCAAACAAATACACCGTCGCGATCTTGTCCAGGATCTGACTCACTGAATCAAAACGCGCGGTCAACAAAAACTCAAGCCACATCGCCGACGCACCACCAGGCCACATCCAGGAGTGTTTGCCAAGCAAACGCTTGAGTGTCTTTAACTCTCTCACACGCCGAAAAGGTTGGCGGATCGGTTCACGGATGGCCAGCGAACGTAGTGCCTGGATCAAGTGACTAAAAAAGCGCTCGTTAGCCCGTATTGGAGGGGTGTCTGCCAATGATAACCAAAACTCCAACATCTCCTTGGGGCTCAAACCCGACGCGATAAAAGCACAATTGAGCGAGCCTGCTGATGTCCCACTCAGGACTTCTGGAGTTGATTGAAATCCCATCGGGTTGTTGCGCAAGATCTCCCACACACCCACCTGAAAAGCACCACGCGCACCACCACCCGAAAGCACCAGACCCCTCGGGCTCGTATCATCTATCTCATGAAGAGGCATCGTTTGTTTTTGCATGTTTATTCCTGAATGTAGATCGTGTCTACTTGAAAACACGACAGATTTTTGCCAAATATAGGTCCGAATCGAGCCGTTCGTCAAGAAAGACACAGGCCACAGACCACACGGCCTGTTTGCAACACTATATGGAGTCCAGTTTATGCGTTACGAAGGTTCTCTCTACCGCCCACCCTCTGAGGCACACAGCTACATTCTTCAGGCCACAATCGGCTGCTCGCACAATCTCTGCCTTTACTGCGATATGTATCGTGCCAAAACATTCCGCCTGCGTCCTCTCGAAGAATGTCTCGAAGACCTCGACATCGCTGCGCAAACCTATGGTCGCCATGTCGAGAAAATCTTCGTCGCTGATGGTGACGCCCTCGTGATGCCCATGGAACATTGGCTCCCTATTCTCAAACGCGCCAACGACCTCTTTCCTCGTCTTCGCCGCGTCTCCTGCTATGCGATGGCCAGCAATATCCTCGAAAAAACCGACAAAGAACTCGAACAACTCCAGGAGCTCGGTCTCAAAATGCTCTATATCGGACCCGAATCTGGCGATGAGAAGACCCTCAAACGTCTCGTCAAAGGTGGTACTTACGATGAACATGTCGAAGCCGCAAAGAAGGCCAAAGCAGCAGGCATGAAGACGAGCGTTATCGTTCTCCTCGGCGCTGGTGGTGTTGAACGCTCTGATGAGCACGCCAAAGCCACTGCCTCACTGATCACAGAGATGGACCCCGATTACGTCTCCGCACTTACGCTCACTGTTATCCCCGAAACGCCGATGGAACGTCTTCAAAACAAGGGCAAATTTGAACTGCCCCAGATAGAAGAACTCCTCGCAGAGCTGCGCACTATCGTCGACGAAACACGCCCAACAAATGCGACATTCCGTACCAATCATGCCTCCAACTACCTTCCCCTCGCAGGACAACTCCCACAAGACCGCGAGCGCATCGTCTCTATTCTCGACGCAGCCCTCAACGGTGAGATCCCTCTCCGACCCGAATGGAGCCGTGGTCTGTAGTCAAATACCCAGCGACGACCTCAAGAAAAAAAGAGTCGCCAAGCGCTCGAAGAGCGCAACACAGACGATGCGTGAGCATCGTGGGGTCTGGGGTGAAAACCCCAGGCAGGTGTCGGCAGCCAGAGACAAGCGGAGCGCGTCAGTAAGGGCGAGTGGCAACTCGCCCGTAGAGAGGGAGTCCGTCGCCCGTAGAGAGGGAGTCCAACTCACCGCCGTAAGGCGGAACACAAACAATGCGCAAGCATTGTGGGGTCTGGGGGCAACGACCCCAGGCAGGTGTCGGCAGCCAGAGACAAGCGGAGCGCGTCAGTAAGGGCGAGTGGCAACTCGCCCGTAGAGAGAGAGTCCTCGCTCGTAGAGAGGGAGTCCTCACCCGTAGAGAGGGAGTGGCAACTCGCCTGTAGAGAGGGAAGTGGCAACTTGCCTAAAGTGTCGTCTGTATGGATAAGTGCTGATAAAATCGTATCAATGAAGGCGTGGATGTTTGAGTCCAAAGACGGGTTGTTTGGCTTTGCGGGCTTTGTTGTATTGTTTGAGGATGATTTGTTGTTCCTGGTGGTAGCGCAGGAGCAGTTGTTTTTGGGCGGGTTCTTGTTGGCAACCGAGTCGTCTACGTTCTGAGGGATCGACTTTTAGATCGTACATCCAGCATCGTCGGTAGCGAAACGATATCTGCATCTTCTTTTTGTTCTCGTGGATACTGGAGAGGGTGTTCTCATTTCCATAGAGGAAAATCTGCTTACGCTGAAAGCTCGCCTGAAAGAGAGATTCACCCTGGAACAACTTACGATTGTATGGAATCCCTACAGCGTCGAGAACAGTGGGGACAATATCGACATGACTCGTCACGCGATAAGACACACGAGGCCGAAAGATACGAGGCTGATACATGAAAAACACGGTGTGGTAATTTTCATTATAACTGCGACGTGAGTGGGTATAATTCCCCTTGTGTTGACCAAAGGCCTCACCATGATCACCAGCCACAACGATGAGCGTACGCTTGAGCTTGCCTAGCTCCTTGAGGGTGTTGACGATTCGTTCGAGCTGTTGATCGAGCATATGTAAATTGTTGTAATAACGATGAAGACTATGACGTGGCTGTTTTATCAAACGATGCTTAGGTCCATAATCTGTATATGGATAGTGAGGGATAAAGCTAAGGTAACTGGCAAAGAACGGCTCTGTAGCGCTCTTAAGACGTTTGATGAAGAAGTCTGTGACTTGGATTTCATTACGTGCGACGATCCTGCCGGGGCCAGGTGTTCGAAAGGGCAAACTGTAGTATCCATACATCTCTTTGAGGCCACTATTTTGCAAAAACCACTTTGGAAAGTACCAACGCAGTGGTCCAGGTGTGACCAAAAAGGAGTCGTATCGTGGACCCAAAAAGCTATGTAACGAAGGGACACTCGCATCTCTTGAGGTCGCGTACATACGAAGATGTGGTGTCGGATAGAGACCACTGTAGATCGAAAAGATCGAGCGTGGACTTGAATTGGAGGGGGAGTAGTGCTTTTTGAACAACCACCCCTGGCGATACCACTTCTTAAAGAAGGGCATGATATCGCGACCATCCTGGGTTTTGCGCAACATATAGCGCATCCCAGTGCTCTCCAACAACAGAAAGACGACGTTCCACTTTTTGCCTTTTCCCGGTGAAATGCGTTTGGGTGGTGTCACTGGATGTGCATACAACGGGGCCGGTAGATAGACTGAACGCACATCGACTTGAAACTTCGGGATGACCTTTAGGACGGTCATCTTGCCCTTTGTGCCGTTTGGTGCCTGCTGTCTACCTGCCATCGGTGGTGTCGGGTTGTGTTTGTGAAGCTGTTGTTTGTCGAGTGGTTGTTTTGGCGTCACAGTGGGAGAGGCAGGTGAAGGGCTGGTCGGTTGTGGTTGAGTGGCTTGTTGCTTTGGTTGAAGCGTTGGCGCGAGCTGCATGGGGCGCTGCGTATTTTGTACGTGTTGGATGATGTCGCGGACAACATACACGACGGGATTGTCGGTGATAAGGCGTTCGAGAGGGGGATTGGCGTGTAGTGATAGAGTGAGAAAGAGGAAGCCTGTGAGGCCGAGCAGTCCGTAAGTGATATTGTTGCGAAGGGTGCGCCAAGAGGGGGGGAGCCAAACAAAGCACCAAAAGACCGCGATTGGGAACGCCAACATGATGACATCCACTGGCGTCAAGAAGCTCAACAGATCACCAATCGCAAAGGCTGACTGGGCTTCGAGCAACATGTCGTAGGTGAGTCCGCTCTGCATCGCGAACATCACTTGTTGATGTGCCCCATAGATCAAAGCGATCAACAACAAGACAACATGAAAAGCCAATAACCGAACGTACAGCCAGGCCTTCCCTGCTGGCGTTTGTTCGTCACTTTGATGTGCAAGCAGCCAGACAAATGCCGTGACAAAGAGCGAGAAGAGGATGTCCAGCCACAAAAAACCAAAGACCGCAATAAACGAATGTTTTGTTACTGGAAAGGATGGATAAGCGCCGGGGCTAAAGAAGAGTTTGCTGCAGATACGGAGTCTGTAAAAGAACCCAAAGAGCAAGAGCGTACTGAAACACGCCATCGCAAATTGAGGGGCCGTGACTTCACGTTGGAAGACACGCTTGAGGACATCCCATATCCATGAGAAAAGAGAGTAGACGAGGGTCTTGAGGCTGGAGAGGAATTCGTTCATCAGGCTCTGAATCTATTGAAGAGGACAAGGCGTCCCCGTCAGACCCAGAATGGGGAGGGGAGATTATCCTTCGTTGTAATCGTAGAAATTATCCCACTTTTCATCCATGATACGCAAGGCTTCTTCGATAGGTTTGGCCTTGTAGAGGGTCTCACCTCCCGGATTGTCGATGACTTCGACGATGGGGATATGCTTGTGGGGTTGTGGTCCTTCTTTCTCGATCACTTTGTCAAGCGCATCGTCTACCTCAAAGTCGATCTCGATATCATCGAAGTTCTCCTTGAGGAAGCTCTCAATCTTCGCGTCGAGCTCATCTTCCGTCATCGGGCGGCCTTCATTCCACAAGAAGAAGTACGCCAAAGACGCCTCTTTGAATTCTTGCTCTTCGAGGGTGTCGACGAGGTACTGAAGTACACCAAAGTCGTTGTCGAGACTCTTGTGGTAGAGTTCTTTGGTCATACGGGCCATATAGTTGGCGCGCACACGGCGATAACCGAGGACGAGTTTGATCAGATAGGCGAACAATACACCGATGATCACGAAGATAATGGTCTTGTCTTCTTGCTGAAGACCTTTGTAAAGTGCGAAGATTCCGGCGAAACCTGTCAAGAATAACATCGTCACGTCGAAGGACTTCATACGGACATTTTTCTCGGGCATCAACATCTCGATGTCGGCGAGAGGGATGCTCTTGAACATCTTCATGTGGATGGACCAATCGCGCTCGGTGCCTTCCTGTTTGCCGATCATGGAGTAGATGATTTTTTTGACGCCACTGAAGCGATTGATGATGGGGTCGAGCAGCTGTGGTGGCTCCGGTGGACGCAAGCGGAAGAGACACACAACACGATCGAGTGTGGGCTCTTGGAGCTTGGAGGTCTCTAGGAAGTTCTTCAACTTGATGTTTTGGTTTTGCAAGTTCTGACGTCGAAGCCAACGGCGCTCAAAGATCGTTGTACGTGCAGCCTCGTCAGAGGATTCATCATCACCTTGTTGGACATTGAGCAGACCAAAAGACAACAGCGAGACGGCGTCGCCGATACTGGGAATCCCAGCCTTCTCTTTGTCACCACGAAGGCGCTCAATGATCCACTGAACTGGCCAAACAAACAAACTCAAAATACGCGAGAGGAAGATGTCGACCTTTTGTAGCAAGAAGAGTCCCGAAGTCTGGTCACGGTCGATCCCTCGGTAGAACAACAACATGTTGCGATCCATCTCATCCGAGAAATCTAGGAATTCTTCGAGAGATTCATCGAGTTCGAGTTCTTCTTCGAGGATGTGACCATCCTGTTTGTTGGCTTCGATAAAACCGTCGAGCATGGTCTCATCGTGGACATCCCAGTTGATGTCTACAGACAAGTCAAAGAGGTAGTTTTGTTCGAGCGCACGGTCGTAGTCATGCTTCGAGAAGGGGTTGAAGTTCCCGCGCGTCATCGCCTTGAGGAAGTTCCCAAGGAAGCGTCGTTCACGCCAAATGATCTGCTCTTCGGGGAGGCCTTTACGAAGATCTTCACCACCATCAGGAGAGAAGTATTCGTAGTCTTCCTTTAGCTCGTTGAGCGTTTGGTGATAGTGAAAGTGGTAGATCCCTTCGACGAGCTCGACGAAGTGCTTCATTTTGATTCCAGCATCCCTTGCTTTCGGGAATGTCCAGAGGGCCTGGAGCAAACGCGATTTGCTGATAGGGATGTAGTGTTCGTGTGGGATCTCAACCCAGTCATTCATATGCCAGTCTTCACTGTGAGGGGGTTGTGGCCCCTGGTAGTAAAGACCTTCTTCGATCCACTCTCCGTTGCCGTCTCCAGAGGGAACTGGAGCAGATGTCGAAGGCACCAAGCTTTGCAGTTGAGCAGAAGCAGGTGCAGGTGTCGGTGCAGGCATGGGAGGTGCAACAGGCGCCGTAGTCGCAGGTGGTGGAGGTACCACAGGCATTTGCGGTGCTTCAGGTGCGGGCATTTGTGGGGCCTGTGGTTCCTGGGTCGGGAACTGGATGGGAGGTGCACCTACGAGTGTTTTGGCATTTTGCGGTGCGTTGGGGGTTCCAAACGCAGAGGGGGTTGGACTCTGTTCCATGACGGTCGAGTCATCCCACTGATTGTCTTTTTTGTCTTCACTCATTTTCGACTCACTTTGTGTGTTGGGTCAATCACGGGTTGTGGATGATTGGATGAAAGTAGGGTAGAGGAGCTGTATATGTTTAAAAACTTTCGAAGTTTTGGCTCTTTTTACGCTCTCTCATAATAAAGAAGATCGCTGCTGCGCCGAGGCCAAGGCCACTGAGCAGGAGCAACCATCCCCATGAGGAGCGATTGGTCCCTGTGTTACCATTTTGCCGCGCTGAGACTTGCATCGCAGCGGGGGTTGTGGTGACAGGTTTGTTTGTGAGTGTCTCGTCAGCTTTTTCGAGCGCGGCGATCGAGGCACGAACAGAGGCGAGGGTCTGATCGATTTTGTCGTTGTTTTGGCCTTGTTGTTGAAAACGTTCGAGGGCTTTCTCAAAGCGTTCGAGGGTTGCGAGGTGGTTACGCAAGCTTTTGCGGCCTTGTGCAGATTGAAGGTACTGTGGGTAACTTTTCTGAAGAGCTGCAAAGAGTTTGTTTTGGTCCCGCGTGAGGTTTTGGATGGCAGATGCGCTGTTTCCGAGCAGGCTGCCTTCCTTTTGCGTGGGGCCCTTGAAGATCAAGAGACTGGAGAGCGCGACCATGTCTTTGGTGACTTTGTCGAGCATATCGCGTTGTTGTTCAAGTGTGCGTTTGAGTGATTCGACAGTTGAGTTATCCGTCTTCTTTTCTTTTTGTTGTTGTCTGTATTTACGGGCAAACCAGCGCATACCGGCGCGTACTCGTTTGATACGTTGTTTGTACAAGCCGACGACGACGTTGTTTGCGCTCTGTTGCGCTTGTCGTAGTTTGGTGCTTTGTGTTTTCAGCTCTGTGTAAAGTTGATCGCAATCTTGGAACTCTTCGCGCCAGTTGAAGACTTTTTCGCGGATCTCGTTGATCGTGCGAAAGAGAGCGATCGCTTTTTGCAGACGTTTGACTTGGTGTTTGCTGCGTTTGCGGCGATGACGCCACTTCATGCGTCGCTGCCAACGCTTACGCCATCGGTCTTTTTGACGTTTTGTGCGTGCCCACCGTGGGGGATTGGGTGGGTTGGGCATTTGGAATTTGGTGGTCGCTTCGGACATCCCTTGGTCGAGGACCTTGATGCGCTGTACGAGGGTTTTGAGCTCGGTTTTGGTCTCATCTTCCATCGCGCAGGGGTCGACTTGTTTGGAGCGACGGCGTCCACGTGGCATGGCTGCGGCCAGTTCTTTGCGGGACTTGTGCGCTTCTTTCCAGGTCGTACAGCGTGGGTTTTTTCCACGTAGTAAGCGCAGGTAGATTCGGTATGCGCGTCTTTTTTGTCCCTTCTCTTTGTATTGGTTGGCTCTATTGAGCAGCTCGAGCTGTTCGGGGGTTGGGTTACACTTCTCGTAACAGGACTTGAGCTTGTTGAGTTTGGTTGAAATAAAGGCGATGAGGCTGATACGTCGGCGCTTGGAGCTGATTTTCTGCGCGAGTTGCTTCATCTCTTCGTATTTTTTGTACGCGCCTTCACAGTCTCTTGCGCGCTCCATGGTCCCTGCTTCTCGTTTGAGTTGGTCGATTGGACCTGCGTGTGCGGGGCTGGCGATAAACACGAGCAGTAAGAGAAGACACCATCCACCGCGTGTTGCGTTGGTAAGGGAGAAAGGATTACTTAACGACATCAGAGCACCTCCTTGCGATCTGACCAGAGTGATGGATGTTCCACTTACTGGCACCATTGTTGAGGACGAGGGTTACACAGTTGTGGGATTCGCTGTGCTCGAATTGAGGAGCGGTCAGCGGTTTTTTGTCGGGTGTGGCGACAAAGCGGTAGCTCGCTGCGTCCTTTCCTGTTGGTTGTAAAAACCAGATGTTGCGGAATCCTTCCGCTGTGAGCACGTATGCGCCCATCAAGCGCGTTAACAAGACCTTGGCGGGTTTTACCTTTTCTTTCTTTAAAATGGCCGCGACTTCGATCGTTTCGCCTCTGTCTAGCGCGATGGTTCCTTCCACCACAGGGACAGTGACGGACTGACGAAAACTCTCTTTGATGTATAGTTTGGGCGCACATGCTGTTATCATCAGTGACGCACCAACAAGTAACGTGCCGATCCACTTCCATGTCCACAATCGCAAGCTCATCTGCTCTTCCTTTCGGCTCCAAAAACATCAGCTTTGTGATGTATTCCATTGGTATATGCTGAATAACACTGTTTCGTGTCATACACTGTCTCATATGGTACAGCTCAATCTTGTATGGTCCAGACTATATCGAGAAAGTGTGTCCTTTTTCCTATCGCTCCGTCGTCAGGAAGTCAAGCATTGAGGCCTTGAAAGTCGGGGTTTCTTCGCTTGCACGTGGGTTTTCGAGTTGACCTCCGGGGAAGTTTTGGTAGACTGTCCATCCACTTTTATCGAGATATTCTGACTCGATTTTTCTTCGAACGGATGAAGGAGAGCCATCATGCATATCATTGGAAAGAGTTGTTTGGGCCTCTTGCTGCTCAGTGTGCTCGCTGGATGTGCGCCCCCCTGGTCATTTATGCGAACTGTGAACAAGTACAGTAAAGTACCTTCCAAAGATCCCTACGCTTACAGCGTCTCGCTCGTTGGTGGTGCGCGGATCAAGCTCAACAAGTTCTACTACACCAAACAACTCGCCTGTGCGGTTCTTCATGTCGATAACAAGCGCGGAGAGCTCAAAGTCTACGTCAATCCCAACAAGGCACAGTTTGTCTCCGGAAAAGTTGGAGTATGGTCTATGAAATCAACTGTCGCCGCGAGGGATCTCATGTACAGGCGAATGGCTGCACATTACAACAAACTCGACGCCAAAAATGTCCCGCGTTGGTCGCGGTATCACTTCCCAATTGGGACCGTCGCGCCAAAGCAAGAGCGTTCTGGATTGTTGTGTTTTCGCCTCGGCAAGTCCGACGATGATCCAAAACGTATCTTGATCAAGGAGCCCCTACGTATGCGCCTGACTGGCGTGCTCGTGGGAGGTGGTCCTGCTCGTGTTGGGTGGCTTTGGCTCAAACCAATGTGAATGGATGGGGGATATCGAGGGAGGGGGATGTTGAGGGTGTATTTGTGAAGGCTTCCGGTTTGCCTCAGATGCAGATCTTATCAGAGAGTCCAGAGAGGCTTGTACAAGAACCGTAATTACCGCATGCAGTTCCTGCACACGTCCCGCTTTTACATGTTTGTCCTGTTGCACAGTCTGCTGTGGTTTTACAGGAACTCTGGCATTTTTCGATGCATGCACCACCACCACTTGAGAGGGGCACACAGAGGTAACCTGGATCGGGGCAGGTTGCACCTGAACCAGAACATTTTTTCAAACAGTACGAAGTACCACCTGTTGTCGCACCAACGCAGACGTGGTTGCTGTCGTTGCAAGCTTGTCCACCACCACACTTGGAGTACAATGAACCAGGTGCAGGCTCAAATGCCTGACAGGTTCCGCGAACGGTCCCTTGCCAGGACACGATACACTGGACTTTTTTACCTGTAATGGGAGGACATTGTCCTGGTAAACCACCGATGAAGCAGTTGAGGTAACAGGTCTTTTTGGAGCCTTGTCCGCCAATCAACAGGCAGGAGTGGTTCGCGGCACAGCGTTTGGTTGGATCTGTTTCGTCACATTCTTCGCCGGATTTTTTGGGACCCGCTGGTGGATCAAAGATCATCCACTTGATGAGCGAAGACTTCACGCCTTGGGTGTTTTCTGCCTTAACTTCGATGGGGAAGCTGTCATAGGGGAGGCTTGTCGGATCGTAGGACACTTTGTATGGGTTTGTAGAAGTCCATGCGACCTTGGCGCCGTTGATGTACAACTCGACGCCACCTGTTTTGAGGCCGATGTTGTCTGTCACTGTGACTTCAATGTCGAATTTCGCAGTCACGGAGGGATTGACACCAGGTTTGACGAATGTGATCGTCGGGCCAAAGTTGGCTGACTTGACTTTGATTTCGGCTTTTTTGCTCTTCAGCCAATCAGTGTAAGCCACTGCCGCGATAGTGTGTTCGCCATCTTTGAGTGCTTTTGTGTCGTAGGAGAAGGAGTAGGGGGATGTCGACGTCACGTCTACCTTTTTCCCATCAATGAGAAGCTCTACGCGATCGATGACAGGGCCCGCAGCAACAGTTGCGTCGACTTCGATGGTGATGAGACCTTTGACGAAGTCGCCATCAGCAGGCTTTGTGATGCTGACGGTGGGTTCTGGACCACGAGGCTCTGGAATCTCTTCTTTGGGCGTCTCGACAATCGGCTCACTCGCGTCTGCGACGGCTTCTTTTTCTGGGGCTGGTTCGGGGCGTGGTTCGGGTTTGGGCTCAGGCTTGGGCTCATCTTGGGGCTCAGGCTTGGGCTCGTCTTGTGGCTCAGGCTTGGGCTCATCGTTGGCTTCGGCCTTGGGCTCGTCCTTGGCTTCTTCGCCTTTCTCCTCTGTTTTTTTCTCTTCGTCAGCCTTTTCGGTGGTTGTCTCTGTGACCTGCTCTCCCTCAGGTCCCGTACAGGCATTTTGACTGCTGAGGGCAAAGAGCATAAGCGCCGCCAGCAAAAAAACGATCTTTCTTTGATGCATCCACATTCGAGATTTCTCCTCACAAACATCCATAGCAAATATCTACCAACTCGCATCTTCCTGTCTCGCTTGAAAAGCCCAAGTGTGAACTTGACAGTGTGACTGGTTGAGGCGTGAATGGGCTTCTTATTGTTTCTTCGATTGAGCAGGCCATTTTTTACACAATCAAATATATGGGATACTAATGGATCGAGACCACGTCGTCAACAAGAGGCGATGAAAGTCATCTATTCCACTACAAAATATCATCCTCTGGTAGCGATGTGCGTCCATTCACCCTATGATGGTCATCAGTAAATGTGTTTGTTGGCAAATATTCTGAGGGAGATAAATGTATATGTGTACACGTCTTCAGGTGATTGTGCTTGTTGTATGGCTTACAGGTCTGCTCGCTGTTCGCCCCGTCTCTGCTGACATCCCAGCCCCTGAGTGGTCTGAGCCGATATCGCCTTTCTGTCGGCAATTTCTGCACGCCTGCTATGAAGCCTGCTTCCGCGCCAACGCAAAACTTCGCGACAAACAAGGGCAATCCTACCCTGGCACTGTGCTTCGCCTCTACTGCCAACGTAAGTGTTGGAATCATCCTGCAAGACGCCGGCTGTGTAAGCTGAGTGAACAACAACTCCTGCGTCTCGCCGGCCAATTCGAAAAAAATGAGCGAAAACTGCTCGCGCGAGAGCAAGCTCTTGATCAAAAAAGACAGCAACTCGAACGAAAGCGACGGCGTGAGAGTGAACGCCAAGAGCAACTCGAAGCACAAAAACTACGCGCAAAGCAAAGAGAGTTACTCGAACAACAGAGAGCGCTCGCGCAGGCCAAAAAAGATCTGCAAGCCCAACAAAAGCAGCTCAATGCACAAAGACGCTCACAAAAAGCGCAAAAAACATTCGAAGAAGAGCGCAAGCGTTTTACCCTCCAAAAAAAGTGGCTCCACGAAGAGAAGAAGCGACTCGCAGCCGAGAAGCAACGCAACGCCAAACAACGCGCTGAAGAGAAGAAGCGACGTCGTGAGGAGGCCGCACGTCTTGCTGAACTCAATGACCTCCGTAAGAAGCGACTCGCAGAGGTCCAACGGCTCAAAGAACTTCGTCTCAGCGAGCAAAAACGCATCAACGCGCTCAAAAAGCTCTCAACGGAAGAGGCCCGTGTGGCTGCACAACAACAGCTGTTGCTCAAAAAACAGCGCGAGGCGTTGCAGCAAAAACACCTCTCCTCCCTCTCGACACTTCGCCAACAAGAGGCCGCGCTCAAAGCCAAAGTCGAACAGCTCAAGCAGCAAAAACAAAAACTCAAACAGGACGCCTCTGACTCGACGCGCAAGCGACTCGCACGTCTCAAGTCTCTCGCAGCCTTGCGAAAACGTGCACAGCGCAAGCGACGATATCGAAGAAGGAGACATCGGCCTTATGGAGTCCGGTTATTCTGCAAAGGGCAAGTCAAAAGCGCGATGCGCTGGTTTGCAAAGCGACGTCGTAAACGTATGGTGCAAAAAATACGCACCTTTCAATCGAGTTTTCGCCTCGGCCAACACGCACATAATCGACGCGATCCAGATACAGCTATTCCCGAACTTGAGCGTGCTCTGACACTCGAACTGGAGATCAGCGCCTCCAAAAGCCTCTTCTCTCGTAAAATCCGCCGGATGCTCTCTAACATGTACGTCTCAAAAGGTTTGCTCGCGATGAGTCAGCGGGCGCATTCTTCGGCGTATATTTACTTTTCCGTCGCAAAGCGTCATTACCGCAAACATCCTACCGCATTGCTCGGCCTCAAACAGCTCGCTGGGATCGCCAAGAAGATCTTCAAAAATGCAAAAAGGTACGAAAAAACAGCGCCTCCGTTGTTCCGAAAACACATGCGTAAGGTCCTTCAAATTGTCCCCAAACGCTCTGCGCTGTACAAAAAGGTCTCCAAACTCCTTCGCAAGGGCAAAGGACGCACAAAATGATGCACACACAACTGCGACGCTTTACGTGGACGCTCTGTTGGTTGTTGGGTGTCCTTTATCTCGGATGTATCGAACCCGAACCTCCACCGGCTGAGACGACCAATGAGCTTGGTCCCGCTGGAGGTGTCTTTCGTGGAGAAGAAGTCCAGGCGATCCTTTCGATTCCCCCAGGAGCTTTGACGCAAGGTCTTCGCTTTGAGATGTTGACCCCTAAGACACCCGAAGCACCAACCGGCTACACTGCACTGTCTCCAGTTGTGCAGATCGAGCCTGTGCTGACCTTCCCCGAAGGACTCCCTGCAAAACTTACGCTTCCCCTCGACCTCACAAAGCTGCCTGATGACCGAACCATCTGGGATGTTGTTTTCTTTCGACGGGATGGAGAGACATGGACACGTCTTGCCAACACCGTCGAAGAATCCTCATCAAGTACCAGCGCGTTTATCTCAGAAACAGGAAGTTTTATCGCGTGTGTTGGACCCAAAAGACGCGCGGAATCCCCACCGTTTGAGGATCTCAGAGAGTACGATGAACCAGCTCGTGAGAGAGTTCCTGACGCATCGACGGAGCCTGCCCCTGAGTCCACTCAGGAGCCCGTGAAAGAGAAGCCCATCGAATCTTCTCGTGAGCCTGCATCGGAGCCTTCAAAGACAGAGCCAAGTCCTGAGAGCTCGCCGGAAGGAAAAGGTTCTGAGAATGTCCCTGATGCCTCCGCGGAGTTTGGCAATGAAGCACTCCCTGAGTCTTCGGAGCCAACGAAGGATGATTGAGTTTGTTCTTTGTGTTTTAATGAGAGGGGAGTTGTTCGATGGCCTGGAGTGTTTGTCTGGCGAGTGAAGCGACTCCTCGACATCGCAGGCTGATGATGTGATCGTGTTGTCGTTGTGAGGTGTACAACTCGGAGAGGCTATGTGGGAGGATGGTCGCGCCCCAGATCAGGACGAGGTCGGACGTTTCAATGTCTTGTGTTGCCTGTTTTTTGGTGCGGCGTGATGTGCCTTCGATGATCCGGAGGTTGATGTCGGCAGGGCAGAGGTCTTGAAGTTCGGCGTGTGTATCGGGGCTTCCGCCGACAATGGTGAGTGTATGCCATCCTCGTTCACGACAATCATCGACCAAGAGCCGAAAGGCTCTCTTGTTTTCAGAACCACTACAATATTCGCACATTTGTGGGTTTTCTACAGTGACACATAGTTCATCTGAGGAGGTCGGTTGGCAGTCGGGGTGTGTGCAGCGCAGGTGGATGGTGTTGGAGAGGAGTGGCTGGATGTGTTCTTCGTGGATCTTAAGTGTGTGAATGAGCTTTGTACCGTGGAGCTGTATGAGTTGTTGAAGGATACCTACGTGAAGATGTGTTGGGATGCCACGTTTGGATAGGTGGGTGGAGAGTGTCGGGAGTGTGGCGCGAGCTTCGGCGTGTTGTTTCGCGACTTCGAGCTCTTGTTTTTCTCGTAGGTATGTATCACCTCTTCGAAGATATCGCTCTTTGGCTTCACATTCCTCTTGGTGGGCTTGTTTCCATCGGTGTGTTTCGGCTTTTTGTTCGGCGAGCAATCTACGAAGTGTTTCGAGGTGTTGTTTTTCCTGTTCGAGTTTGTCTTCGAGTGCGACGATATGCTTCTCTAGTTCGAGTTGATAAGGGTGGACGGTTGGTGTCTCGATATGTGCCGTGTGGGAGCGAATGTGCCTCGTTGCAGGAGGGACGTTTCCGCTTTTTCCTTTGTAGAGGGCTTGGAGACCTTGATCTTCTTCGTACAAAATGGTCGGGGAGGCTGCTATTCTGGCCGGTGAAGTCGTTGTTTTGGATTTTCGTTTGTTGCGTTTCTTTTTCTTTTTGGCCATGAGGTCGTGTGTAATGTCCTTTATCTTTGTGCGAGGAAAAAATGTACTTTTTGGGGAAAGTGTACATTTTGATTCGTACATGTAAGTCAATGCATTGCCCCGTGTCAATCGTTTTGGGGGGGTTGATCTTTCTCGAAAAGTACGCATCTATGCATAATATGCAGCGCCGAAAAACGGTCGGAGAGTTCGGTGTACATGTCCCATTTTCGTGACCAGAAGAAGGAGGTTGATGAGTATGAGTAAAACCGCGGATTTGATCGAACAAGTGGATCAGTACAGTGCACACCATTATCACCCACTTCCGATTGTCATCGAGCGCGCCGAGGGCTGTTGGGTTCATGATGTCGAAGGTGGGAAGTTCATGGACATGTTGAGTGCATATTCTGCGCTCAATCATGGTCATCGTCATCCCCGTATTCTTGAGGCAATGAAGAAGCAGCTCGATAAGGTCACCTTGACGTCTCGTGCCTTTCACAATGATCAGATTGGCCCGTTCAGTGAGCAACTTGCGAAGGCTACGGGGCTAGGGATGTCACTTCCTATGAACTCTGGTGCAGAGGCTGTCGAGACCGCTCTCAAGCTCGCTCGGAAGTGGGGACATGTTGTCAAAGGGATCCCCAAAAATACAGGTGAGATTATCGTCTGTGATGGTAACTTTCACGGTCGCACGATCTCCATCATCAGTTTTTCGACGGAGCCAAAGTACAAAGGCGCTTTTGGTCCCTTTACGCCAGGATTTAAGAGTATCCCTTATGGAGATTCTGACGCACTTGCGCAGGCGATTACGCCTGAGACGGCAGCCTTTCTTGTTGAACCTATCCAGGGAGAGGGTGGGGTGATCGTTCCTCCCGAAGGGTATATGAAGCGTGTCAGAGAGCTTTGTGACAAACACAATGTGTTATTGATCGCAGACGAGATTCAGACCGGGCTTGGGCGGACTGGGAAGATGTTTTGTTGTGAATATGACGATGTGAAGCCCGATATTTTGATCATGGGGAAAGCGCTCGGTGGAGGTGTCTATCCTATCTCCGCGATCTCTTCGGAGCCAGAGCTGATGCTGTTGTTTGGTAAGGGGGAGCATGGGAGCACATTTGGAGGCAACCCACTCGGTTGCGCAGTCGCCACAGAGGCGTTGCGGATCATTGAGGACGAGGGACTTGTCGCACGTTCTTATGAGACCGGTGAGATCTTCCGCGCACGTCTGTCGGAGATGGCTTCGCCGCTTATCAAAGAGATCCGAGGGCGTGGTCTGCTGATTGGTGTTGAGATCAAAGAGGAGTATGGGCCTGCGAGACCGTTCTGTGAGGCGTTGATGTCACATCAGATCCTTTGTAAGGAGACACATGAGAGTGTGCTCCGTTTTGCGCCTCCTTTGGGATTCTCGGCTGACGAGCTTGATTGGGCGATGGAGAGAATCGAGAAAGTCCTGAAAAACGCTCCGTGAAATGGTTTCTCTGTTCTTTTTTGGGGAGGGGTGTAAGTTCTTCGTGTGTGTTTCGTTGTCTGTGTGAATGTAAATGAAAAAGCCCGGATCTTCTAGCGTCTTTGTTTGAAGATCGTGTTTTAGACAACGGAGGCATACAATGTCGGTTCGATCGTACATCAAGGCATTTTGTGGTGGGATTCTTTTGTGGTGTGTCATGGCGATGAGCGTGGGGGAGGTTCATGCGTCGACCTACCGTGATCCTTGCTGTGATGAAGGCGGCGGTCGTCAATTCGCTCCACCACCACCTGGAGGGGGATATCATCGTTTGCCTGTTGCACCTCCTCCGGGCCTTAGACGTGGTGGTGATCTCCCTTCATTGTTTACAACTCTTGGAGATACAGAGCTCTGGGGACAGCCTTACAGCGACCATCTGACACTCAACATGAAGTTTTTGGATGTGTTTATGTTGATGCCGATGAAAAAGTTTGATTGGATGATGGGGATCTCGATGCGTTTGATTGGGATGCGCTCAGAGCGTTGGTTGGAGAAGTTATTTAACGAAGATCAATGGTTACTTTTCCGCAACTGGGGGGAGATTCAATACGTCATCAGCAATGGTTTGTTTCGTATACAGGCGGGTTTTCGGGTGAAAAGAGATGTAGAGTGGGGGCTGTCACAACATCTCGTTCAGTCGTTGTGGCCGAATCAGCCTGTGGGGCAACCCAAGCAAGAAGGTGAGAAGAACCCCTACGCTTTGTATTCACAGGCACCGACGTGGTTGTTGCCTATGGTGAGGGTCGGTTTGCATATTGGTTCGATGTCTTTTGAGTTGGGTGGGGAGTTGTTGAGTTGGGACGTTCGTGGATTTCGTGGAGATGCGCGTTTGACGTTTCGTGGGAATGGGCTGAAGTTCGTAACACAGTCGACCTTTACAGAGGAAGCGGCGCGGATCGCGAATCCGATGGTCGCGACATGGCGACAACAAACATGGATCTCGAAGGCGACGTTGGAGATCAACATGTTGCACTTTTTCCTTCGTAATCGCTTCAAACCACGTGGACCGGTGTTGTTTCGGATTGGTGTGCGGTATCGACATATCTTCCACCACATGCTCGCAGATCTCAAAGGGAACGCGCTCTTTCAAGAGACACCTGGTGGGGAATGGAGCGTCTCTGCAGGTCTTGTGATCGGTTTTGGTATGGAAGGCCCCTCTACATTTTGATCCAGGGGCAGTTGCACTTGTGCTCTCGCAAAATGCACCCGAAGATACCACGCAATCTCTCATGGTAATACGTATGTCGCAAGCGACATCCTCCTAACACTCGATTGCTCGGACAAGATATGCGGTTGTCATTTGCTTCGTGCACTTTGCAACGACCCCTTCAACAAACCTCTCCATCCCCCTGAGCCTTCGGCTCTTCCCCCTTCCTCTCCAACCTTCGGAGAAGGAAAGGGGAGAGTTTATACCGTATACACGGGGGAAACTAGAATTCTGATCCAGAGGCAGTTGCACTTGTGCTCTCACAAAATGCACCCGAACATACGATAGAATCCCTCATGGCCATACGTATGTCGCAAGCGACATCCTCCTAACGCTCGATTGCTCGGTTAATATATGTGGTTGTCATTTGCTTCGTGCACTTTGCAACGACCCCTTCAACAAACCTCTCCATCCCCCTGGCCTCCGGCCTTCCCCCTATTTGATCCAGGCGCAGTTGCACTTGTGTCTTCGCAAAGTGCACCCGAATACACGGTGTAATCCCTCATGGTCATACGTATGTCGCAAGCGACATCCTCCTAACACTCGAATGCGCGGACAACATATGCGGTTGTCATTTGCTTCATTCACTTTGCAACCACCCCTTCAACAAACCTCTCCATCCCCCTGAGCCTTCGGCTCTTCCCCCTTCCT
>PCBK01000122.1 GCA_002731275.1 Deltaproteobacteria bacterium | reverse complement strand
GGTCGAACTTGAGCGCTGTAGGTTGAGTGTCACCACCTTCACGCTCTTTGATAATGATCGTAAAAGGATACCGTCGGTAGACAGCAGCACGCCCTTTTCGCATCAGTTGCCGTGCTCTTGCTGGATGGCAAGGCATCAGTGGTTGTTTGTTCTTGTCAATGACGAGAACTCTGTTTTTGGTTTGGTTGGTTTCGTTTTTCAAAATCGAGTTACCTCGCGTTCTCAGAGTAGCCCTTGCGGGGTTCTCAGGTGATGGTCTCCTCGCCAATGTTATGGAGCGGTTTCTAGTGAGCAACACTGCCTTAGACCTTCAGACTGTTTAATCACTGACCGCAGAGCCTGAGACAGGAGAAGCATCTCAGGGTGCCTATACATTCGCTCCTAACGTAGTCCTCCGAAAAGGAATCAGGCTGGTCAACATAGAGACTCTTTCAAGCCTCTCCCTTTAGGGGGAGGTCGTTGACTGGTTTTTTCTAGAGTGTCTGATTACTCTTACCTTTTTTTCAATTTTTTTCAAATTAAAAATGTACAGTTGCTTGCAAAGACCAAGTGATTGGTGGGGTGGATGCTTTCGTAGGTGAGGTGTGCTTTTTCTGAGAAAGTTGAATCCATTTTGTGTCCCCCTGACACTTTGGGGAAAGAAGTGCGAATATTGGCTGTGTTGTGGAGCATGTTTCCGTGACATTGACATGGATGTTGGTGTGCCAAACAATACCACACAAGAGACACAGCCTGGATGACAAACCAGATGCAGGGAAGATGATACAATACGAAACAATTACCCAAGCAGTTCAAGGGGATCGAGCTTCATGTGAGCGCCTGGCGCGTGCATCGTTACCCGTATTGTATCGGTATTTTGTGGGTGCATGGAAACTCTCTGGCGAAGAGGCTGAAGAGCTCGCGCAAGATACGTTCATGGAAGTGTGGTCCTGTTTGCATCGGTTTGAAGGCAAAGCATGGAGGTCATGGTTGCTGACGATCGCGAGACGTGTTGCCTGGAAAAAGCTCAAAGGTAAACCACCTGAGAAATATGTGAGTGATACAATGGAAGAGGATGTCCTTGGTCAGATCGCGAGTGATTCACCGAGCCAGGAGGAACGGCTCGTCGAGGCGGATCAATTTGCGATATTGCGTGAGCTGCTCCCACAGCTACGCCCTGAGTACCAGGAGATTCTACATTTTCACTACATGGAAGAGCTCTCCACACAAGAACTCGCGATGACCATGGATATCCCAAAAGGGACTGCCAAAACATGGCTTCAAAGAGCAAGAGCGGAGTTGAAAGAAAAATGGCTACAAAGAATGAGGACCCAACAAGCGCGTTCTCGGGTGTAGAGGATGGTCCAGTGAGTGAGCGTATCGAAAATGGTGGACAGGATGTCAGAGATTTCGATCAACTGTTGGTTGATTTCTACCAACACGAGAGGCAACTACAAGATGTTCCATTAGAGCGAATGCTCAAAAAGGTACAGCCCGAGTTGGTGCCTCCACCTGTCGAGAAAAAAAAAGAAACGTTTTCCTGGCGTGAACTCTTCTCGCGCTGGTCTGTTGGAGGCTCATTTGCCCTCGCAGGGGTTGCGTGTGTGTTGTTGCTTATGCCACAATGGTCCTCCCAGATAAAGTCACTGTTTTCCCCACAAGCGATACATCCAACTCTCGGACAGGCGTCGCCCAATCAGTTGCGTACACGTGGTGGGGAGGATGCAGAACTCTCCATCTACGTCAAACGTGCGCCACAACCTCGTGAGCTGCGCTCTGGTCACCCCGTATTTAGTGGTGATCGATTGAGGTTGCTCGCCCGTTGGCAAGAAGGTGGATTCTTGTTTATCGTCCATCGCGACGCAAGAGGTGTGTGGAACCCTCTGTACCCTGAGAGTCCACGCTCCAAAAGTCTCCCCATCCCGGCTGAGAAAGTGCTCGCACTCCCGGGAAGCTTAGAGGTCACCGACCCCTCAAGTGGTGATGAGGAGTTATTCGGTTGTTTTTCCCGCCGTCCACTTTCCTATGACGTCGTGTTGAAAGGGTTGGCTGCACCTCGTTCACAAGGTGCCTGTAAAAAAATTGTACGTTTTGTACTCAGGAGGAAAGTCGAACAGTGATCCCACTGAAAAGGCTGTTTGGTAGCCTGCGAAGATTCAGTTTGTTGTGCTTTGTGTGTCTGGGGTTGTTGTATCCACTTCAAAGCTTTGCTGTCTCTTCGGTCACACGAGTCGGTTTGCTCATCGCCCATAACGGGAAGGGGTCAGGGTCTCCATATCTGAGATTTGCTGTCTCTGATGCTTATAAGATGAAGGACGTGTTGACACAGGTCGCTGGTTACAGACCTTCTCAGCTCTACATGAGCATCAATGAGGATCGCAAACAACTCCAGAAACTCTTTACAGTGGTCAAGCGCAAGATCCAGTCCATTCGCCAAAAAAGCCCCAAAAAGAAGATCGTTTTGTTCGTGTTTTATTCGGGGCACGCGAAGAGTGGGGAGTTTTTACTGGGGGCGGATCGGATGAACTTCTCCGAACTCAAAGCCTTTCTCAAGTCCTCTGGAGCGACACTACGTCTGGCATTCCTCGATACATGTAGCTCTGGCCTCTTTCTCAAAATACGTGGACTTCGGCGTATGAAGAAGTCCTTTCGCATCCCACTGCTCAACACACAGACGACTGACGGTGAGGCGATTATTACTTCGACGGGGGCACGTGAGAATGCCTATGAAGATCTCAAGCTCAGAGGTGGGATCTTCACACACTTTATGACGACAGGGTTGAGAGGTGCAGCGGATCGGAACAGAGATGGTCGTGTCACCCTTCATGAGCTTTACAGCTACACATACAGCCGCACGATCAACCGCACCATTTTTGCTCGGTCGGGACCGCAAAAACCTCACTTTCGCACCAATCTACAAGGGGCGGGTGAGGTCATCTTGAGCACGACCTACAAACACAAAACGACGCTGCGTTTGAGAAAGCAGCTTGGGGGACACTTTTTTATTTGGGACAAAAAGAAAGTCCTCTACGCCGGCTTTTACAAGAAGCCCAGCCAGGACATTCAGCTCGCGATGAAGCCCGGTCGGTACACGATCCAATGGCGTCATGAAAAGAAAGTCTTCACGACACGTGTCAAACTCGACAAGCAAAAGACGTTTTATCTCAGTGAACGCCAAGGAAAGCTCGCCTCTTTACAAACTTATGCGCGACGTGGTGGGCCTCCTGCCGATGCTGAGTGGGAGGTGTTGCAACCTTCCGAAGACGAGCCTCGTTGGTCCTTGTGGATGCGTGCTGGTGTCGCCGGAGGTTCTTACACGGGGGGGACGTTGATGGGAGGGGGAGCGCTTGGGATTCAGCACACTTTCTTTTCTTTGCAGCTTGGTGTGTGGGGGACATCTGTTGCGTATCAGGCTTCCAACCAGCTCGATCAGAGCACACAATTACACGTCGATCTGCGCGCGAGTTTTGGTTACCGATGGGTGCAACCAACGTGGAGCCTTTACACTGGTATGTATGCTGGCTCAGGACTGCTTTTTCAGGATCTCAACCTGGAGACAGCCTACGCCGGACCCACTCTTCATGCCGGCTTGACATTGGTCCCTGCCTATCACTTGGGGGAGCGCTGGGAGCTGACATTACAGTGGAACGCGGGGGCTGATTTTGGCGTCTATGCCGGAGAGTGGAAGGCATTCTTTCACTGGAGCGTTTTGGTCGGTGTCCAATACCGCCTTTGATGTGTTTTAAGGGAACGTCAAGTTCAGGGGGAGTGTCTTTTTGATTTAGAGGGGTTATGGGGTTTTGTTTCTTTTTTTCAAAAAAACATGTCACCTTTTTCTCTGCACGACCACATACCCAACAGAAGACTTTCTATGTGTCTGCAGATCGGAACGTGATGACAAGTCAGGACTCATTCGATACGCTGTACAAACAACATTTTCGGGCGATCTTTTCGTTCACCTTCAAGCTCCTTCAGTCTCGTGAGGATGCGCTTGAAGTGACACAGGACACGTTCGTCGAGCTTTGCACGATCATCTCCGGTGACAAGATGGAGCACATCGAGTCGGTTGAACGGTGGCTGTATGGTGTGGCCAGACACAAGGTCCACGCTCGTTACCGTCGACGAAAAACACAACGTCATGAACCGATCGAACCCCATCAAGAAGCTGTCATAGAGCAAGAGAGTATCGAGCGAGTGATGCAGCGAAAGGCTTTTCACCGTTGGCTGGAAGGACACATCGAGCAGGTCAATGTGCAGCTGTTGTTGTTGTTCCTCAAGGGATTCCGTATCCGTGAACTTGCGGAGGAGTTTGGCTTGAGTGAGGTTGTCGTAAAGAAACGGATTCAGCGTACAAAAGAGCAGGCGCTCACGTACTTTCACGCGAAGGAATAGTCTAAGGTCGACGCCTTTTTTGGCGCGCCCTTCATTTGTCTAGATGCCAAAGAGACCAGGGAATGGATGATATGTTTTCCAATGTGCAAGAGGAACAAGACGTACGTGAGCTGTTTCAGCTCTTGGAGCCGCTTCACGAAGAGTTGCCCCCACTAGAAGAGTCTTTGGCCGCATGCAAAGAGCGTTTCGCGCAGGAGCGCGCTCACCTGACCCCAAAAAAACGACAACAGCGACAGACGATCTGGATGAGATTGCTTGGGTGGTCGTTGTTACCAGCGGCTGGTTTCGCCGCCCTGATGCTCTTTGTAAACATGAAGACAAATATGCCTGTAGAGCGTATCCCCAAGGGATTCTCCATGTCGCTGTGGTACACTGGAAAGGCGCTCGGTTACAGGGCGAAGGCGCAGGTCAGAGAGGCGCAGGTCTTGGTGCCTGGTGATCAGATTCAATTTGAGTACAAGAGTCCAGCTGAGACACATATCCTGATCGCGAGCCTCAATCAACGCGGTGAAGTCTCACGTTATGTTCCGCTCGATGGGAGCATGAGCCAGCGATTACAACGTGGTCATGGCTACTTTGCGCCTCTGGAGTTGGACGACTACATCGGTTTGGAGAGGATCTTTGTCCTGGTGTCTCACAGACCCTTCTCCGCCAAAAAGGCAAAGCGAGCGATCCAGCAGGCCTTTACAAAACACAAACGTCGATGGAGCAGGTTGCGTCACATTCCTGGCCCTTGGCGTGTACAATGGAGCCTCTCGATTCGCAAAAAGCCTTCGAGACAGAGCCGGTCCGGCAAGACCGCAAAGGACGACTGATGTTACGTTCCTGGCAACTCCTCCTGCTTCTTCTTTGTATGTCGGCGTGTGTCCCCAGCGCACAGGCGAGGGATCGCCGTCTTGCGTTGGTTGTCGCACACCAGCATGGATGGCAGGGTGAGCAGATGTTGCCTTGGGTGGTCAGCGGGGATGTCAAACCTTTGTCCCAATTGCTCCGAAAAAAACTCGGTTTTCAGGTCGTGCGTGTCGTCAATCGCGACGCGCAGACATTGCGCAAGGTGTTTCGCAAGCTGCTTCGACAGATGAAGCGACAACCTGTTGACACGTTCTTGTTTTACTACTCAGGCCACGCTGATAAACGTCATTTTCATCTCGGTGAGAGGGGGCAGCGTCCTCTTGGCTACAAAGAGTTCTTGCAGTTCTTTTTGAAGCTCCCTGTGAAGCGACGCTTTGCGATCCTCGACGCCTGTCATGGCGGTGCGGTCATTCCACTCGCCCAGAGAGGCGCGCTTCGCTTCCGCAAGGGGCACCAAGGCACACCTCGTCGCTCTGAAGTGTTACAAATTATCAACCAACAGCTGCCACAAAAGAAGCGCTTTCGTACATTGTCTTCACTACGTGCGTGGTACCGTCTCTCCATCGCGAAGGGCGTCAAGCGTCCAAAGAAGCGCATTGACTTTCGTCGCCTCTCTGCGTTGCGTCGAGAGGATGGGGCAGGGACACACATCATCGGGACGATTGGGACGGCGTGGCATGAACCGAAGCTCGGCGCGTCGCTCTTGACCTACCATCTGTTACGCGGCCTGAAAGGGCAGGCCGACACGGTCCAGGACGGGCGTATCACGATCGAAGAGTTGTACAACTTTCTACAAGCTGAGACCCGCAAGAAGGGACAGCGAATCAGTCGCTTTGTCTTGTTTAACGGCAATTATACCTTCGCACCTCACTATCAAAGTCGCCTACAGATCGGTGCCAATGTCGTCGGTCGTGTGCAGTTATCCGTGGAACAATTTGTCTGGTCCTTTCAAAAAAAGAAGTCCAATCGTATCGAGATCCCAGCGCTCTCCGGAAAGGGTGTCGTCGAGATCCATCACAAAGGACGTTGCTGGCGTCAGGCGATCACGCTGCGCAAAGGTGATCGTGTTCATCTTTACGGATACGGTAAACCAGTCCACTGTCAGCGGAGTCTTGCGACGCGCAAGGGCTCAATCGCTCTCAATGTGGAGGCGACAGTGCTCCCAACGTTGCGCCCTGATTGGATCGTCGCAGCATACGTCGGAGCCAATGAGCTCGGTGTGCGACCTCTGCGATCACGTAACTTGTCGCTGGGGCTGGGACTTCAGACGCCTTGGTTGGGTGGGGGTCTTATGTATGACGGTGGTGTCGCGTCGCAGGGATGGTGGCTTCATCGGCTCTCTCTTCAGGTCGAGAAGGGGCTTCCTTTTCATTGGCGACGCTGGACTCTTCAGCCTGCTGTATACGTGAAGGGTGGGATCGTCTCCTCACAGATCAACGCTGAGACAACGAATGTTGCGTTGTCTGGAGGTGTTGGGGGGCTCGTCGATGTGGATTGGTTCTTCTCGCGACGTTGGGGGGTGAGATTGCGTATGCAGCTTGGTGTTCAGCTCGAACCTGTTGCAGAACGTCAGCCATTCTCGCTACACTGGGGGCTGCAGATTGCAAGCCTCTTTGCGCCATGAGGCGCCCGAAAGGAAGATGTAGCATGGATAGCCATTTTAGGCACCTCAGACACCGCTTACGTCACAGGCTCTCTTGGGAGCTTGTGTGTTTCGCTCTTTGTTTTTGTTTTTTGTCGATATGTTCTGCATGTACGCCTTTTCCTCAGTGCGCCTCTGACGATGACTGCGCTGCGCCGCTGACGTGTGACACTGTACGCGGTGTGTGCAAAGCACGATGCACAAAGGATGGCGATTGTCCGTCTGGACAACGTTGTAGCAATCTCCAGTGTCTTGGCGCTGTCGTGTCCGATGGTGGTGTTGTCACTGACGGGACGTCTGGGGCGTTGTCTCAGGAGATGCTCCGTTACCTGCAATTGATGAAGAAACATGTGACCTTCCAAACAAATGGAAAGGGTGAGGCGACGAGTATCTCGATTGCTGGAAAGCTGACCGTCGACTTGAAGAGCAATATCGTCCGTGTTGAGAGCGCCAATTTGCAGATCGTCAACGGCACAGGGAAGACCGCCTCTGAGAACAGTTTGGGCAATGTCATTGTCGGGTATAACGAGAATGTCCAGTCCCCCAAACGCAACGGCTCACACAACTTGATCGTCGGCGCTGGCCATGAGTATGTCAGTCATGGTGGCTTCGTCGCAGGCTATAAGAACCATCTGCTCGGTCCCTATGCGAGCATCGCAGGTGGGCAGAGTAACACCGCAGTCTCCGAGCGAAGCAGCATTCTTGGCGGTGAAGGGAATACTGTGAATCAGTCATTCAGTACGATTTGTGGTGGACAAGGTAATAACACACAAGGTCGCTACAGCAGCGTCTTCGGAGGACGTGGTAACCGCGCGGCAGGCTTGTTCTCGACCGTCGTTGCTGGTGACGGGAATACTGCCGCTGGTGAATATTCGACTGTGTTGAGCGGCTCGTCATTGCGTGCTGATGGCAAAAAAGAGAGTGTCCTTGGTGCCAAGTCCGCAGGAGGTGCCTGTTTGGTAAAGGATGTTTGTCAGTAACAGGAGCTGGCCTCGTGTCTGACCATCCGACAGCCTTACAAGCGAAGTCTTGTGTCACTACAAGAAGAGTTTTGTGTCTGTGTTCGTGATTGGGTGTCTATAACGTAAATGTCTTAGTGCAGGGAAGCGTGTGTCTTTCGGATGTGACAGGTGTGTTGTGTCTTGATGATGCAAATGAACGAAAAAGGAGAGAGACGATGAAGAAGTCCACAAATCTATCGCCCAAATGGTCGAGGCGAGATTTTGCTCTTGGGGTTGGCGCGACGTTACTTGCGGCGCCGTTTATCAAGCTGTTACAACCCACTGCGATGGCAGCTCCCGGTGACGCTGCTGAGCGATTGATCATCTTCTTCTCTCCGAATGGTACGATCCCACAGCATTGGCGTCCGTCTGGCAGTGGGACACAATTCTCCTTCCCAAAGGGCTCGATCTTAGAACCGCTGGCACCCTACAAGAACGATCTGGTCGTCGTGGACGGTCTCGATTTTTACGGTGCGAGCAATCACGAAGGTGGGATGGCCGCGATGTTGACCGGAAAAGGTGGCGCGTCAACTGAGACAGGTGGACGTTCACTCGATCAATATGTCGCCAACAAGATCGGTGACAAGACGCGTTTTCGTTCGCTGGAGTTTGGCGTACAGACAAGCGCGTGGGGAGGCAATACGCAGACACGCATGAGTTATCGTGGTCCCGGTCAGTACGTGCCACCCAATGACAACCCCGTCAATGTGTACAAGCGGATCTGGGGAGATGTCGCCTCTGGACCTGGACAGGTCGACGAGCTGCTCAAGCGACGTCAGAGCGTCCTCGATCTCGTCAAAGAAGACCTCGGTCTACTCAAGCGCAATCTCGGAAAAGAAGAGCAACAAAAACTCGATCGCCATCTGCAATCTATCCGCGAAGCCGAGAAGGGGATACAGGGTTCTTCAACGTCGACTTCTGGGGGGTGTAAGTCACCTGCACCACCTGCCGCTGTTGCACCTTACGATCACAAGAACTTTCCGGCTGTTGGTAAGGCACAGACCGATTTGATGGTCGCGTCGTTGGCGTGTGGAATGACGAAAGTTGCGAGCATTCAGTGGTCTCATACTGTTGGGCCTCCTGTCTTCTCCTGGCTTGGGATCAAAGAAGGTCACCACGCACTCTCCCACATGGGCGACCACAACAAACAAGGTGTCGCCAACTTCGTGAAAGCCGAGCGGTGGTTCACGGAGCAATTTGCCTACCTGCTCAAGTCACTCAAAAATACGCCAGATCCAGGTGGAAAGGGAACATTGCTCGACACGAGCCTCGTCCTTTGGGCCAAAGAGCTAGGGGACAGTCGACTGCATGTGTGTAAGTCCGTCCCATTCATTGTTGCCGGAAAGGGCGGCGGCTTGAAGACCGGACGTTATCTCCAGTACAAGAATGAATCCCACCAAAAATTGCTCGTCTCCATGTGTCACGGGATGGGACTCACCAACGCGAGCTTCGGTGATCCGAGTAAGTCCACTGGTCCGCTCTCGGGCTTGATATAGGGAGGTCGAGATGAAGAAGATACACCTTTCACCCTCCTTTTTGGCAGGACTCGCCTTCGCTGTCAGTCTGATGATCGGGTTGCCTACAATGCAAAGTGGTTGTAGCGCTCCTCAGCAGACTGATGGCCAAAAGCAGCACGACGGTGTTGTCGTCCATACACAGGACGCAGGGCCAGGAGATGCGTCTCCTTACTCACAACCTGATGCCATCGCACCGCCCAAAACACCTTATAAACCTGATCCGACCTTACCACCACTCCCCGATGTTCCCTGTCCACCGGACGTCGACTCTTTTCGGGATAACTTGTGGGAGCCGATCCTCTCGACCAAATGTATGAGCTGTCATAACGCACAAGGAGCGGCCAAAGGCTCTGGCTTTGTGTTGCGTCCACCTTCTGAGCAGGACTTTTTGTCCAAGAACCTACAAATCACTGCGGCGACAGCGCTCAAATTGGAAGGTGGAACCTCCTCTTTGATCGCCCGGGCGACGGCGACCCATATGGATGGACACCCCGGCGGGGCTGTGATCCGTCCTGGAAGTAGCGAGTACGAGGCGTTTGCCTTGTTTGTCAAAAAGCTACAAGGCGACGTCAAAGATTGTAAGGAGACCACAACGTGTGATCTCAGCCAGCCTGGTTACCGACGTCTTCGTCGTTTGACTCGGGATGAGTTTGACAACAGTGTTCGCGATCTGTTCGGGTTCCCTTCGACGTGGGGAAGCACCTTTGTAAAGGACGTCGTCGTTAATGGTTTCGACAATAACGCTTCGGCGCTCGTTGTGACGCCTTTGTTGGCTGATCAGATAAGGAAAGCCTCCGAAGAGATCGCGAGCAAAGCGCTGTCCGATGCAAAACATATCGTTCCGTGTAATGTGGCGAGTGGAAATCGCGATTGTGCGATGAGGTTTGTCCGAGACTTTGGTCGCAAGATGTTCCGTCGTCCTGTCTCGCAGGCAACCATCACACGTTATCTCAAGGTCTTCGATCTTGGCGCGAAGGTCGACTTTGCAGAAGGTATCAAGCTGTTGATCAGCGCGATGGTCCAATCACCGTACTTTCTCTACAGGCAAGAGCTCGGTGTACGTGACGCGGCTGGCTTCTATCAACTGACACCCTATGAGATCGCGAGTGAGTTGTCGTATTTCTTTTGGGGCTCGACACCTGATGACACCTTGCTCAAGGCCGCTGCTGATGGGACACTCAAGACGCAGGAACAGATCTACGCACAAGCCAAGCGTTTGCTCGACTCGCCCAAGTCGAACTTTTTGTTAGAGCGCTTCTTTATCCAGTGGCTCGACGCTGATCGCATCCTTCACACACCGAAAGATCAGAAGCTCTACCCAGGCTTCACCGAAGCCATCCGGAATGCGATGCTCGAAGAGACCAAGCGCTTTGTTCGACACGTCTTTCGGGACGGAGAGGGGACTTTGACGGAGCTGCTGACTGCGAAATACTCCATCATGAACAAAGCGCTCGCGCAATTTTATAAGGTCTCTGCGCCGACCAAGACCGACGCCTCTGGCTACGGTCTCGTCTCGTTTGGACAGAATGAACGAGGAGGCTTGTTGTCACTGGGGGCTGTACTCGCAACACATGCTCGTCCCAACGATTCATCACCTGTCCACCGTGGGCTGCTCGTGAGAGAGAAGTTGCTCTGTCAACATCTCCCTCCACCTCCTGCCAATGTCGACACGACGCCACCTGGCCTGGACCCCACCTTGACCACACGCGAACGATATTCTGAGCACGCCAAAAATCCTGTCTGTTCTGGATGTCATAAGATGATCGATCCGATCGGCTTTGGCTTCGAGAGCTTCGATGGGATTGGTTTGTTGCGGACTGAACAAAATGGTCACCCCATCGACAACAAAGGAGAGATCATCAACTCTCCTAACACCTCGGGAACATTCACTGGCGTTCGTGAGCTTGCGACCAAACTCGTCCAGAGCGCCGATGTCCAGCAATGTGTGAGCGTGCAATATATGCGCTGGGCGTATGGGACCAAGGAGAACGACAAGTTGCTGTGTCTACTTGGGGCTGTACAGCAGCGCTTTGTTGGCCAAAAGCTGAAACTCAGAGAGTTGTTCTTGGGATTGACACAGACCATTCACTTTCGGGCGCGTATCTCGAAGGACTTCCCACCCAACCCACCCAAACCTGACGGTGCTGCCTCCGAGCCACCCTCGGCGGATGCTGGCGTTGTCGAAATGCCCGCCGAGCAGGAACCACCCGAGCAGACACAAGTACCAGAACCACCTCCTGTCAATTCACTGATCAAGGTCGAGATCAAGACACAGTCGAAGTGGGAGACTGGGTATTGCAACCAGATCTTTGTGACAAATGATGGCAAAGTCGACGCTGATTGGTCCATTCGTGTGAAGGTCGACGGGAAGGTCAAGCAGCTGTGGAACGCTGTCTCACAACCTTCAGGTGCTGGGTATTTGCAATTCAGTGGTGTTCACTGGAACAAAACACTCAAGCCCGGACAGACCATCAACTTCGGGTTTTGCGCAGACTTATAGGTCTATTGAGTTGAGGGGGGATTTTTTCCTTTGAGCAATTGTTTCTGTTGTGGCATGTTTGTCTTGTGACAGAAAAAGCAAAGGAGATGATGATGGCTGATGAACGCCAAGTTGAAATGGATGAAGATGTGTCCAATGAGGCACGAGGGAAGGCTTTTGCACTGGAGCTTCTTCAGGAGCGGGAAGATCGGGAGGAGTTGGTGCAGTCATTTTTCTCCTCCGCGCTATTTGAGGCCGTTAAGTTATCCACAGACTCGATGATCGCGATTGATGGTGAAGGTGCGATCTTGTTTTTTAACAAGGGCGCGGAGACGACTTTTGGATACACACAAGAAGAGGTCTTGGGCCAATCCCTTGATGTGTTACTTCCTACGCCGTTTGTCGGGACACATCGTGAGCACTTGCATGCGTTTGCGACGTCCACTGATACGTCAAAGTTGATGGGACATCGGCAGGAGATTGAGGGCATGAGGAAGAGCGGTGAGATCTTCCCGGCAGAGGCCTCTATCACCAAGTGGGAAGGTGAAGGGAAACTCGTCATGCTTGCGATCCTGCGGGATCTCACGTTCCAAAAACAGGCTGAGAGATTGCAGGCGGAGAAGATTCATCGTTTGCAACAAGAGTTCAACAAGCAAGAGGCGCGCCTTGAGCAGGCCTCCGAGACGATGAAGAAGATCACTGAGGAGAGCAAAGCGGCGCAGATTGTGAAGTACGCCGCGACTAGGCACTTGACCTTGAGTACACACAAATCATTGCGCACGATCTTTGGGGAGACCAATCACTTACGTTCCTGCTTTCGTCTGCTCCACGGACAAGAAGATAAGCTCGAACGGGAGCGGCTCTTTACCTACATCGAAGAGCGTATGAATGTGTTGCTCGCCAAAGAGAGTCATATGCTCCACTTTCTCGACAGCGTGATCGACTTTGTCGCGATCGATTCAGGGGCCATTCGGTGGGATATTCATCCCTTTGAGCCCGCTGAACTGGTCACCCATATGGTGTCGTATCTCCAGCAAACATCCTTTCCCAAAGGGGTGCAAATCCGTCAGGATATCACACCTGGATTGCTCCCGTTAAATGGAGATCTGAAGAGATTTCGTTTGTTTTTCTCTCGCTTCGCCCAAAAAGTCGGGCAGTTCCTCACTCCCGGTCAGGCTCTCGATTGTCGGGCGCGTCGTGATGGACAGGACATTCTCTTCTCCTTCCTCTGTGAGGGGCTTGTGCTCTCCGAAGAGCGAAGAGAGAAGCTCCTTCATCAGCTCTCACAGTGGGAGGATATCTTCACTGAGTCTTACACCGATTACATCCTCGAATTGTTACTCTGTGTCAGGGTGTCACAATTCCACGGTGGTGACTTCTCCCTTGAGACTTACAAAGATAGTACGTGCTTTACATTTAAGCTGCCCTTGCCATAAGGCTATTCCCTTAAAACAGCCTAAGCCCGCCAGAAAAGCCCACAAAGTCCTCTTTTTTGAGCCAGATCAATCATTTTGATGTGTTCATCCGTATAGATCCATTGTTGAAATCGTCGCAGAAGATGATCACATTGTTTGTGACAATCACCATGGAGGTATATGAGGTCAACAACCTCCCCCTAAAGGGAGAGGCTTGAGAGAGTCTCTATGTTGACCAGCCTGAGCGAGAATACTCGAAAGGAGGATTTCAAACTACGTTAG
>PCBK01000121.1 GCA_002731275.1 Deltaproteobacteria bacterium | reverse complement strand
TTTTTGCGTCTTCGCTTGCAATCATCCACCTCAACAAACTCACCACCCTGTCACTTCGTGACTTCCCTCCTCTCAAGCCTTTCGAGAGGAGGGACAAACTAACCGACATACACGGAATTCTCTTTTATATCACGATGTATCGTTTGATATGCATCGCTCCCCTTGCCTACGAAGTTGCGCAGGGGGAGCTGGCGGGCGAAGCCCGTCTGAGGGGGTTCTGTAGCCTTTTTCCCAGCGCTCGAAGAGCGCAACACAAACGATGCGTCAGCATCGTGGGGTCTGGGGTGAAAACCCCAGGTTGTTCCACCGGGCGAAGCCCGACTCATGGCGTTCTGTCTCCATTTTGTATGCGTTTGTAAACAAATCCTATGTATGAAGGGTCTATGTGTGTAACCTGTTTGAGAGAAGTCTATTGTGCACACAGCCTGTAGGAGCAGAAATGGAAGCGCTACAACCCAAAAAGATGCAAACATTGCACACTCTATCCCGACATGTTCGGTATTTGTTACTTGTCCTTGCTTTCGTTTGTTGGGGAAGTGAAGTCACCCATGCCCAAACCATCCAAGAGCAGACGATCCCAATGCCTGATGGCATCAAATTGGCTGCGACGATCGTCCTTCCTTCCACAGGGAAGGGGCCTTGGCCTGTCCTCTTACAGCGAACACCATACAAATACCAGGTCAACACAGGACTGAGCGCGTATGGCATTGTCGTCGTCCACCAAAACACCCGAGGCCGTTACAAGTCCGAGGGGAATGACACACTCTTTGGTGATGACCGTGTGGATGGAGCTGCGACGATTGGGTGGCTACGTAAACAATCCTGGTGTAATGGTATCGTCCACACAACAGGCGGTTCAGCGCTTGGTGTTACCCAGCTCATGCTAGCAGAAGCCGTCCCTGTGGATGGGCAAATCATCACTGTTGGGACACCCGATCTGTACAAACATGGTGTTTTTTGGGGAGGGGTTCTTCGTCAGTCACTGATCGTCGAGTGGTCGAACAATCAGGCGAAAACCAACAATATGACAGTCCCACACCCGACTCTTTTGGACTTCATCAATCATCCTCTCTCCAATGCAAAGATATGGGATTCACGGCGTATCAACGATTGGTCGAAGATCAACACTCCAGCACTTCATATTGGCGGTTGGTACGATATCTTCTCACAAGGAACCATCAACTCATATGTTGGGTACAAAACAAAAGGTGCGTCAACCTTCCGAGAACAACAATATCTGGTGATGGGACCGTGGACACATAGTATCGGGAAGCAAAAAAATGGAGATCTCACCTACCCAGAAAATGCGACGAAGCTCGGACCGATTACACCATCACAATTCCAAAATGCATGGTATCTCAAATACCTCCTCAAGCGTCCTTCTGGGCTACTTGATAAGCTCGCGTCTGTGAACATCTATGTCATGGGTGATCCTACAAACGCAAATAGCCCAGCTAACAGGTGGTTTGCGCTTCAACATTGGCCACCTGCTTCTAAGGCTACACCATACTATTTACACAAAGATAACAAGCTGAGTCTATCGCAACCAGCACAAGATGAAGCTCCCGAAAGCTATCAATACGACCCAAAAGACCCCGTCCCAACCAACGGTGGAAATAACCTCACGATTCTTGCCGGCCCAAAAGATCAAAGAATCATTGAAGCGCGCAAAGATGTACTCACATACACAACAAACACTTTGACACAGGATGTCGCGGTTGTTGGGCGAATCCAAGCCAAACTGTGGATCGCAACGGATGCAAAAGACACAGACTTCGCGGTCAAACTGACAGATGTTTATCCCGATGGTCGTTCGATGTTGGTGCTTGATGGTATCGTCAAACTCCGACATCGCAACACAACGACCAAAGAGGAATTTATCACACCAAACACACCCACCGAAATCACTGTGGATCTTTGGTCTACTGCGATCGTCTTCGAGAAAGGACACAAGCTCCGTGTTGCGATTACATCTTCAAACGCCCCAAGGTTCCAGCCTAACCCCAACACAGGTGCTCCCCTCTCTCTCTCATATACACAAACGGTGATCGCTAAGAACACGATTTATCACGACGCGATGCGACCATCTCGTATCATCCTACCTGTCGTCGATCTCTCCACCATTGAAAACCCAAATCCAAAAGAACCAACCCCTGAAATGACACAAGAACCCAACCCACAAGAGCCACAACCACGAGATGCTTCGGTCGAACCTGACCTGACTCCAGAGGAGAGCACCGAATCACCTGCATTCGAAACGACACCAGAGCCAAAGGAGTCCAAAGTTGAGCAAGATCCGAAACCTGAGCTTGTCGACTCTGGAAGAGAAGTCAAAGCCCCTGAAAGTGGCTGTGGTTGTCAACAACAATCACCCGGAACAGCCATCTCTTTGTTGATGTTACTTGTGTTGTGTGGCGTTTTTCGTAGAGGTTCCAGAGCTTGCAAAAGCGAAAATGTCGAGCTTTAAACAAAAGAGACAATCAGATCAAAACAACAGGGGTAACTTGCCCAATAAGGGGGTTTTGCAACCATTCCTCTTTCCCAGCGCTCGAAGAGCGCAACACAGACGATGCGTCAGCATCGTGGGGTCTGGGGTCCACGACCCCAGTTTGTTCTACTAGGCGAAGCCCATCTGAGGGGGTTCTGCAGCCCTTCCTTTTCCCCAGCGCTCGAAGAGCGCAACACAAACGATGCGTGAGCATCGTGGGGTCTGGGGTGAAAACCCCAGGTTGTTCTACCGGGCGAAGCCCATCTGAGGGGGTTCTGTCGCCATTTCTTTTTGTCTGTTGATTCCTCTTGCTCTGTTTATCGTGTTCGGGGTACAATCGACGCGATTGCTTCACGAAACCCTTTATTTTCGAGGAATACGACGCCTATGCAACACAACATACTCCATCAGACTGCTCGCTTACTGTGTCTCTTCGCGTGTCTTGGGCTGCTCATTGTCCCACAAGTCTCGGCCAATCCCTCTGGTCCTACCTCTTATGCACCACAACATGAACAAGACAACATTCTGGAGGGTCGACGTCGTCGATGTCGCTCTCGTTTTTGTCGAAAAGCCCGACGTGCCTTTCGTTCCTCATTGCGCTGTTTGCGTCGTGCCCTCAAAAACTCCGGCTACCTCGAAGCGGAAGGTTCAATCACCATCAAAAGAGTCAAAGGAACGCGTCGTCTCGTCGCAAAGGTTGTCTCTATCTTCCCCGAAAAACACGATCTCGCCCTCAAAAAATGTGTCCACAAACGTGTCCGACGCTACAAAATGCGCCGGGCCAAACACAATCTCAGTATGACCTTCCCCTACCACCTCCGTCGTCGTCGTTAATCATCCCGCTCCTACAAAAGCACCCCCCACCTATCGTCGACGCACACGCAAGAATCCCACAAGCACAAACAGATACAACCACAACGATGTGGGAGGTTGTGTTTGGGCTTGACTGCACGCACAACCTTTTGGGACTTCTGGTGTGACACACACTTTTGTCGTGTTCCCGTCTGACGAACCATCCGGATAAATGGCCTTCAACATGTAACAAAACTCTGTGCCAGCCTCGTTGACAGTGAGTGTCGAAGTAAGCTCTGGCGTTTTCCCCCGAAGCAAGGCACCTGTCCCGACACGTTCGAGCTGATACATCACGGCCTCTGTCTGCTCAGTACCCTTGACTGTCACGGAGAAGTAAGCATCACGGGGGCCATCACATGTGTTGCTGGTGTCTTGTGGCTTGTACGCGGGGACATATTCGATCTTGATGTCCTGTGCACCTGCGTATGTGTCGGGCTTGGCGAGCTCTCTTGTGCCTGTCGTGAAGCTGTAAGTGGTTTGATTGTCAAACCACGTCTCACATTGGTTGCATTCGACGGTGTACTTGGTGTTGGGAGGGAGTGTCCCTGTTGGTACGAGTTTATAAGCTCCAAGCTCAAATGTCTTCGTAAAAGGGACGGCATTGCCGGCCTCATCTTTGAGCCTGACATCTCCATCAATGGGTACTACATTTTCGGACTGTAGCCAGATCTGAACGTTGATGGGGACGTTCTTGGCACCATTCTCTGGGTAAGTCCAAGCGATTTTTGGGGGGAGAGGTGAGCAGGCCTCTGTGACGTTTTGGTTTCCTACCAAGATCAATGCAAACAAACAAATGGGGAGACATACTTGTGAGAACTTCATGAAACATATCCTTTTTATTTTCTTTTGTGACGGAAGCCGAAGAGGAAGGCGAAGACGAGCAGTGACCACAAAAGAGATGTGGGGTTTTTGCTGATGCCTTGTGTCTGGTTACATCCTACTCCGGCGATGTCATTGAGGGTCTGGCAGATGGATTTGGAACCAGGGATGACTTTGCCTGTGTAGCTGATGGCGTCGAGTTGGTAACACACTTTCTCACCTGAACGATCTGAGCCAAAGGACAATGAGAAGTCGGCGGTGTCGTTTGTGTGGGTGATACTTGCGTCTTTTCCGTCTTTGGTGAGTTTTGTAAGCTCATACCATGCGACTTTGGGGTCGGAGTTTCCTTTGATCGTCAGGATATGTGACCCGCCTGAAGGTCCACATGGGGCGTCGTTGATGAGTGGCTGTCGTTTGTGTGAGACTTTGTTGGATTCTGTGTACGCAGGGGCAGAGGTTTCAAGAGCGCTGCCTGTTGTGAAGGTTGTTCTGTCGTGTTGACAGAAGCCTTTACAGTGTGTCTCATTGCCGTTTTCAAAGCACATCTGGCAGCGGAATGTGTAAGTTGTGTTGGCTTTGAGAGGTTCGTTTGGTTGGTACATGAAGACCTCTTTGCCAGAGACATTGAGTTCGACCTTGTTGCCGTCTTTATCTTCCAGCCAACCTTTTGGAGCTTGGCTGGCGCCAAAGTAGAGAGTGAGCCAGACAATGGTGTTTCGGGGGATGTTTTTGGCATCCATTGGAGGGGAGATCCAGCTGTCATCGCGAGGCTGACAAGCGAGCGCGCTGGGAATATAGCTGACAAAGAGCGCACAAATAAGCAAGACAATGAGATGATTCTTTCGGAGTGCCATTTGAACAGACCTTTTTGATGATGGGTTTGTTGTGTGGGTGTTTTACATGTTATTGGGCTAGGAGCGCTTTGCTTTGCGGCGGAAACCGAAGAGAAGGGCGAAGACGAGCAGTGACCACAAAAGAGATGTGGGGTTTTTGCTGATGCCTTGTGTCTGGTTGCATCCCATCCCTACAAAGTTATCGAGCGTTTGACAGATGGGTTTGTCGCCAGGGATCACTTTACCTGTGTAACTGATAGCGTCGAGTTGATAACATACTTTTTCACCGGAACGATTGGCACCAAAGGACAACGAGAAGTCGGCGACGCTGTTGGTGTGTGTCTCAGAGTGATCCTTTCCGTCTTTGGTGAGTTTGGTGAGCTCGTACCATGCGATCTTGGGATCGGACTTTCCCTTGACGGTCAGAAAATGTGTACCACCACTCGCACCACACATGCTCATGTTGATGACAGGAGCGCGGCTATGTTTGAGGTCGTTGGATTCGTTGTATGTAGGCGCTGAGGTCTCAAGCGCACTGCTTGTCGTAAACCTGGTGTTATCGTGTTGACAGGGGTGGCAGTTTTCTTCCTCGCCTGTTCTATCACCAAAACATACTTTGCAATGAAATTTGTATGTTGCGTTGGCTTTGAGAGGTTTATTTGGTTGGTACATGAAGACCTCTTTGCCAGAGACATTGAGCTCGACTTTGTTGCCGTCCTGGTCTTCGAGCCAACCTTTTGGGGCTTTTTCCTCACCGGAGTAGAGTGTGAGCCAGATGATAGCATTTCGGGGGATATCTTTGGCTTCACGGGGAGGGGAGATCCAGCCCATTTCTTTGAATCTTGGAGAGCAGGCAAGTGCGCTGGGGATATAGCTGACGATAGCGAGAAGGCAAACAAACAATGTAACCAAATGATTCTTTCCGAGTCTCATGACATCCTCCATACTCGTTTTGTGATGACTTTCTTTTTTAGCAAAAGCCATTCCAGATCTTTTACGTCCCTTGTCTTTATACCTTTTGTAACACAATGCGTCACAGTGAGGTGAACATTGTGTCAAAAAGTCTCAGTTATCTGAGGGGAGGTGAGAGGATTTTTGATGGATCTTTGACAGGATGTGGCGGTACATTGTGGATGATGAAGGGGAGGTGGATATATTCCCTTTTGGGTGGTTGTTTGCTACAAAGAAGATTCGCTTTTGCTTTTGATAGATTGGAGATGACTCATGATCCGAGACGTGCGACAGATACAATTGGATGCCGCTCCAGGGGGGAGCTTTTTTTATTTGATGGATATGATTTACATCAAAACGATGTCCGGTACGTTGTACTGCTTCTCCGAGGACAAGCACACGCTGTTGTGGAAGTACGATATGCATGGGACATTTCAACCTGATAAATCGGTCGACCCGCGCTATGCAGGGATCGTCTACATGTTGAATTTTCGCGGTGACATGACGACCATTGGTGCCGAGAAGGGGGCGTTGGCCTGGAGCCTGTCGATGGATACGGTCGTCGAAGGTGTGCGCACATACAACCAGAAAATGTTCGCCGTCAGCGCTGACGGAAGGATCGCTGAGATGGTCCGCCGGACAGGAGAGAATCCATCCTTCAAGCAATTGTTACCGCCGGGATTACGTGTCCTCTCATTCGATATCTTCGACGACGATGGTGTGTTTTTGACGTTGGGGGGTGAGGTCTTTGTCTACGATATGAGAGACTATTCACTGCGATGGTCTCGCAAACTTCCCGCTCCTTTGATGGAGATGGCCTATCAAAAAACGAGCAGCGGGCTGCTTCACTTTTGCAATGGTTTTGGTGAGGTCTTCGCGTTGCGTCTACAAGATGGCAAAGAAGTCTGGAGACGTCCCCTTTTACCGGGGCCGGGAACCAATGTCGTGCACGCGGGGACGAACTCATTTGTTTGTGGGCACGATGGACAGATGGTCGCCTTTGATAGCAATACTGGTGAGCCAAAGTGGCGGACACGACTGAAAGGTCGCGTGACAGAAGCACCTGCCATCGCGGATGAGCTTTGTGTGGTGGCAGACGATCTTGGGTGGGTATACCACGTGCGATTGGCCGATGGAAAGAGCACGGAGTCCAAACGCGTCGGGGCGCCGGGGCGTGTGGCGTATGATATTCGTAAGGGTGTGCTTCATTATCTCGACGGTGCAGGGGTCATGCACTTTGTCAGGCTCAAACGCGCCGAGCCCAAAGTGGTCGAAGAGAAGGTCACTGAGGAGAGGGTTGTCAGAAGAAAGAAAGCCGTCAAAAGGAAGGTTGTCAAAACGAACAAACCGACAACCCAATCACTCAAAGTGGATCAAACAGTCCATTTGGGCGAGCTGAACTGGGATACCATTGTCAAACATTCTGAAGGCTCGATGTTGCGTGGCGCACCATCTCGTCACGGTCTCGTGAAAGGGCACGGTTTGACGCAGTTGGATTCTGTCGCGTGGAGCTTTAAGACGCCTTCAGGTGTTTTTGCGCAGCCTGTCTTGGCGCTGGGTGGAGAAGTCCTCGTGATCGCGGACACCAGCGGCAATGTTTATGGTCTGGAAGAGGCGACTGGTCGTAAACGTTGGCATTTCAAGGCCAAAAGCGCTGTCTGGGGGACGCCTGCGTGTGCTGGTGGTGTTGCATGTTTTGGGGATTACCAAAAGAACTTCTACGCACTGGATGTTGAGACTGGCAATTTGGCTTGGCAGTTTAAAGCGGACGGTGATGTGTTTAGTTCAGCGATCATTGTGGATGAGCTGGTGTATTTCAACACGAATAAAGGTGTTGTGTACGCATTGGACCTGGAGACAGGGACGATCGATTGGAAAGAGGAGGTGACGAAAGGGTCGATGTTCCCCTCACCTGGTATCTGGGGACGTCGGATCTTTGTTGGCGGGAACAAAGGTCCACTTGTCGCGCTTAATCGGCACAATGGAATCCAAAGGTGGGAGAGGAAGCTCAAACTCGTCGATTACACCATCCCAACCTGTAGCGAAGAGTTTATCTACGTCAACACGACCGAAGGAGCTGTGGCGCTTGAACCTGAGAACGGCAAGACGATCTGGAAGAGTAAGTTTGGTAAGGGTGATGCACAACCTGCGTTGAGTCCTGAGTTTGTGTATTTGACAGATAGCCAACAAATGGTCGCGCTCGATCCCCTCGAAGGGAAAAAAGAGTGGGAGTACAAAAAGCGTTTTGGGTATTCAGCACCTGTTGTGTGTGGTGATATGGTGTATGCAGGGACGTATGGTGACGGTATCGTCGCGCTTAACCGTTTCACAGGTAAGAAGCTGTGGAGCCACAAAACGAACCGCGATGTTTGGTCCACGGTCCTCGTGCATGATGAAGGTGGCAAGATCGTCGTCGCTGATTATGGTGGGACTGTATACAGCTTGCATCTTCGACAAAACGGAGCACATGAGCACCAAATTCCCCCTCGTATCTCCCTCTTTCCTCCTCTGTAAATCGACCTCTTCTTCACAAACTCGACACTTTTCTCCTCACAGCTGCTCCCAAGGGTCTATCAATGACCTGTGCAAGGTGCCGAAGTGCGCAGCCCTTCAGAGAAGGACCACAAGGTCCACTTTTCTTTGGAGAGGTGTTTGCGTGTCAGGGTGTTCAGTTCGAGGTAACACTTGGTTTTTCCATCTTGTGTTGTGTATTGGTACTTGTGAATGAGTTCGATGGATTGGGTATGTTGGGTGTGTTGTTTGGATTCGGTGTAGGTGGGTTTTTGCGGGATACCATAGCAGAGGTGTTTTGCGGGGCTGCCTGATTGTGGTTTGGCTTGGACGTATGCGAGTAAGCTCCCTTTGATCGAGGCTCGCAAGGAAGCCCTGACGTTGACGGAGCTTGGGCAGGCACCTTTTTTGAGGGCTGAGGATTGTTGTGTTTTGAGGGCACGGGCTTGTGTGAGCAAGCTGACGAGCGCAGGGACACGTGTGGTGAGTGTGGGGAGGCTGCTGCACACGACGGGCTTGACTTTCCCGGCGCGACTGACAAACCAACGTGTCCATCCCCAATCTTTGAGGCGATGGCGGGTGATGTGTAGTGGTTGTGTGTAGCAAGTGGTGGGTGTTTGTGTATAGCAAGAGTGCGCCGTGAATGATTGGGTCGTTGGGGTTTTTTGCAGTGGTGTGGTTGCGTGGATGCTGTGGATCGTGCTTGTGCGTTGTGTTTTTTGTTCTTTTTGTACGATGTATTCGATCCCTGCGAGCCATGCGCTGAATGAGTGGGTCTTACCTTTGGCCGGTGGACATGTGCCGAGCTGTTTTGTGGGTTGGTTACGTTTGTCCGTAGGTGGTGTGGGGCGAGTCGGTTGCTCTCCTTGGACTTCGTGTGCTGGGGGGATCATCGGTGCGGTCTTGCCTTGTTGTGGCTCCTTCTTTTTGGGCTGCTCAGGATGAGCTGGGGGGGTGTTTGTATTGGGGCGTTTGACTGGAGGCTTTGTTTTGATTGGAGCCTTTGGTTGTTCAGGCTGCTTAGGCGCTTCGGGCTGCTTGGGCGCTTCGGGTTGCTTGGGCGCTTCGGGTTGCTTGGGCGCTTCGGGTTGCTTGGGCGCTTTGGGTTGCTTGGGCGCTTCAGGTTGTTTCGGTTTGCTTGGTTGTGCTGGTTTTTCGGGCTGTTTTGGTTGTGCTGGAGCCTTTGGCGTTTCAGGCTGTTTGGGAGTCTTGGGTTGTTCTGGCGTTTTGGGTTTTGTGGTTTGCTTGGGTGTTTTAGGGGCTTTTGGCTGCTGTGGTGCTTTGGGCTGTTGTGGGGATTCTGAATTTTTCGGGACCTTCGGGGCCTCTGGAGCCTTGGGGGATGTAGGTTGTTTTGTTGGCGTGGTTGGTTGTTTGGGAGTCTCAGGTGTCTTCGGGGCTTCGGGTTGCTCTGGTGTCTTCGGTTGCTCAGGTTGTTTTGTTGGCGTGGTTGGTTGTTTGGGAGTCTCAGGTGTTTTGGGAGGTGTTTGAGGCTTTGTTGGTTGTTTGGGAGCCTCTGGTGCTTTGGGGGTAGGAACCTTTGGAGTCTCTGGTTTATTTGGTGTGGTTGGTTGCTTAGGCGTTTTGGGTTGTGCTGGAGCTTTGGGTTGTGTCGGAGCTTTTGTCGGTTGTGGTTTGGAGAGCAGGTCAAATTGGATGCTGAGAGAGCGTACACGTCCGAAGGAGAGTTCGATGCGTTTACCGACGGCGACCTGTGGCATAAAGATCTTTTCGTAGCCGATGGTGTCGTCATCTGCGAAGTCTTTGTCGATCACATAGATGTGGATGGCTTCATGTCCAAGGAGTGTGAATTCTTTGGATATATTCCAGGAGGGATTGAGGTTGTTGTTGAATTTCTGCCCAAGGAGACGTTGTCCACCGGCTTCGAGTTTGATGAAGACATCTGGTTTGGTTGTATTGCCCCAACCAAGATCCCAGGAGGAGCCGCTTTTTTTGGTCGGCGCGATTTTGGCGGAGAAGATCGTGACGCGATAACGCAGGGCTTTCTTTGCGTGTGTGATCGATGGGGTGATGTGTAACATCAACAGAGAGAGTGCGACACTACAACAGGCGGTGATCATCCGGTGCATGGCTGTTCCTTTACGAAAAGTGGCGGATATTGGGCGAAAGCCCTCTATTGGAAGCTATCTGATAGTTTGAGTTGGCCTCAATTACGTTCATCGGCAGTATAGGTGCTTTTTGAGGTGCTGACAATGATGGAAGTTGATCTGGAGATAGAACCTCGTGCTTTCGAGAATCGTTTGTCTATCCATCCCCTTCCAAAGGGGGAGCGGCCTTGACAATGGGCTGCGATCGGAGTTGATTCTCAAGCGCATCACACGAACGCGTGTGGTGATTGACCAGATCTTTTTTCTTGGAGTGGCCTTCGTGTATATGACCCTGGAACAGACCGTCGAAGCTTTACGTCAACATCAACTCGTCGCGTTGCCGACAGAGACTGTATATGGTCTTGGTGCGTTGGCGACGAGCGAAGCGGCGATACAAAAGGTGTACGAAGTGAAGGCTCGTCCTCGTGATAATCCGTTGATCTGTCACTTCTTTGATTTGGCGCAGATCACGCCCTTTGTAGAGGCGCCGCCTGTGTATTGGCCACACTTGGTGCGCGCTTTCTCGCCGGGGCCTGTGAGCTATCGCTTGCGTTTGGTTCCTGACTCGCCGCTCGCGCCAGCGGTCGCCGGGCAGGACACAGTTGTCGTTCGTATCCCTGATCAGCCCATGTGTTTGGAGGTGTTGCGTCAATTGCAGGCACCTGTGGCGGCGCCTTCTGCGAACACCTCTGGGAAGGTCAGTCCAACGACTGCGTCGATGGTCGAGTTGGATTTGGGGTCGCGTATCGCAGGCGTTCTCGATGGTGGGCCTTGCCACTACGGTCTCGAATCGACCATCCTCGACTGTTGTGAAGACACCCATATCACCATTTTACGACCGGGCGCGGTCGGACCTGATGAGCTTCGTCAGGTTCTCGTTGGGTGTGGGATGGAGCGTGTCGAGGTGTCTTACGCTGAGGGCGCGCAAGTCCACGTCGTACCTGGAAGCAAGTACCGTCACTATGCACCTGATGTGAAGCTTGTTCGGGTGGAACGTGTCGAAGACCTTCCTTTGGGTCGGTGTGTTGTGTTGATGTCTCGTGAGCAACATTCAGCACGTCGTTGGTCTGATGAGGTGACACCTGTCTTGTTGGGAGCACGAACGGAGCTTCCGGAGGTTGCACGTTCGTTGTACCAGACACTCAAGTCGCTCGACCGATACGTCGGTGAGAAGGTCTACTATCTCCAGGAAGATTGGGGCATGTCGAGTCTTGGACGAGCGATCCATAACCGCCTTGTGCGGGCCTCTGCACCTGCTTAAGTGGTGTTGTCGCGAAGCCAGTCGCTGGAAGTCCTTTGTACGAAGTGAGCGTGCGATGTGAGGAGATCTTTTTTGTAAGATAGTTGAAGATCGCCGCAAGAGTGAGTACAAAGGTTTGAATGAATAAGAAACTCTTGTGTTTTCTGATGAAAAGGAGTCTGTGATGAAGCCAGTTCAATTTGTAGTGTATGCGGTTGTTGGTTTGGTGTTTGGTTGGGGTCTTTCCACGGGTTGTAAGACTGTCCAGGATGCGGCGAAGGCGACCGGTAAACAAGCGTCTTCGATGACGAGTAAAGCCGGGAATGATGCGAAAAACAGCGCGACATCGATGGCGACAGATGCGAAGAATGATGCCAAGAAAGCCGGCAGTGATGCGAAAGCCGGTGTGATGGGTGATGTCAAATCCTTGATCGCGGCGCTCGCAGGTGCCAAAGACAAGAAGCAAGCTGCGATTCAGTCCCTCGTTGCGATGGGCGGAAAAGCACTTCCTGCGTTGATCAACGCGTTGAAGACAGGTTCCAAAGAGACCAAGCAAGGTGCGTTGACTGTCCTCGGTAAAATGGGGAGCAAAGCAGCGAGCGCGAAGTCCGCTGTCGAAACTGTCGCTAAGTCCGAAGACGCGACCCTCAAAAAACAAGCCAACGAGACCCTCACTCAGATCAAGTAAACGCAGGTATCTCTGCGCCTCTGATCGCGACCTCAACGGCAAAGACAGCACCCGCGAGCGGTTCTTGTTGTCGTTGCACCTCACTCAATCCTACCGACGCTGACGTAATAAACAACGTCTTCATCTCTTTGCCACCAAACGCACAACTCGTCGGACGAGAGACAGGCAACTCGATGACCTGTTTGATGCTCCCATCTGGTGCGTAGCGTACGACCTTTCCCCCATCCCATTGACAATTCCAAAGATGTCCTTCTGTATCCATCGCCGAACCGTCCGGTGTCGCTTGTGTCCCCTTGGTGCTGAGAAAGATGCGTTGGTTTGTGAGCTTGCCGCTCTCTGGCTCGATATCAAACGCGTACATCGTCTGTTCAAGTGAATCCGCGAAGTACATGATCGTCCCATCAGGTGACCACGCGAGGGTGTTGCTGATACCTATCCCGTCGAGTTGTTTGGTCCATTCTCCATTGGGTGTGTAGCGGTACAAAGCGCCACTCTTTTGCTGCTCTGTGTCGTCCATCGTGCCGCACCAAAAGTTCCCCCAGGGATCACATTTGCCTTCATTGCTGCGATTATGTGGAAGCTCTGGCTCCAAAGAGACACGCCTTGTCATGGTGTCTGTCGACAAAGTGTAATCGTATAGACCTGACTCTGTCGCGAGTAGCAAGATGTCCTTTTCTTGGAACGCCAGCGCGCTCGCTCGTTCTGGAAGTGACCAGCTGTTGTATTGACCTGAGAGTGTACGTCTTTGAAGTTTTTTTCCTTTGATGTCCAACCAGTACAACGCGTCTTCTGATGAATGCCAGACAGGACCTTCACCGAGGATGTCTTGTCCTTTGTGCCATACCTCCACCATCTTACGACTCCTTGTCCATTTGTTCCCAGGCTTGACGCAGTGAGGACGCCTTTTTTTGGACGTCTTCGGTTGTATCACCGGGCTTGTACAACGCACCACCGACACCAAAACCCCGCAACCCTGCGTCCCAATACATCTGCATCGTCTCTGGACCGACACCTCCGACTGCGAGAGCGGGGATATCAGGTGGAAGGACCGCATTCATCGCGCGAAAATACGAGGGAGAGACACCTTGCGCTGGGAACCACTTGAGAGCGTGTGCGCCTTTGTGGATCGCTTCAAAAGCCTCTGTCGGAGTAAAGACCCCTGGGATCGACACCATGTGGAGATTGAGGGTCTGTTGGATCAATGCTGTGTCGCAGTGAGGGGAGACGATAAGTTGCCCGCCGATTTCATGGACTCGCAGCAACTCTTCGAGCCGTAAGACTGTTCCTGCGCCGATCAAGGCATCTTCACCAAAGTGTTTTTGTAGGCGCTCGATGCTCTCGAAGGGACGAGGTGAGTTGAGGGGGACTTCGATAATTTGAATCCCCTCTTTGAGGAGGATTTCACCGATGGAGAGGACCTCTTCTGGCGTGATACCGCGTAAAATGGCAACACACGGAAAGGACGATAGATATTGTTTGAGTCTCTCTGGTGCTTTTTGTGTCATTTGACTATACCTTTCGCGCTGCTGAAGCGTGAAGTTGTGCGAGTCCGTCAAGGACCATGCGCTCGCCTGAGAGGACATGAAGCTGCCTTTGCAGATGTGAGCAGGCACGTTCATATTGTTTCGTGAGGGAGGTTGCGCCGATCAGCGTAACAGGTGTGTCTTGTGGGATATGTTGGAGCGCTGCACGAAGCTCATGACCAATCAACAAACCCGACAAATAGGAACGTTGGTGTTTGGGGGGCAAAGTACCTTCGAGGGATAGACTCCTGACACCGAAGAGATGGTGTAGGAGACCTGTCTGTTTGTTCGCAAGTTCGACACCTTTGAGAAACCACTCTTGCTGGTCTTCTTGGGGGATATCTTGCATCCAGACACTGAGCAGTCCGTGGTGTTGGAGGATGTCGAAGAGCTCACCTGTCATATACGTCGCGAAGTGTTGGATCACACCGTCTTTTACATGGACCCACTTTGCGTGTGTACCGGGTAAACAGTACAGTTGTGAGCCTGTACGTTGTCGATGGATCGCGCCGATGAGTTGTGTCTCTTCACCTCTCATCACGTCAGGTGTTCCATCTGGGGTTGTACATGAGAGGCCAGGGACGATCCAGCACTTGCGTGTCCCATCAAAGGAGAGGGGGACGAGTTGTGATGCGATGTCATCGATGTGGATGGGGCATGGGAGGTAAGAGGTCTCTCTCCATCCTTGTTTGGAACCGATCATGCCGGCCATATAAACGGGGAGCTGGGGCCATCTGGTGAGCCACGTACCTGCGAGCTGTGTAAGTGTGTCGCCAAACGTCCCTTGCGAGCAGTGAAGGATGCCTTTTGCGCTCTGTGTCTGCTCGATCACTTGACCTCTCTGTGAGACGAGGTAGACACGGAGGTTACTGGTGCCCCAATCGACGCCGAGAAAGGCGGGGATTGTGTTCATGTACGACCTCCGTCGAGGACATAGGATTGTGCAGTGATCATGCGACTGTCATCGGAGGCGAGGAAGAGGGCGAGCTGTGCGACATCTTCTGGCTGGATGGTCTCTTTGAGGCATTGTTCGGCGAGGAGTTGTGTTTTGGCTTCAGGTGTGAGCCACTTTTCGATCTGTCTTTGTGTCATGACCCATCCAGGTAGTAGGGCGTTGACGCGGATCTTTTTGGGACCTAATTCTCTGGCCAGCGCCTTTGTGAGGCCGACGATACCAGCTTTTGCGGCGACATATGCGGGCATGCCAGGGACCCCCAACATCCAACTGTTAGAGCTGAGGTTGACGATTGAACCGCCTCCGGCGTCTGCCATCTTCTCTGCGACGGCTTGGGCGGCAAAGAAGTGTGGGCGCAAATTGATCTCTTGACTCATGTCCCAGAAGTCAGGGGTGACGTCACCAACAGCTCTTCGTTCATCCCATCCGGCGTTGTTGATGAGCGCGCGGATGGGACCATCGACTTGGTGGATCGCCTGGATCGCTGCTTCAAGTGCGGAGATGTCACGCAGATCGACTTTGTAGAAGGTCGGAGTGGGGAGCCCTGCCTGTGTAAGCTGATGATTGAGCGTCGCTGCAGCTTCTTCGTTGATGTCAATATAGGATACGCGGGCTTGTTGACGACAAAAGTGTTCGACGAGGCTCGCGCCGATCCCCGAAGCGCCGCCCGTGATCAATGTGACTTTATCCTGGAGACTTGGATAGGTTGCGAGTTGTGATGTGCTCGTCATGTGGACTCCTTTCGTCTCAAGTGGTGGAGCGTATCGTACTGGTATCGTGGTGTTGTCGCAATGGGGATGTTTCATGTTTCATGTTTCACGACAAGAGACATCGCAATACACAAAGATGAGACGGCAGGTGTGGATATCTGGTGGTGGGAGTCGAGGGGTGTAAGCAAGTTCGTGTTTCGCTTTGGGTGGCATGTTTGTTGATAACGGAGCGACCTCAGCCCTGTGGGGTAGCCCCGGTCTTTGGACCGGACGAAAGCGCCACTGGTTTTTACAAAAATGACGATGAGCTGCTACTTGTCTCCTGACGATGTGAAGGATTGAGGTCGCTGTATGCACGAGCAGAATGAGTTTGAAGAATTTCAGGATATCGAGGATGTTGGAGAGCCTGTGTTGGTGGAGGAGGAGTTGCCACTTCTTCATCCGTTGCCTCAAGATCTGAACGCACCTCAATTGACAGTACGCGCTGTCCTGACAGGGATGTGCATCGGTGGTTTGTTGTCCCTTTGCAACATCTATGCGGGCCTGAAGGTCGGCTGGGGCTTCAACATGTCGATCATCGCAGTGTTGAGTAGCTTCGCGATCTGGCAGCCGCTCTCTCGTCGCTTTGGTGTCGGAGAGTGGGGGATGTTGGAGAACAACACCTGTCAGACGACAGCTTCTGGGGCTGCGTCGATCTCCTCTGCGGGGCTTGTGAGCGCGATCCCTGCCTTGACGATTTTGACGGGATTCCAGCCGGGGTGGGGGCAGCTGGCGATCTGGACGTTGTCCGTATGTCTGGTCGGTGTCTTTGTCGGTGCTGCGTTACGTCGGCAGTTTTTGGTCGTGGATCCGCTGCCATTTCCGGCAGGTGTGGCGACGGCTGTGACACTCAAAGATCTATACGCTTCTGGTGCTGCGTCGAGACAACGTGTGTGGATGTTGTTGTCTTCGAGTCTCCTGGCAGGTGGCTGGTTGCTTGTGCACACCTTCATGCTCCCGATCAAAAAGCTCTATTTGAGCATCACGCTTCCGTTTTTGGGTCGCTTGAAGGATGTGGGTGTCATGCGCTTGAACACTGCACACCTTGGTTGGGGGATCGAGCCGAGTCTGTTGCTGATTGGGACGGGGATTCTTGTGGGGCGGCACATCGCCGCGTCGATGTTCGCCGGCGCGGTCGTCGCGTGGGGGGTCTTGGGGCCTCTCGCCCTCGTGAAAGGGTGGGCGATCCCCGGTGCACATGGAACAGGGCACGGCGCGGCGTGGTACAGCGTCCTCGTAAAGTGGCTGATGTGGCCGGGCGTCGCGATTATGGTGACCTCTTCTTTAACCGCGCTATTTTTCTCTGTGCGGAGTATGTGGAAGAACTGGAGCTCCTCTCAACCTTCTTCGGATGGGTTGATGCTGTATAAGGAAGATCCATCAACCCTGATACCAAAGAAGATGTTCCTTGTAGGAATGGGCGGTGCGCTGCTCTTGTCCGTCGTGTGTCAGTATGTATTGTTCTCGATCCCCGTATGGATGGGGACGATGTCTGTCTTGTTGACCTTTTTGTTGGCGGTCGTCGCCGCGCGCGTGTCAGGCGTGACTGGGATCACCCCGAAGGGCGCGCTTGGAAAGGTCTCTCAACTGTCAGCTGGATTGTTCAGCCCTGGACAGGTGACGCCCAACTTGATGGCCGCGAACGTGACGGCAGGTGCGTCGGCGCAATCGGCAGACATTCTACATGACTTGAAGACTGGATATCTGCTCGGTGCGTCACCTCGTGCACAACTCGTGGGACAACTCTTTGGGATCATCTCAGGTGCGTTTGTCGGTTCATATGCGTATTTGTTGCTGATTCCGGATCCCAAAAAGATGCTGTTGACCTCTGAATGGCCGGCGCCAGCCGTTGCTGTGTGGAAGTCTGTGGCGGAGCTGTTCAAAGATGGGTTTCATTCATTGCCAACGAGTGCGTTGGTGGCTGGTGTGATCGGTGCGTTTGTCGGGATCTTTCTCGCCGTTGGGCAGAAGACACTCTCTCCAGAGAAACGACATTGGCTCCCTGGTCCGGCTGCGTTCGGCTTGTCCTTTGTGCTCCCTGCGACAGCGAGCGCGACGATCTTTTTGGGTGGGATGTTGCTTAGCCTGTCTTCTCGTGTGGCGTCTTCTTGGACGGAGCGGTTTGCGCTCACGATCTCGGCGGGGCTGATCATGGGTGAGAGCTTGTTTGGTGTCCTGACCTCTATCCTCACGTCTCTTCTGCGTTAGACCGTTGGATGAAACAAACATACGGTATGACGGTCGGACACAAGGCCCGACCCTACGAGGAAAATGTCATATCTGGCGGTTTGACGGTCGGATACAAGGCCCGACCCGATGAAGAAAATGTCATATCTGGCGGTGTAACGGTCGGAGACAAGGCCCGACCTGATGAAAGAAGTGTCATGTCTGTCGGTGTGACAGTCGGATACAAGGACCGACCCGATGAAGAAAACATCACATAGGGCGATATGGTGTGATGGTCGGACACAAAGAATTAGTGTGATTCTCGCGTGACGACGTGTCCACTTTTGCCCACGAGAAAATCCATATCGGCGCCCTGATCGGCTTGCAATACATGTTGATGATAGAGCCAGTAGTACCCTCGCTCCATGTGGGCTTCGGGAGGCTGCCAGGAAGCCTTGCGTCGTGTGAGTTCTTCGTCGGAGACATCTAGATGAAGTGTCCGACCTTCGACATCTAGCTCGATCCAATCACCTTCCTGTACAAAGGCGAGGGGACCCCCCATCGCGCTCTCGGGTGCAATATGTAAGACTACTGTCCCAAAAGCCGTCCCGCTCATTCTGGCGTCGGACAGACGCACCATGTCCTTGATACCAGCTTCGAGGAGTTTGGGAGGCAGCGGCATGTTACCGACCTCAGGCATTCCTGGGTAACCTTTGGGACCACAGCCTTTCAACACGAGGATCGAATCTTTATCCACTTCGAGGGATGGATCGTCCATTCTCTCGCGACACTCTTCGATCGATTCGAAGACGACGGCACGTCCTCTGTGTTTGAGTAACGTTGGTGTGGCGGCCGAAGGTTTGATGATCGCACCTTGTGGGCAAAGATTGCCCTTCAAGACGGCGATCCCCGCCTGCTCTTTGACCGGATTGCTTCGTAGACGAATGACCTCTTCGTCGAAGTGTCCAGCGCCTTCTATATACGTACGGAGAGGTTGCCCTGTGACAGTCATTGCGTCGAGGTGAAGTGTGTCTTTGAGCTGTTGTAGGACGGCTGGCAGCCCGCCTGCGTAGTGAAGGTCTTCCATCAAGAAGCGACCAGAGGGCATGAGATCCACGAGCAGCGGGACGTTCTTCCCGATGGCGTCAAAATCTTCCAGTTTGAGGGGGAGTCCAATACGTCCGGCGATTGCGAGCAGGTGTAAGACGACGTTGGTTGAACCTCCAATCGCTGCGTTCGTGATGATCGCGTTCTCAAAGGACTGTCGGCTCAAGACGACCTCTGGTGTGCGCTCGTTGAGGACCATATCGACGATACAGCGACCGCTCTCGTGGGAGAGCGCTTTACGGTGTGCGTCCACCGCGGGGATCGTCCCGTTGTACGGTAGGGAGAGACCCATCGATTCGATCACACACGCGACCGTGGAGGCGGTCCCCATTGTCATACATGTCCCATGTGAGCGGGACATACAGCGCTCTGCTGACATAAAGTCTTTGACGCTCATCTCTCCGGCCCTTACAGCCTCACTGAATTTCCAGACATCTGTACCTGAGCCAATGTCTCGTCCGCGGAACTTTCCGTTGAGCATGGGGCCGGAGGAGACGACGAGAAAGGGCAGACCAACGCTACATGCGCCCATCACCTGTGCGGGGGTTGTTTTGTCACAACCACCGAGCAGGACGACACCGTCGATAGGGTTGCCACGGATGGACTCTTCGACCTCCATCGCGAGGAGATTGCGAAAGAGCATCGCTGTTGGGCGCATCTGTGTTTCACCGAGTGACATGACGGGGAACTCGACAGGAAGTCCACCTGCTTCCCAGATACCATTTTTGACGTGCTGTGCCAGATCTCGAAGGTGTGCATTACACGGTGTCAACTCCGACCATGTGTTGCAGATACCGATCACAGGACGTCCATCAAAGGCATGATCGGGAATGCCCTGTGACTTCATCCAGCTGCGGTGAATAAATCCGTCTTTGTCGTGCTTTCCATAGGAGTGCTGGCTGCGAAGAGTGGGTTTTTTCTTCATCAAGCGGGGCCTTTCTTGTCGTAGGTCTTGTGCGTGGTCCAATGGTCTTGACTGAGGGCGTTTTGTTCGATGATCTCGGCGAAGAGCGCGGCGCTTTTTCTCGGCGTACGTGCGAAGTCGTTCTCGTAATCAACGTGCAGCAATCCAAAACGTGGACCAAAGCCTTCGGCCCATTCAAAGTTGTCCATGAGTGACCAGTAAAAGAATCCTTTGATATCAGCGCCTGCGTGTTCAATGGCGTTCCAGACCTCTCTCAGGTGGGCGACGAGGAAGTGTTGGCGGAGTGTGTCGTCGATGTCGCGACAATCGATGCCATTTTCCAGGATGTAGATCGGTCGCATGTATTTGTCATGGGAGGCCTTGAGGGTTTTGTAGAAGCCATGTGGGTAAAGGGACCAGCCGAGGTCACTGGTGATCTCATTGGGGTCGTTGTCATCGCGTGCGAGGACGTCGAAGTCACCTGGTGTGAGGACATTTGATTCGAGGTAAAAGCGTCCATAGTAGTTGATCCCAACGTAATCCATTTTTCCCTGAAGACCGGGGATATATTCGACAAATGAGGTCGCGTACATCCTGTATTCACCTGTGTGGATGGCGTCGAGAAAGTCCCAGACGAACGCTTGCTGGGCAAATTGTGCAGTCAGGCGGTCGAGTGGAGCGTAATTGCGGTAGGCTTCGAATGATCTTGTGTGTTTGGCGATCCCAACCTCGATCTCTTTCCCGCGTTGTTTGGCGTCCTGTTTGAGGATGTCGTAGCCGAGCATATGAGCCTTGAGCAAGATCACCGCGAGGTGAGCGATCGAGACGGGACCACCTTCTCGTTGTTCATTGGGAGGAAAGATCCCTTCGAGGTAACCATTGTATAGGTAGACCATCGGCTCGTTGAGTGTACACCAATGGTCGATACGGCCACCGTATTCCTGTGCGACAGAGCGGACAAATCGTTCGAAGTGTTGAAGCGCGTCGTCACGCTCCCAGCCTCTCTTGCCGTCTTTTTCTTGCCACAACCACGCAGGGCTTGAGAAGTGAAACAACGTCGCAGAGGGTGTCATCCCTAATGATTCGAGTGTATCAAGCTGGTCGTGGTAGTATTGTAGCGCTTCTTTGGAAGGTGAGAGGGTGTCTTCCGTTGGGAACAGTCGACTCCAAGAGATCGAGAAGCGATATGCGTTGTGATGGTGCTCGCTCATGAGCTTGAGGTCATCTGCAAAGCGATTGTCGAAGTCCGTTTTTTTCTCCACGACTTCGGCTGGTACGCTCCCGAGATTGTGGATGTGCCCTGGCTTGGCGACGCCTAATTCGAGCTGTTCGAATTTTTCTTCTCGCAGGGCTTGCTTTTCGAGCGCTGTCCAATCGCTGTTTTGTTGCGATTCGATTTGCTGTGCGGCTGTGGAGGCACCCCACAAAAAACCCTCAGGGAAGGAAAAGGGACCTTTGTCTTCAAAAGGGGAGCTGTAGTGGGAGGTGCGAATGGCACCAAACCAGGGGAGAGCCAGAAGTAGCCAGAGTAACGTACTTGCTGAGATAATCCACAATGCAATATGTAACCATGTATCCATAACAATCGATCTCCTTCGTGATGCGTTTGTAGCAGGATACCTGACTTTGTCTGAAAACCAAGGGAGCGTGCCGCTTTTTCTTGTTGTGGGTTTTTGGATGAGGTGTTTATGGGGTGGAGGGTACGATCACGACTTTGGCTCTGGCATGGCCGGTCCCGAGGTAGGCAAAGGCGTTGGGGGTGTCGTGGAGTGGGTAGACCTTATCGATAACAGGTGTGAGCGCTTCTTGCTCCATCCATTCA
>PCBK01000120.1 GCA_002731275.1 Deltaproteobacteria bacterium | reverse complement strand
TGAGAGGAGGGAAGAGCCGAAGGCTCAGGGTGGAGAGTTTGTTGAGGCGGATGATTGCAAGTGAAGACGCAAAAAACCCACTGAAAGCTCGAAAGCAAAGAGAATCCAAGGATATGGCCTTGCTATATCCGCCTGCAAGAAGGGGATTGTAGAGTGGAGTCAGGGGAGTTTGCGGAGACACAAGTGCAACGTCTGCCGGAGCAGCATTCTAGTTTCCCCCGCGCATACCGTTTGAATGGTCCCTCCTCTCGAAAGGCTTGAGAGGAGGGAAGAGCCGAAGGCTCAGGGTGGTGAGTTTGTTGAGGCATATGTTGCAAAGCGTACGAAGCAAACGTCCTCATAGGACAGCTTTGCTTTGGACGCAAGTGCAACGTCTGCCGGATCAGACAGCCATTCGTATCCTTTTGGCGTATCTTAAACGAACGTTTCTGGAGACAAAATCATGGATTGAATGATTAGATAGAGGGAATTGTTTGATTGGTATCACCGGGTTCAAACCCGGTGCTATGGATAAGGTACGCTCGCCTTCAAGGCTTCGCATCGATCTGAATTGCGGCGGGACTCAAAGTCCCACCTCAACACACAAAGTTTGTATTGTTTCCTTTGCCTCATACACAGGTAATCAACCGAGATATACGATGAACCCAGGCGGACACAAGGACAACTTCGAATCATCGACTCTAAGGGCATTTTCAGATGTGTATTTCCACTTCCTACCGCGTCTTGTCTCTTCGTCAAATAGCCCCCTAAGAACTCTTAAGATACACCCTTGACAGTCAAGGTAATAGTGCTACAATCAATGTACCTTTCGCGAACACGACAGCACAATGAGATCGTCTTCTTATCCATCTCATCCCCACAAGAAAAAGAGAACACATTATGTCTCAAGTCAACCACACAATACCGTATATATTCACCCAAGATGATGTACTCTCAAAAGATGAGTGCCAGCAATTGATAGAGAGAATCGAAGAAATAGGTCCTTCATCAGCTCCAATAAACAGTATATACGGGGAAGTGTATCGTCCGAGCATTCGTAACAACGAAAGGATCATGTTTGACGACGAGACACTCGCTCAACAACTCTTCAATCAAGTCAAAGACGTCCTACCAAAAGAAGTCGACGGTAAGACATTGCTCGGTGCCAATGAGCGAATCCGCTGCTATCGTTACAAACCAGGAATGCAATTCGCTTTCCACGCAGATGGCTCCTTCGTCCGCGATGAGCACGAGAGAAGCTACTACTCCTTTCTCGTCTATCTGAACGAAGAATTCGAAGGCGGAGAGACCAGCTTCCTTGTTGAGCCTGAAACAATCATTACACCAGAGACTGGGATGGGCTTGCTCTTTCAGCATCCAATTATCCACGCAGGCGAGCGAGTGACAACAGGTACAAAGTATGTCGTGAGGACAGACATCATGTATCGCGACATGGATGAGCAAACAGAGGGTTAGTGGTCCTCTCGCGAAAAGGACATACAACATCGAGGTCGGACACAAGGCCCGACCCTACGGAAAAAATGCAACATTATGCTCATGCGCTTACTTCGCCAGAGGACCACTTAGACGACTGCAAGAAAAAAGTGGACTCTCACATCTTTTTTTGCAAACATCTGCGACACCGAGACATATCATTCGTCCGCTCTTACGAAGCCGCAACCACACCCAAAGGGAAGAAGGTAGATGACGACATTCGATGACCAACTCGCACAAGCTAGAGCCATTCTCACACAAGAACCTGACCGAAAAGTGTTCCTCTCGTTGTGTACCATTGTGGAGAAGTCCTTTCGAGCTGATAGCACCAAAACGGAAGAAGTCCTGCTTCCCTACCTGCTCGAATACGTCAAGGAATGGCCAGCCAAACTGCGACAGGCCCCGCTCCTATGGATCAACAAACTCGCGATGGGCCTCCTCCCAACCAAAGCGCTCTCACTCACGAGCGCCCTTTGCCTTGGCCCTGCCCTGACACATGATTACAGAGAAAACAAATTGTACCCCCACGTCATCGAGTGGTTCCGACAGCTTGATGAGAGCACACCCCAACTAGAGGGGCTCTCCTTCAGCTTACGAACCGCCCTGATTCACGCTCTCCGAAAGGAAATGGCTCTGGACACACACAAGTCATGCCATCCCAGCGTCCAATCCGACCGGTTCTACAAACACGAAGAGTTCGCCCGCAGTGGTTTTGGTCGCACAGATGCGCTCACTACAAACGAAGACTTCGACCTCATCTTGTCCTCCCCCTTGTGTCGTTCTCTGAGAGTCCTCGACCTCTCACTCGACGCATTTGAGGGCGATGAGAGAAATCGATTGGCGGTCCGGCTTCCAGAAGATGACACGTTCAAAATAAACACCATCGCGAAGGTCCTCACCTCAGAAGAACTCGAAGTCTTAGACTGCCAGGGCAACATCCACAATGACTGTGGCGTCGCTTTCTCGGACAGCTATGTAAACTTTTACAGTGACAAACTGGAACGACTCTCCGCACTCAAACAGCTCAATGTGGGAGGTGGTGTCCGCTTGGGTGATAAACAGTTGAAGATGATCGTCAAAAACTTCACAAACCTCGAAACACTGTCGATGGTGCCGGGATTCTCACCTGGAGTTGAAGAGGATGAAGAACTCGATACAAGCACAGGGTATGGGTATGAGTTGGACCGCAACTGGGGATTCTATGATGCAGACTCCATCCGCTCGCTCAATCTCACAAGACAAGGCGGAGAGGCCCTCTTGGAGCTTGAAAAGCTACACTATATCGACATCGGTTGGGGTGGCTACATCGTTCCAGAAGAACTCAAAGAGAAGATCTATGTCGTCAAACCACGGGAAAAACGACCCATCGAAGCATACAAAAACCTCTGGTGTGCACACTTCGAGCCGTGATCCTCACACGACAAACACAACAAAGAACGAAGTACGGCAAACCATGTTCAACCTCACAAAGTTGTTGACAATACGCACAAGCGAGATGTGAAGAGCATTCACACATTGCGATGTACATCAAAGGATGATGACACCAAACATTACATGATGACCTCATCCATATCAAGGACACTCTCATCTGCGTACCGAGAGAGTCGTATCCTCAGGACGCCTCTACAGTCCTCCATCCATCAGTATACACACACAGCCTCACTTTGTGACACACATCACACATCCGGCCACTCCGAAGACTTAAGAATTCCCCCTCAACAAGAAAAAAAGCACCCATCCGACAATATATAAAGAACCGAAAAACCAACAACATACGAGCATCAACAGTCGACACATCCACGACACAGCGCCCCCCCTTTTGCACCCATTTGGAGACTCGCTGTCTCAGTGTAAGTGTAAGCGTTGAGAAGAGTATTTGTTCAGCGCCCAGGAACACAAAAAGAAATGTCAAATGTGTTCCAAGTAAGACAAGCAAGCATATCATCTGTTTATTTTGTGAACGCACGAATCGCACATCTAAGAACACTCGTTATATGAATCAAACGAATCTTGATGTGACAGGTGCATTTCGACCACAGCAAGAGAGTGTCTGCGAAAGAAACAACTCGCTGCTGTGTTTTCAGGAGGTTACGATGAGATACGTTGCATGGATTGGAACCATCCTATTTGCGGTTGTTGGAAGTTTGCTCTCAGTCGGTTGTGGAACAGTCGAAGACAACACACCAAACTATACAAACTCACCGAGTGGAGGATACATTGGTGTCCAGGCTTCACCGAGCCCAACGACCTCTAATGAGGAACGACAGGTTGGTCAACAAAGCAGCGCGCTCACACAAGAAGTCCAAGACGCGCTCAAAGAGACACTGTTTGACGAATACAAAGCACGCGCAACCTATGAGAAAGTCATTAACACCTTCGGGAATATCAGACCCTTCTCGAATATCATCGGTTCAGAGGTCCAACATGCCAACGCGATCCTGAACTTGTACAAGAAATACGGTCTGACTGCTCCTTCAGATCCCTGGAACGCGAGCAAGCTCCCTGCGTTCTCATCTGTCCAGGCAGCATGTCAGGCAGGTGTCCAAGCCGAAGTCGACAACGCCGCGATCTATGACCGCCTACTTCAGCTCAACCTGCCTGATGATATCCGAGCGGTCTTTGTCAACTTACGAGACGCTTCAGAAGACAACCACCTTCAAGCCTTCCAACGATGTGCTTCCCGCTAAAACGGACAAATAACCTCCCTCCTCACGTTCCGTTCGTGAGGAGGGTTTTTCTGGAGAAAATAATGAATACAACACACTTTAGAATGTTTGGATTGATTTTGTTAGGTGGTCTATGGTTCACAGTCTCAGCTTGTGGCTCTCCAGGGACGCTGACCCAAGAAGTCCAGGAGGCCATGAAGGAAGCGCTTCTTGATGAGTACAAAGCAGAAGCAACATACAACAAAATTATCGCGAAGTTTGGCCCAACAGATCCGTTCTCAAATATCATGGGTGCTGAAACCAAACACTCCACATCGCTCGAAAAAATGTACGACACATATCAACTGACACCCCCAGACAACCCGTACAAAGACGATGACTCATCTCTTCCGGACTTTGCGAGCGTAAAAGAAGCTTGCGAAGGTGGTGTACAGGCAGAGATCGCAAACATCGCGATTTACGATCGCTGGCTCAAGATGGAGCTACCTGACAACATCAAAACAGTGTTTACAAGCTTACGAGATGCCTCACGAGATAAACACCTACCTGCGTTTCAAAAATGTGCTAAGTAGCTTACCGTAAGCTCGACACCATCATACTTTGGGTGCATAGAGATACACATCAACATCGTCAAGTGATACAAAAGACGCCTCTATCATGGGCCCAACAACAGCCCAGTCCAACCCACCAAGACCACACCCAAGAGGAGGAATGGCAATAGACCTGATCCCCAACCTCCTCACCTCTTTGACCAACGCAAACAGACCACTCTCGACATCCTCAAAGCGCGACTTTGATCGCCAATGACGCTTGGTCGGGAAATTGATAATGTGTGTGGGCTTGTCCTCTCTCGTGAAGATAAACATCTCGCCAGGTCTCACCTGCTCAGCTTTACAAGCGCGCTTGTATGCCTCAAAATTGTCTGGATATCTCTTTTTGAACTGCAGCGCGAGCCCTTTGCCCATCACACCAACACAATTCACGGGATTCACAATCGCCTCGACCTGTGCATCGAAGATATTGCCTTGCCTTGTTTCAAACATTCTCTTCCTTACTTCCGTCGTTTTCGATAGCGTCGAGTACGACCTTTTTTGTAGTAGGATTTGTATTTGCGCTTGTAGTAATCCTTGTAAAATCGGTCGATACGTGCGACCGCACGAGGTTTGCTTAGCGCCTTCATTGGATCTTCCATCTTCTCCATCACCTTCACCAACGCTTTGTGCTGCCACCTCACAGAACCAAGTTCATGACGTGCGATCCGCAAGACAGACGAAGACGCTGAATAACGCACATTCTTTGAGACCTGAAACGGAACGATCTTCAACAAAGACCGAAACCCACCACTGTTCCCCAGTGCAGAGAAGACCGAGCCCACAACATAACGATGACTTCGAGCCTTCAAACGATATGCCCGCACGATCTTGATATCCAACCGACCTTTGGGGACTTCGATAGGCTTCAACTCTTCATCCAAGAGCCCCAATAACATAGACTCATTCTCACGCAAGCGCTGGTAACCGATATAACGGATCAAACTCGAACGCATCTTGGGAAATTTCTTCGCGCTCTCGTACAACGCATAGCTCGCTTCAGGCTCCTTGTATCGATACAAAATATACCGTGCTGCTGAACGAATACTGCTGTTGTCACTCAGCACCCAGCGCGCAAAACGTGGCAGATCACTCGGCTCCTGAAATTGCCCCAATGCCCGAATCAAAGATGACAGTGAGAGCTGCTTTTTCATCTCTTGGTAGGCAACGCGCTCCTCCTTTTTGACACCGTGACAGGTCGTCTGTACCCACTCCTCACCATCTTTTCCCAAGGCGAGCTGAAGTAGTTCATTGATCAATGTCCGCGCAGCAGGCGTCTTGGTGCGCGCCAAATAATACAACTGTGAATTGCGCCTGTAACGACTTTTGTACTTTTTACACAAGATCCGACGCAACATATGCCGCTCCACACCAGGAAACTGAAAACGCGAGAGCATCATGTACATCGAACGAACCAACTTCTTCCACTCTTTGTCTTTGGACAGCTCTGTAAGCAATGTGAACGCTTCTTTTGAGCCAAGGAGCGAAACGGCTCGCGTCAGTGAATACGCCATTCGCTTCTTCACCCATTTGGGCCACGCGTCCGACAAAAATTGCTTTCGATATGCCTTGACTAACGCTTTGATCGGCGGAAAATACTTCTCATTTCGCGTGTAGGCCAATGCCAGCGCCGCATACGTCCGAAAATCTTCCTCCGCCTTGGGCGTTGAAGACAGATAGGCTTTCAACAAAGGTGCGCTGATATCCTCATCTAGCCGAGACAGTGCACGTGCAGCGTACCCCTTCGCGTAAAACATATTGTAAAACACACGCCGCTTCTTCCAGGGCATCCGATACGTCCGACGTCGACGCTTACGCGCAGACTTCGTCTTTGTCGGCTTCTTCCCCTTCTCCCTGGCGCGTTGTTTTGCGTCAAACTCCGCACGCTCTTTTTGGTATGCCTGTAACAAAGGCGTCAGCGCATCGTGCTTGATAACGGACATCAACAATGAGGCCGCCTTCTTGTTGTTGGCGGCGTAAAGACCTGAGACGAGATATCGCCACTTGATGGGATCTTCTTTGAGCAAAGTACGGAGAATCGGATAGATCTTGTCGAATTGTCCAGTCCGCATCAACGCAGCGAACGCATAACGCCTGACGCGCCCCCAATCTTTCTCTGAGAAACGATCGTCGCTTCGACGACGTGCGACGGCCAACACAGAACGCAGTGACTCCTTCGTCCCAATCTGCGCAAGGGTCACAAAAGCGTCACGCATTCCATACTTCAGACTATACGGTGCATATCGAGGTCGACGCTTTTTCTTCTTCTTTGCGACCTTGGTGTCCTCTTTCTTCTTCGCGGGCAGTGTGCCTTTTGCTGCAGGCGTAGGTTGCTTGGGTTTGCGATAAGCCCAACGCTTTTCCTGCTTGTCCGCATATGTACGGATACGTGAGAGCCAACGTTGTACGGGACCGACGTAGATATCACTCGGTGCTTTCGCCGTAAAACGTAGCAAGCGGGTGTCGTGTTTCTCGTCATTCTCGATCCCATCGAGAATCCAACGTTTGACACCTGGCGTCGAGAGATACATAAGCGCAGACTTCGCCTCCCGCCGCCCTGCGTATCCACTCCCCATAAACAACGCAAACAAGATCTTTTCGAGACGTTTGACCTGTGCGTGAAGGACCACACCATTGTTGATCGCGAGAGCGATGTACTTGAGCGTTGGCAGATAGGGATTGGTGATATAGCGCCTGTCTTGGATTGGCCTCTTTTGGATCAAACGTTCGATCTCCTGGTAGTCATCAAGCCATGAAGAGACGAGTTTTGTGAGCTTTGGCTGGATACCTGCGTAAAAACTCGTCAACATCTGGTGATGACGTAACAAGAACTTACGCCTCGCTGCGAACGGAAGCACCACAAGCCTGCGCGCAGCGCTCAAGTACTGAAAGTGCCGATCCATAAACCCAACATACACCAATGAGTGATATCGCATCACGCCATTTTTCACGAGCTCATCGAGAATCGCTGAGGCTTTCTTTTGGGCTTTTGTCGAATGGTTCTCTGCGATCATCTTGATCGCGTCTTCGCGGTTGAGTGAGAGCACCTTCCGTTGAAGACTCACATAACCGATTTTTTCGAGCGCACGAAACTTCGTTGCGATACCAAATGTCCCTCTCGCCAACATATCACGCAACAACCGGTCGTAGATGATCCCAAGACTGCGAGGAGCCTTTCCCACCCACCTGTAGTAATTGATCAACAATGACATCATCAGAGGTTTGACCATATTGCTGCGTAGATAGCTGTTATTCATCACACCACGGTAGAACTCATATGAGGTATTTTGGCGCAAGAACAACACCGCCTGGCGGAAAGTGTACCGCTGGATCTTGAGCCGCACAAAGATCTTACCACGTGTTCCGATCTCCTTGAACGTGTCATCGAGATAGGTCGTCACAACGCCTCTACACTTCCCAAAGAGCCCAAGGAGCGTTCTGATCCGCATGAGACTCTGTGTCACACCGCCACCAGTGTCGAGATTTAAGAAGTAAAACGTCGCCTCTCCCGCCCTTAAGCGCTTGAGTAAACCCTCCTTGCGAAAGAGCACTTTGCGTTCACCTGTATATCCAGTGCGCTCTCTCATGATTCTGTAGACAGCCTGTTCAAGGCCTCCTCTCGAAAAGCGCGCAAGGTCGATGGGCAAGACGAGCCGCTTCTCCTTCATGTCTCGGAGCATCAATTTGCGGGCGACGATCCGCAACAACATCGAGCTCTTCGAGAAGATCGAGATGTACTGTTTTTTGCGATGTTCATGTAGAGGACGAAGCTGACGAAAGCTAGGAAGTTTTGCCTTCTTCTTTTTCTTCTTCTTTTTGTCCCCTCCGACTTTGCTACCTTCTTTTTTGGCGTCCCCTTGGTCTTCGGCGATTTGCTCCTTCTCGATGGAGACAGAGACCTCTGGGAAATGCCCCATATCGCGAAGCAGTCGATCATTTTGATAGAGGTTCTGCAGACGCTTGTGATACAAGGTGGGGATCACGCGCCCACCTCTGAGCAGCTGGATTTGTTTGGAAAACTGCGCACGTTTTTTGGTGAGCTGACCGGAGACAAAGGGCACGGAGTACGACGCGACAACTGGTGGGGGGATCTGCTTCCACTTCATCTGCGTTTGGTCGAGGAGTTTCTCTGCACGCACGAGCTGTTCGACTGAGGGCTCTGCAGCGAGGAGTGATTCGACCTGTGCGAGCTGTCTGGTGATCGGCTCAAAGCGTTTTGCGTACGACTGCACCCACTGATAATTCAGGACACCAACGATCGTCACGAGCAACGCAAAGAGACTCAGCGCAGTCTTGAGTGTAATTTGTGGCATCTTCTTGATCAGACCGGAGAAGATCGCCATCCCTGGGACGTAGATCAAAATGGGTCGGACATCAAAGGACCGGTTCAAAAGATCGGCGAGTGGGCTCTCTTTGCCAGCCTCTTCTGGGGTAAAGAGCGCTGTCTGATCGACGCCTCGTGTTTCAGCGATCCCATCAAACAAATCCCCCATGTCTTCAACCTGGATGTGTGTGAAGTGTGGGTGGTGGACGGCAAACCACATGTGCGCTGGTAACTCGTCATCGGTAGAGGAAGGGGTTGTCTTTGAGATAGGATGTGCCTGTGTCTCTTCGACCCAGACGATTTTAAGTGTAGGAAAGGACTTACACAGGCGCTTTAAATTCTCCATCATATCGCTCGTGTAATCGGGTTGCCCCACGATCATCACGGAGTCTGTTTGCTGGAGTAGATCTTCGAGGCGATGTTTGGCGAAGACGGCCTCACGTGCCCGTCGGTCTTCGCGATCCTGAAAGATGAAATCATCCCACTCTTTGAGGAGGACAAGTGAGTCCGTCTTGATATTTGGTTTTTCGAGTGATTGGAGTGTGTAATCCACCTGCACCATATGCAAGGCCTGTTCGAGAAGATCGTCAGGTGCGCTGGAGATGATCCCAGAAAACATCCCACTCCTCGCAAGATCACCGAGGCGGATCATGGAACGTTGGGGGCTCAATTGATCGGTGTAGTCACGAAACCACGCGAGCTGTTCATCGATCGAATCGGCGATAAAACCAAGCGGTGCCCGCTCTTCGCTCAAGGCCTTCTCGACACTCTCGGCGATATCACGGCTTTGTGTGCGGAAAATATGATAGCGCACGAGATCTGCGATCGATGGAGACCAGGGTGTACGGTGAAAAGGCAGCGGAACACCACTTGAGGCGCCGAGATGGCTACCACAGTAAAGTAGCCAGCGCTCATTTTTCTTGGCAAACAACGGCAGATGATCTTTCCAGGTCTTCGATGACATTCGTTCTCGCCCCATTGGATCTGAGATACACACACGGATTGTTTTGGATGTTGAACATCCAAGACGGTAACAAACCCGTGAAACGAGTGTCAAGCGAGAAAGGTCTATCCCAAAAAGGGGATGAATGTGGATCCGTTTTGGACTGAAAGAACCAGAGATCGTGGCGTCAAAAAAGAAGACAGTCGTGAAGGTCAGTAAGGGTAGGTAGCAACGTCAGGCGTAGAGTACGAAGATGATACGTCGAAGGTGTTGTTCACTCGGCATCGGAGGGTGTTTCGTCGGACTCAGGGAGCGGCTGAGGGAGCGCGAGATACTCCAGAAGGATCTCAAGATATCGTCCACGACACTCGATACGGCGGAGATTGCCGTAGTGACCTGCGATCATCCTGTCGAGGTAGATCAGCTCGATGGGAGGTTGGAAGGAAGCCATTCGCTTGAGAATACCAGGGACGAGCTTGAGGATCTCATTGTGGATCTCGGATGTACCGTAATCAAAAGGTTCCTCTTGCACAAATGGCTCGTAAAAGATGTCCCGAAAGATCTTGTAGTACTCAGGTTCAGGGACAGGTCCACCAGGTTTTCTCACGCCGAGGGCGAGCAGGCCTTCTTCGACGATATCGTATCGCTCTTCGAGACCGGCCTCGATCGTGTTTTTGTAGGCCGTCACGATCTCTTGTTTGAGGAACTTTACACAGCCAAAGTCGTACATCACGATCGTGCCATCATCCCGGAAGGCAAAGTTGCCCGGATTGGGATCACCGTGGACGGCTTTCAGCACAAAGATCTGATCACAGACGAGGCGAAAAAAGTTCACACCGATCAGATCACGGATCTCTTGTGAGTAACGTGGCTCTTTGACCTTATCAAGTGTATCCCCAGGCTCATACGTGAGGGTCAACACACGTTTGGAGGAATGTTCGGTGATAACCTGCGGCACGACGATCCCAGGTTTGTCTTTGTAGTGTTCGTAGAAGATCGCGGCGTGGCGGGCTTCACTTTCGTAGTCGAGCTCTTCGTGAAGGCGCTCTTTGATCTCTTCAAAGACTTGATTAAGCTGCTTTTTATCGACCTTGACGAGACCACTCGCGCGAAAAGCCATCTTCAGGTGAGCGAGATCGGAGTCACAAGACTCATCGACGCCAGGATATTGGATCTTGACGATCACCTCACGTCCATCTTGGAGGAGTGCCCGGTGGACTTGACCGATGGACGCAGCGGCGAACGGTTCCTCATCAAAATCTTCGAATATTTCGTGTGGTTCGGCACCAAGCTCCGCCTTGATTTGTTCGGCGATCACCTCGTACGGCATGGGAGGGGCTTCTTTTTGCAGGGTGCGCAAAGAATCGGTGAGCTCTTTGGGGAGGATGTCCTTGGCGATGGAGGCCATTTGTCCGACCTTCATAACGGCCCCCTTCAACTCACCGAGGGTTTGAGCGATACGCTCTCCACTCGCCTTATGGGCTTCGGCTTGATCTTTGGCTGCCTGTTCGGCGGACTTAAAGACATTGGAGATGCGCGTCTTTGCATAATTACCAGCAACAGAGGCGGTCATACCAGCGAGTTTAAAGAAGCGCTGTCTCTTGTTGACGGGTTTTTGGGTGTCGCGTTCTTTCTGTTCTTCACTCTTTTGTTCTTCACTCATGAGATCTCAACCACCACACATTGTAGAATTTGTTTGGACATTGGACGAATGGAAAGAGCCCATCTATGATAGGACGTCCCGAAAAAAAGGACAATCCCCGACAAGTGGTGGAGAGGATGGAGGGCGCAGGTGATGATCGGTGGGCGAGAGGAGAAAGAGAGGGTTTCAGCCGACGCGATAGGTCTGACGGCTGGCATTTTGGACGTTGAACACCTCATGATCGACTTGGAGAGTGAGAGGCTCACCACGGACAAAGGTGTAGGTCATGCCTCCTTCGGGAAGTTCTTTATATTCTTTGAGTCGATCACGTCGACTTTTGGTCTCACCGTCTTCATTCCATGTGACTTCGATTTCGATCTTGATAGGCAGTACAATTTGCATGTCGCGACTCTCTATATAAGGATAGTGGAGAAGTGTATGTGTCCAAACGTCACAAAGACGTTGCAGCAGGCGTTCTATCAATGGAGTCCTGTGAATGTCAAGCCTTGCGCTGAGATGAGAAAAGGGGCGTCCAAAAGGAAAGAGCTTGCCAAGCAGAAGCAAATGCACGATATCTTCGTACAGAAAATCATACAAACAATTATCACCAGGAGGTGAACAATGGGTGCAGCCATTTGGAATATCGTGATAGGAATTGTGATGATCATCGGTGGTTTGAGTGGAAAGCTCGCCCTGATAGGAACGAACAGCGGCACAGCATTGGCAGTCGTAGGTTTGGGCCTGACAGGTTACGGGGCCTACCAAATGGTCAACAATAGATGAAGCGGTTCGAAGGTGTTCTCTGGATCTGGCTAAGTACAGAGAACGCTTTGTGTTCTGAGATTCAAAAAGCCTTTATGCCCTTGACATCGGCACAAGAGTGCTGTAATGCAAAAGGCACATGAGAGGCAACACCTATCACCCCAAACGAACAAAAAAAGATGGAAGCAAAAGAACAAACAAAAGAAGAAATAGAGACCCAAGCTCCGGTAAAGGTTAAGGAAACAGAGTCGACCAACCCAGAAGTTCCTGCCATTTCCCCTTCAGCAGCAGAGGAAGTCGGACGGGAGGAGACTTCGACATTGGATGAGATCCCTGTGTTTTCAGCGACAGAGGAGTCTTCGATCTTTGTGCAAGATGAGACGGTTGAGACATCGACGATGACAGATCTCCCTGCGATGAATTTGCAACCAACAGCAGACACAGACAATTCAGTTGTCGACGGTGCAGCGACGTTGGTGGATCTTCCAGCGCTCAATGTCGTGCCAGAAGATGATCCAGATCCAGAAGGTGATCCTCCAACCGATCCGATGGCAGCATCGCACAATCCTCAAGCGCCTCCAACCTCTCCAGGAAACGAAGGCAATCAAACGAGTGAAGTCCCTCAGGTTCCCCCTGCCGTTGAGAGTGACGAAGAATAATCCAGCGTTCCCCAACCTTTCCATTCTCGATTCAAGAAAATAACGCCTCTTCCCAAGCATGTTGTGAGTGCAATATGGAGTCATCAGAAGCCGCGCGCCGGTGTGCATCTCGCAGCTCGATAAGCACTTGCTGTTGTCGAGCGAGTTCCTCTTTGTAGGGTGTGGAGTGTCGTCGTCCGGCGAGCAGGCAGACCGCCTGTGAACACTTCCAAAAGGAGAGCTGGATGTGGGTGGAGAACCATTGGACAAAGCGCTGCTGTTCGGCAGCCCAAAAGACGGCACTCGACGCGAGGTAGAGGGCCTGTGGTAGTCCTTGTGTCTGTTCGACTTCGAGGTGAAGCGCCCACTGCATGTCGTGGAGCTGTTGAGAAAAAGAGTGAGGTGTGAGGAGCCATTGTTGTTTTGTGAGGAGGAGTTGTTCGGCTTGTGGAAAGAGGAAGGAGTCCAGGATCCGATCATCGTAGATCGCGTGTTGTGCACATGAGAGGGCAAATTGGTGCATAACGAGATCGGACGTTTGGAGCATCCATCTGCGAAGATCTTTCTCGTATTTGGTGAGGTTCACATAGCTCTCCTTTGCGATAGGTCAACGATGAGAATGTCCGACATCAAAGGGGAAAAAGCAAGTACAAGGTCGAGATAAGAGAGGCCCTGATCGTTTTCACAGCGCATATGTCGGGGTGAAAAACGATGAATTTTTGCTTGACAAGATAGAAAAAGCTCACTATAAACAAGACCGTAAAGTGCCACGTCAAGGCACCCCCTCCCCCCGTCAGACATCCCCTTTCTCCCTGAATTCAGGGAAAAATCGTCATGAAATGATGTACAGTGTCTAGCAGGGACCCCCCAGAGTGAAGAAGAGGCATTGGGATGTTGCGTACGTTGGTGTGTGCACAACAAACCAAACCAAAGTTCGGGATAACAAGAGGAGACGGTACTATTAGCAACCAAAGCTCAAAGAAGAACAATGAACCCAGAGTGAACCGCAAGATCAGAGCTCGTGAAGTACGAGTGATCCATGAGAATGGAGATCAGCTGGGAGTCCTACTCACCGAAAAAGCGCTTCAACTTGCAGAAGAAGAAGGGCTCGACTTGGTAGAGGTTGCAGACAAGGCGAAGCCTCCAGTCTGCAAACTCATGGATTACGGAAAGTACAAATACCAACAAAAGCAAAAAGCCAAAGAAGCAAAGGCCAACGCGACACGTATCACTGTCAAAGAGGTCAAGCTCCGCCCCAAAACGGACGATCATGACATTGACGTCAAAATTCGTCACATCCAACGTTTTATCGCGGCAGGAGACAAAGCCAAGGTAACCGTACAATTTCGGGGACGTGAGATCACGCACAAAGAGCGTGGTTCGATGTTGCTCGAACGTATTCTCGAAGAGTTGGGAGATGAGGTGAACGTGGAGAGTCGTCCCAAAATGGAAGGACGCTCTATGATCATGTTGCTTGGACCGAAATCCAAAAAGTAGTGTTCCGTCGCCTTCTCAAATGAAACATAGAATCAGGAGTGATAGATATGCCGAAGATCAAAACTTGCCGTGGCGCAGCCAAGCGCTTTCGTTACACAGGAAGCGGAAAGCTTCGTCGCGCGAAAGCCTTCAAAAACCACATCTTGACCAAGAAGAGCAACAAGCGCAAGCGCAACCTGCGACAAACAGGTATCGTCGATGCTGCTGATGAACCACGCATGAAGGCGTTGTTGCCATACGGCAAGAAGTAATCAGCCGCCCATCAACAACGATCTTCGAAAGAGTTTGCCAAAGTGCGAACTCCTCCCGCCCTTTTGTCATCCAAAAAGCGCTAAACCCAAACCGGAAATGATCGCATTTGAGACGATCAACCAGATTGTTTGCGTTTTGGGCTTGAGATCGTTGTCGAGATGGTGATATATTGCTTCGCCTGTTCAAAGGGGCGTCCACCTGGATGCCCCTTTACATTGTTGATATTCCTTAATGAATCGGCATCTTGCCAACAATTATGTCACACTATGATCACAAAATGAGATCAACAATGTGACATCTTTTGACATACATTTTGAAACACTGGAGCAGACGATCTGATCTTAACAAGCGAAGAATGATCGAGATCATTCCGAACGAGATCGTCTTTATCCAAGGAGGTAACCATGAGGGTTAAAGGTGGATTTAAGACCCGTAGACGTCGTAACCGTCAACTCAAACGAGTATCCGGGTTTGTTGCGGGCCGTCGCCGTATCTATCGTCAGGCCATGGAAACACTTCGCCGTGCGCTTGCTTACTCATACCGTGATCGCCGCCAGAAAAAACGCGACTTCCGTCGTCTCTGGATCGCTCGCATCAACGCCGCTGCGAAAGCAAACGGCATCTCCTATAGCCGCATGATTCATGGGCTCAAACAAGCTGACTGTACGATCAACCGTAAAGTCCTCGCGGACATCGCTGTACGTGATCCCGCGACCTTTACTGCGTTGACCAACCTCGCGAAAGAAAATCTTTCCAAGTAGGTCGCTGACATTCATAGCGTTCCCATAGCAACACAGAAAGAGGTGTGTGAAGTATCATGGCTAAAGGAAAAACGATGACAAAAGCTGAACTCGTCGAAGAAGTATACGAAGCCGTTGGATTCTCCAAAAAGGATTCTGCACAGCTGGTTGATCTCGTCTTCGAAACGATCAAAGAGACTCTCGAAAATGGTGAGAAGCTCAAAGTGTCAGGTTTTGGCAATTTTGTCGTCCGTGAAAAGAAAGCACGTATCGGCAGAAACCCGCAGACTGGCGAGGAAATTGAAATTTCTGCAAGAAAAGTCTTGACATTTAAGCCAAGTCAAGTATTAAAGAATGCACTTAACAACTGAGACGCAAGTCAAACGTTGTTGAGTTCCCCCTGAGAATGACGAGTCATTCTCAACCCTGGTCGGGGCGTAGCGCAGCCTGGTAGCGCACTAGCATGGGGGGCTAGGGGTCGGAGGTTCAAATCCTCTCGCCCCGACCATTTTTTTCCTCTCCCCAACTCCCCAGTCCAATCTTTTCTTTTCCAAACACATTCTCCAAGAGCGATTACCTCTCATGAACATCTTGCTCACAAACGACGACGGTATCCACGCCGATGGACTCCGATGTCTCGCAGAAGTCGCTTCTCAATTTGGTGACATCACCGTCATCGCCCCTTCCGAGAACCGTAGCGCCATCAGCCACGCGATCACCATCCACCACGCATTACGTGTCAAAGAGATCAAACCAAATTGGTACGCCGTCACAGGCACGCCAAGTGATTGCACCTATATCGGGATGCACCACATCCTCGATCAACACCCTGATCTGCTCCTCTCTGGCATCAATCACGGCGCCAACCTTGGCATTGATGTCCTGTATTCAGGGACCGTCGCAGGCGCGATGGAAGGCGCACAGCATGGCATCCCAGCCCTCGCCTTCTCGCTCGCTGAGTACACACCGACAGCAGAGGACTGGGTACACGCCAAAAGAGCTGTAGAGGACATCCTACGTTGGTTCCTCACACACTCACCACTGCCAAAGGGCAAGATGCTCAACGTCAACATCCCCAAAGCACCTCTGCCCTCCCCTACTCCCTTCACCATGACACGACTTGGCACCGTCCAATACCCTCCACAGGTCGACAAACGACTCGACCCTAACGGAAAGCCCTATTATTGGATCGGAGGCCTGCCACCAGTGTATGGTTCACAGGCAAATAGTGACAGCGCTGTTATCCAGCAGAAAGACAAGGTGTCGATCACCCCACTGCAGCTCGATCTGACAGATCACGACATGCTCGCCTCGTGGGACGATTCATCGACATAGCGCCCATCCATCTCCCACGAAGGTACAAGACACATGGCTGCCAAAAAAAAGAAAAACAAAAAATCCTCAAAGAAAACCAAGAGCAAATCCTCCAACGTACCCGCCAAAGAGACCACACAAGACAACGCATCCGAAGAGACTGTACAGGACAGCAAGTCCAAAGACAGTACACCCGACACAAGCGAAGACAAAGCAGAGACAAACGCCGACGAAGAGCCCGGAAACGAAGCGTATCAACAGCGCGATCTTCCAGGCTACGTAGGTGTGACCTTCCGCGGTGTGTGTATGGGCGGTGCAGACGTCATCCCAGGTGTCTCCGGTGGGACAATGGCGCTGATCCTTGGGATCTATAGAGAGTTGATCGCGAGTATCCGATCATTTGACCTCGACGCAGCACGGCTCATTATGAAAGGTGATCTCAAAGGCTTCAGCAAGCATGTCAACTTGCCTTTCTTGATCTTCCTCGGTGTAGGGATCATGGGTGCGATTGTCACTCTCGCCAAGATCATCCCGCAGCTGCTCGCCAAACACCCAGCGCCTGTTCACGGTTTGTTTTTTGGATTGATCCTCGCGAGTATCGTGATCGTCTGGAACCAAGTCGAACAACACGACGCGACAACAGTCGCGCTTCTCGTTGTTGGCGCGATCGCCTCTTATTTCCTTGTGGGGATGATCCCAGTCCAGACGCCGAGCAACCACGCCTTCATCTTTTTGACAGGTAGCATCGCGATCATCGCAATGATCTTACCTGGCATCAGTGGCTCATTTATCTTGCTGTTGATGGGTAAGTACGCCTTCATCCTCGAATCACTGCGCCATGTCGTGCACACGAGACAGCTCGATGACAAATTCGTGATCGTCGTGATCTTTGCTGCAGGTTGTGGTGTCGGATTGTTGATGTTCTCCCGTGTCCTCAACTGGTTGCTCGCGCGCTACCAAGCGGTCACACTTGCGCTGTTGAGTGGCTTGATGATCGGTTCACTCAGACGCATCTGGCCCTTCCAGGAATACGTTAAAGCCAAGATCGGCAAGAAAATTGTCGTCAAGAGCTACACCAACTTTTGGCCGAGCACATGGAGCGGAGAGTATATCCTCGCGGTGGTGCTTGTGTTTGTTGGGGTTCTTCTTGTGTATAGTATGCACGTCTTCGCCAACCGCTCGAAGGCTGGCCAGAAGGCATAAGGCGACTCGGCCTCCCCTGACTTTCGCCCGACTTCTTTATTCTTTGGAACCTCATGGTTTGTAACTGACGAAAGGTAGTCCGATGGATCTCAAACAGTATATTCGCGAAGTACCCGATTTCCCCAAGCCAGGCATCTCCTTTAAAGACATCACCACGTTGTTGATGGATCACGCTGCGTTCGGTCACTGTACAGACATGTTTGCCGCAGAGTTCCGAGAAAAAGAGCTCGACAAGATCGTGGCGATCGAGTCACGTGGCTTCTTGTTTGGCGCACCTCTCGCGCACGCATTGGACTGTGGGTTGGTCCTCGCGCGTAAACCCGGCAAATTGCCCGCAGCCACCAAAAGCATGAGTTATGAGTTGGAATACGGTACGGATTCACTTGAGATCCACGAAGACGCCATCGACAAAGGTGATCGCGTCCTCGTGATCGATGACCTTCTCGCGACGGGTGGGACTGCAGGTGCAATTGGAAAGCTGCTCGAAGACTTTGGCGCAGAAGTTGTGAGTTTCGCCTTTGTGATCGAGCTTGAGTTCCTCAACGGTAAAGAGAAACTGAATCCCCACCCAAGCTTCTCCCTGGTCAAGTACTAAATCCCCGTCTCCAAGGCCCATCCCAAAGACCGTTCCCCCTCTCCAATTCATTCTTCCCAAAAAACATCCATACAAAACTCACAAATGACAGTATCCGCGCAAAGTTCCTTGACGATCGGGAGCACAAAGCGGAGAAATTGTTGTTGCAAAGGGTCAGGTCTTTGCGTATGATGAGCGGTGATTTGCCCCTGTAGCTCAGGGGATAGAGCACTGGATTCCTAATCCAGGTGTCGCAGGTTCGATTCCTGCCAGGGGTAACTAAAAAAGCCAATCTTTTTCGAGAGATTGGCTTTTTTTGTAGGCATCACATACAAAACGACCTAAAGACCTTCCAGATTCGTCTCTCAAAAAAGCCACCCAAAAGTACACAAGAGGTATCTGATGGACTTGGTAACACTCATCAAACGAATAGACCATCTTCACAAACAACTCGAAGAATTGCGTCCTATCCCTCCAGATAGAATGAGACGTATCCTGCAAAAATTTCGTCTAGACTGGAATTACCACTCCAACAGTATTGAAGGCAACTCTCTCAACTTTGGAGAAACAAAGACATTCTTGTTGCATGGCCTCACAGCCAAAGGTAAACCACTTCGCGATCATCTCGACATCCAAGGTCACGATGAAGCCATCAAATACCTGGAAGAACTTGTAAAAGATGACGAGCGTCCGTTGACTCAGAACCTGATCCGAGAACTTCACAGGCTCATCTTGAAAGACCCAGGACATTCGTGGACAGAGAACGCAGAAGGTCATAAAATTCCGAAGAAAATCAAGGTTGGTCAGTACAAAACGACTCCCAATCATGTACGAACAATGACTGGAGAGATCTTCTACTTTGCAGAACCACACGAAGTCCCTGCTAAGATGGATGATATGCTTCGAGCATACCAAAAAGATCGCGAAGAACAGGTACACCCTCTCTTCATCGCAGCAAAGCTTCACTATAGCTTCGTGAGAATACACCCTTTTGATGATGGAAATGGTCGCATTTCACGGCTCCTCATGAATCTTGTCCTCATGAATCATAGACTTCCTATGGTTGTGGTCAAAACAGAGGACAAGGACAACTACTACAGAGCGCTGAGACAGGCCGATGGTGGAGACATTGAGGCTTTTGTTTCGTACATTGGTGAGCAACTTGTCCACTCTCTTGAGCTGATGCTCAAGGGCGCCAAGGGCGAAAATATCGACGAAGCAGGTGATGTTGACAAAAAACTCGACTTACTCAAACGCCGACTCCAAGGACTCGGCCAAAAGCCAATCAAAGAGAAGCGCACTTTTGAGAATACACTGCAGTTTTGTGTCTCTTCTATCGCTCCACTCACAAGATCACTTGTCACAGAATTGAGCAAGTTTAACGATCTCTTTCACGAACAAAGCGCAAAATACAACGTAAATGTGTCGAATTGGACGACTGTTGACCTGTTCGACAAACAAATCATGAGACCAGGATATCTGGAAGAATACTTTGAAAAAAATTCAGACAAGGAGCTTCCGAGCAAACTAGCATTGCAATTCTGGTGGGATGGTTTGATAACCTCTGGTACAGAAGCCTTTCAAACAGGACAAGACTTGGATATCGTTTTCCGTCAGTATCACATCGGAATAAATGACCGCTCCAACAAAAGCCGAACCAAGATCAAAAAGCTCTACCATGAAACACTGCAACCTGAGGAGATCGAACTCATCACCAAGGAATTGGTAGATGAAGTGCTTGAAACACTCAATCAGTGGATTGAACAAAAAGAAAGCAACTCATAACCTCCGGAAAACGGTAGAACGTAAACAGGGGAGCTTCGTATAGGTGGGCTCAAAGTAACTTGTCGAGATCCGTAAAGAGAGAATTGGCAGCCCCAAAGTCGAGTGTCTCCAACGCAGGAGTCTCGCCCTTTATCGCCTCAAAAAACTCACCCACAGTCGCAAAACGATCTTTTGGTTCTTTTGAGAGCGCCTTGAGGATCGCTTCTGCCACATACTCAGGGAGCTCCGGAGCATACAACTTCGGCGAAGGTGGGATATGCATGAGATGGGCCATCACGATCGAGATGGGATCCTTTTGCACAAATGGCATCTGTCCCGTAAGCATCCGGTACACCATACACGCCAATGAATACAGATCAGCCCTGCCATCGATATTCTTGTCCCCCTTCACCTGCTCAGGAGGAATGTACGAGAGCGTCCCCAAAATCGCCTCCCCACCCGCTTCCGTCAAGGTCTCCATCGAATGGATACGCGCAATCCCAAAATCCATCAAGATCACACGAGGCTCCGAAGGCTCAGATGGATTGCGTTCAAGCATCACATTGTTTGGCTTAATATCGCGATGAATGATCCCATGTTGATGCACATGATCCAACGCTGAAGCCAATGGTCCGACAATCTTCAGAACCTCCTCAAGCGGTAACCTCTCCCCCTTTTGTAGCCTGTCACGTAGCTCCTCCCCATCGATATACTCCATCACCATAAACGATTGGCCACTCTCTTCGCCAAAGTCGTGGAGTTTAATGATATGTGGATGGTTGAGCTTGGCCAACGCCTGCGCTTCGCGGGTAAATCGCTCCTGCACTTTCTTGTCGAACTTGTGTGCTTTTGCGAGCAACTTGATCGCGACATCACGCTCCAAGATCGGATGCTTCGCACGAAACACTTCTCCCATCCCACCACGACCAAGCCACCTGAGCTCCTCATACTCCCCAAACCGAGAGAGTGGCTTTTGTGGCGCGAGTCGAGTTCTCCCCGAGAGAACTTCGAGACGGTTGGCCTCCTCGTAGTCGATGTCGATCCCGTAAAAACGCCTATCGATAAAGCGACGAAAACGCGTCCTCAAAGGTTGGTACAACAACATGATACTCACGATCAGGATCGCCACAGCCCAAAGGTCCTGTTCTATACCAACAAGCCGAAAGACCTTCCTGAGCAACAAAAACCCAAGCAAAAAGACCACAGCAAGCGATAACGTCAGCGTACTGTAAACAAGTGAACGGTTGATCGTGACGTGAAAAGACCACAGCTTGTAACGAGAGATCACCAAAAAGAACGTCAACAGCGGCGCAGAGTAACCAAGCAACAAGATCACGTCTTGGCTGAACCTCTTTGCGATCAACAAAGTCTCACTTGTTGGCGTCGGGCTCAACACCAGCACAACATACAGCGCAAAAACCACCGCACAAACAACATTACCCAACAACAACCAACGCAGCTGCAGCTTCTCGCGTGGTTGCGTCGTCTCCCAATACCGGAAAAAGATCACCAGCGCGGCCACAGTGATCGTCAACACGTTACCAACCATCGCAGGACGATACGCACGATATTCAGCCCACCAGACCCAAGCGTATATTGTAGGAAAGATGAGCACAAACGGATAGAGCCATCTCCCCCATCCTCGCATAAGCCGTCCACTCGGCATCACGAGCATAATCCCAATCCCAATAGACGCCCCCAACACAGCCTGGACAGCCGCCATCGCCCGCCAAATCTCCCCCAACTCATCGCGGAACATCAATCGCTCCAAAAACTCGATATTGAGCGGATAGGTGCTGATCCCCACAATCGCCAAAGATGTCCAAAGCACCAGCGCTCGATCCGTACGACGCCAACAAATCATCAACGCCATAAACCAACCACACGTCGCCAAAAACAAACGACGGATCATCGATACTGTAGGAAAGACTGTTTGGGACAGGTACTGATTGGTGATGTTCTCAAATAAATCCGATGACTCGGGATTCTGTAGGATCACAGGGACATGATATAGGTAGATGAACATCAAACTCGCCGCGAGCAGTATCGCGGCACCCCACAACGTCCTGGCAATCCAAAGTGTCCTCCCCGTCATCTGCGGTAAAGGTACACCATCCGGACCAGACGAGTTTATCAAAAGAGCGTCTGTATCACCGAAAGGATCAACGGAATGCTCACCTCTCATAGAAGCTAAAGAATCTTGCATCACAACACTTTGTGGTAAAAGTCAATCATCCACCAGATAGAATGTCCACCTGACAACATCTACACACGCACACCATCGCATATCCCCCGTAGATTGACAACATCAACGTCTATGCGCAACACTTCTTGCTTTTGGGCCACTAGAGCCGATCTTGCACACTTCTCCACCCCTAACGACCTCACAGGACAAAAGGCAACCGACAAAAAACACAAGAATCCGTAAGAATTGTCGTTCCAGAAAATGACATCCAAAACACACCTCGCGCACGTACCGTCCTAAAGCCATGAACACAAAAGCGACGAAAGGGAGAAGATGGAAGACAACACACCTAATAAACGAACACTCCTCGACACACTCCAACAACCCATCCCCACCAAATGGGTTCTCATTGTCTTCTCGCTCGTCGTGGGTGTGCCGGCCCTTTGGTTTGCCTATCCATATATCCGGCCAAGAACGACCAAGGAAAAAATCGAAGCCTACATCCAAAAGGCAACACATCCACACACCTACAAACAACACATGAAGAAAGCCATCGCCTACTTCACATCCACCCCTTACCTACAAAAAACATCAAAAGCGACACTTGTCTCTCTTGTCGAACATCCACCAGATGGAACAGCCGCATGTATTGCCCTCAAAGTCCTCTATGAGCTGGCACCAAATGCAAAACGTACAAAAAAAACATTCAAAGATATCGACGACATCGTGAACAAACACTTCAAAAAGAAGGGGAATAAGCACCAGATCAAGCGTTTACAATGCCCCCCCAAGATGTCCTTTCAAAGGATCATGATCCGCTCAAATCTCATCGACGCGAGCTTCCCAATGGCTGACTTCTCAGACGCATACATGCCAGGCGTTCTCATGCTTGGCGCCACGCTCAAGCGCGCCAACTTCACACACGCGAACCTCTCTGGTGCGATCTTACGTGGTGCCTCTCTTCAGGGTGCCAACCTCAAGCATACAGAGCTGACCAAAGCCGACCTTCAGTACACAAACCTGACAAACGCCTCACTCACCCACGCAAAACTGAGAGGCGCGAAGCTCTCGGGAGCCTTGTTAGGTGCCGACTTTTCTCACGCAGATCTAAGCGAGACCACACTCGACTACGCAAACTTCAAAGGCGCGACACTGAAAAACACAAACTTGAAGGGCGCGAGCTACAACAGCGCGACACAATGGCCCACCTCATTCGACCCCAAACAACACAAGATGACCTGCTCTGACTGCTCCCCCTGACCCTTTTCCTTCAGCCTCCCCCATCTCCCTGCAAAATATCACGGCCTAAGGTGTCTGGTTCATTTCCTTCAAGGACGCACGCACAACAAACATCGATTGTCCCCCATTGCTCTTCGCTTTCGATTCTCCGAGCTCGATCGATGAGCGCGTTGTCCCTGCCACGAAGAGTGTATCCCCAAACAACGTCGCGCTCGTGACGAGATCATTGCTTTGCAACTGGAATAAAGACCGCTTCGACAATTGGCCATCCATTGAGAGTGACACTACAAACAACTCTTTCGTGATGACGGGCTCTGCACCCTGTGTCTTTTCTGTTCTTGTCCCAACCACCTGAAGACGCCCCTCAGCATCGACAACAATCGCTGTGTATTCGGGATTCTCGTCATCATGCGTCGCCTGTGACCAAACGACGTCAATCTGCGTATTGAGACGAAACACCTTGCTTGTTCTCGCATTGGGTGGCTCAAAGCAAAGACCTGAAAGTACAATATCAGCTTCGCCTGCCGGGACGATGTGCGTGGTGGACAGTGTACAGGGGAGCTGCTTCATCCCCTTCACCGTCAATAGCTCACCTTTTGCACTGAATGTCGCGATATATGCACCATCATTCACACCATCAGTGACGATGGTTTTGTCACCAAACGGAATACTATCGAGCTTCTTGTTCACGTAAAATCGACTAAAGAGATAGATCGTCCCATTTGCTGCGATATGGAACGTAGCCTTCTGTTGGATAACACTGAAGACATCAAATTGCTTGTACCAAAGTGTCTTCCCTTCCTTGGAAAATGCGGCGAGAAACAATCTCTCATGGTACTTTTCAGGGCTACCAGCTCCAGCTTGACTCCCGATGACGCCACGTCCTCCGGTCCAAAATCCCGAGATGACCACAGTACCATCCTTCTTCGTGACAGCATGCTCGACGCGGACATTTTGCGCTGGAATGATGGTCGCGGTCGCCTTCTCTCCGGCTTTTTGTTTGGGGTGGAAGATCGCAAGATGGTCTTTGGGGACAGTGATCGTCGAGAGGACTTTCTCTTTGTCTTTGGCCAAGTAAAACGGCAATGACTCGGCGGAAAGAAGCGCTTCAGGTGTGGTCTCGTGCAGCGTTGATTTGCCTTCTTTATCGACGCGCAACAACATCTGCTTTGGAGCCTGTCTTGGGTTGTAATAGGTTGTCTTCCCAACACGACCATTCCATTCGATAAGCGCGGCAAGACCTCCATCTTGAAGAGACTTCATCCACAAGGGATACAGCATCGCCTGCCCCTCACTCTTCACAGACCATTGCACTTTTCTATCCAATGAGCGCTGCTCCACAAACGCGTTCCCCCCGACCGAGTGAAAGATATCCTGGCCAGCCTCTTCAGAGAGCGCGCCGCTCAACAACAGTTGACCACTCTGCTTCGAAAATGTCAGCTGTGTAACGCTCCTTTTGTTGGACTCCTGACTCCACTGAAGGCTCCCTTTCGAGATAGACCATACACCGTGAAGTTCAGGGTCTTCTGGGGTGATTTTGCTCCCATCAAGGAGAGTGAAGCTCAAGTTTGTGCTGCGTCCCCAAAGGAAGACTTTTTTCCCTTCCAGATCAAAGGCAAATGAGTGAAGAAGACCTGCAACAGGAAGTGTAAAAGGGACTGTGTTCAATGTGATTGTCTTGGTTTTATCAAAGATCATCCGAAAGAGACAATTTGATGGGATCTTCCGCCCGTAGAATGCCCCATCAAATGAACTGATACCGATCACATGGGCTCGTCCCTCTTTGTCGACAGACAAATGGTGGATCTTCTGTCCATCAAATGATTTTCCGTGCCCTGTGATCGAATCGCCTGTGTACACAAAACCAACAACGCCCTCTGGACTTAATATCGCGACAAAAGCACCACCCTTGAAGGTGTCTGGAACTTTCCCAACAAAGGCAGGAAGTGATGCAGCACTGTAGGGCGCCGTCGATGCACTCACCGCTTCGTTCCCTGCAAGCCAAATTGTGTTGCCTGAACTCCATTCGAAGTGAAGCAGACTGGAAAAACCATTGTTGTATTGGGAGCGAATATGAAAGGCCCACTGAGGCTCCCACTCCGCATTGAGCTTCCCGAGAAAGGTCGTCTCCATACGTGTATTTCCACCTATGAATTTGGACTTACCAAATGTCACCCCCCCACCCTGTACCAACGCACGAAACAACACAGAGCCATCACTCCCCACACGAATGCCACCAAATCCATACAATCGCTCAAATTGTTTTTGTTTTAAGAGTTTTCCTTCGGAGCTGTACTTTAACAAGAACCGACCAAAAGCGATCACTGGATTGCCAGCAGTATCAAGATCCAAACCACCAACCTGCGCTTGATCAAAGGACTTGACCCATTCAATCTGTCCTTTGGCGTCGGCCTTGAACAAGAACACACCTTTTTCGGACTCGCTCTTGATCGTCCACTTGCCAAAGTGCGCGATAAAACGGTAGTTCCCTGCGACATACACACTCCCATCATCAGGACTGATAGCCGTATAGTGAACCGATGTATTCGCTCCTTCTCCACTCAGAAAGGACCAATCCTTACGCAATGGCGATGTGACAGCCTGCCTTGGGATGACTTCTTTCGTGACAGGCGGCTTGCCAGGATCCTTCTCATTCCCAACAGGCGGGATCTCCACAGATGTATGACAACCTGTCCCAAAACCCACACATGCAACCAAACACAATACCAAACAAAAATGAATGAAATGTCTCATATCCTTCTCCATCATTGAGCGTTTATACTCTTATGTTGCACATGACAGACCATCTCACAGAAAAACAAACAAAACCATATAAAACAAAGACATCAACATGAAACCATCGACTCATAGAAGAGGATAGTTTTTACCATTTTGTGGACAAGAGGATACATTGTATCCGATCGATGTAAAAAGATGAGAGTCCAGCTCCCCCTGCAGTTCAACTTCGTTGGCAAGGGGAGCGATGCAAGACCCCCTCAGACGGGCTTCGCCCGCCAGCTCCCCCTGCACAACTTCGTTGGCAAGGGGAGCGATGCATATCAAACAAGATATCGCGATATAAACAAGAATTCCGTGTATATCGTACGGATGTCAGTAGGGTCGGGCCTTGTGTCCGACCTCAATATACGACCATATCGGCAGAGTAGTCCCTCCTCTCGAAAGGGTTGAGAGGAGGGAAGTCGCGAAGCGACAGGGAGGAGAGTTTGTTGAGGCGGATGATTGCAAGTGAAGACGCAAAAAACCCACTGCAAGTTCGTAAGCAAAAGGGAATCCAAGGATATGGCCTTGCTATATCCGCCTGGAAGGAGGGGATGATTTGGTGGAATCAGGGGAGTTTGCGGAGACACAAGTGCAACGTCCGCCGGATCAGAACTCTAGAATTCCCCGTACATATCGGTTGGTTTGTCCCTCCTCTCGAAAGGGTTGAGAGGAGGGAAGAGCCGAAGGCTCAGGGTGGAGAGTTTGTTGAGGCGTATGTTGCAAAGCGTACGAGGCAAATCAGCCCGACGAGGGCGCTTGCCTTGGACGCAACTGCAACGTCCGCCGGATCAGTTCTGCTGACGAGGTTTAGAGAGGAAGTAGAACACACCGACCATCGACAACATCCCCACAAATGTCAACCAAGAGAGTACGCCACCAGGGATACCCAGCTTTAACTGTTTGAGCCCCATACTCGCGAGTAAGGCAAGCCCGACACCCATCAACGACTCTCCGGCGATCACACCTGATGAGAATAACACACCACGATGAAGACGCTGCTCGGCCTCCTTCTCCTTTGCACCTCCCGCAAGAAAGTGCGCCAACAAACCACCTATCAAGATCGGAATGGCCAACCCAAAAGGCAGATAAATCCCAACTGCGATGGGCATGATGTGTGCGCGAAATGATGACTTCCGACGCTCAAGAATCGCATCCACGATCAGAATCACCACACCAACCCCTGCGCCAATCCCCACCATATCCCAAGGCAACTTGCCATCCCCGAACAAACCCTTCGCGAGACTTGCGAATAAACCCGCTTGCGGCGCAGCCAACAACTTCCCACCAATCCCACCAGGTGTGTTGTTGTGTAAGAGTTGCATCACAGGTGCCATCACGACGGCCGCAACAGCCACACCCACGATCTGCATCGTCTGCTGTTTATAAGGTGATGCTCCTACAATCTGGCCGGTCTTCAGGTCATTACAGACATCTCCAGAGGTACACGCTGTACAACACACTATCGCCGCCACCCCTAATGTCGACAACATCCCCGCCTCACCAGAGAAACCAAAGACCATCAACATCCCACCAGTGAATAACACTGCCGTAATGGTCATCCCTGAGACTGGACTGTTCGAGTTCCCGACAAGCCCCACAATATAACTCGCGACGGCCGTAAAAAAGAACGACATCACAACCATAATGACCGTCGCAGCGATCGCGACAGCGATGTGCTTCGTCAAGATCGCGTACACAATCCCAATCAAAGTGATACACAAAATCGCCAACCCCACGATCACACGAGAAGGCAGATCCCGATCCGTCTCAGGCACATCTTCCTGCCCTGACGATGACTTCCTCAGCTCACGAACCGCCTGCACGAGACCATGACGCACCTTGACGATAGACGCGATCCCACCAATCACCATCGCACCGACACCGATAAAACGAATCTTCGCCTTCCATAGAGACCACGCACCACCAAGCGGATCGGCTAACATCGCCTCTGTTCCGCCCAACAAAGGGATCGCGATCAACCAACCAATGGTTCCGCCCAAGAACAATAAGAACGCGACATTCAGACGGACGATAAAACCGACACCGACGAGCAAAGGCGCGCTGTCACTGCCAAAATAAAAGATCCGACGTCCCCATGTCATTGCACCTTCGAGTGTCGCGTGAAACAACCCCAGAAAACTCGCGAGAAACTTAAACAAGCCCCCAACAATCGCACCATAGACAACACCGAGTGCATCCCGATGGTCACCTGATTCATCAGAGCTGGCCTCCAACACAGAGGCACACGCGACACCTTCGGGGAAGGTCAACTCATCGTTATCCCCTGTCACAAAGACTCGCCTCATTGGGATCATCATCAAAATACCCAAAAGCCCACCAGTGAAGGCGATCAACGTCGTCATCACCATGTCGAACTTCTGCCACGTACCGAGCAACACAAGCGCCGGAACAGTAAAGATAATCCCTGCAGCCAGCGATTCTCCCGCTGACGCAGTCGTCTGGACCTGATTGGCTTCCAAGATCGTCCCGTCACGCATGATGCCTCGGAAGATCAACATCGCAAGCACCGCCGCAGGAATAGAAGCCGAGACGGTCATCCCAGCCTTCAAGCCAAGGTAGACGTTCGCCGCCCCCATCACGACAGACAAAATGATACCTAAGACGACAACTCGGAAGCTCAACTCCGCAACAGGACCTTTGGGTGATGGCATATAGGACTCCCTATCTACGTTGGTAATGGACAACAAGTGGATACATCACAGAAGATAACAAGAACACCCTCAAACCCATTTGACGAAGATCAATCCCTCCGCCTGTCTCGTCAGTGTCACTGCTTTTTTGCGAGGACGATATTGAACACGCCCTTCTTTCCCTTACCATGAGAGTAAAGAGAGATCACCAATGAAGCGCGCACAAACGCGTCTCCCTTGATATATGGATCCCCTGCAAAGTACAGCTGCGTGGTGAGTGGCTCGTGGCCTTTGGCTTCGACCTTGTAGTGGATATGGGCAGGTCGATATGTTGGTCCGTTCAAGTAGCGTCCAGGGACCACAGTTGTGTATCGATACTCGCCCTTGGCGTTGGTTCGCATACGACCACGATACTTTGTCGTTTGTTTGGGTGGATCATCGACACCATCGTTATCATAGGACCCTTTGGCGTCTGCATGCCAGACATCGACGAGGCAATTCGCCAATGGCGTTTTACAATCAGCCGCGTACACGACTCCAGAGATCTCCAGCGGGACACCACCCTCTCCTTTTGGGACGAGATGTGTTTTCCAGGGAGCACCTCCCCTGTAATAAGGGCCCTCGATGTTATCCTCTGTGGGTTTGCATTGCTTTTTGTTTGCACAGCCAAAAGCAGACACAGGAAACCACATCGCCGCAAATCCAGCACACCACTTCGCACACGCCCCCAAAAAACGCCTTCTGTTTGGATGGTGTGGGTTGTTGTTTGTGTCTTGATGATTCATGAGCACTCCTTTGATTGTCATGTCGAAACGAATCGCTGTTACGATGTTGTAGTGAACACACACCCACCCGATCGTTCCCAAATCTCCCCCATCATCCTTTTCCTACGCCCTCGCAAGGTCAAGGGAGCCGCAAGATCCCCACAAAGAACAACCTGTTGGTGAATCCACCGTACGTCTTTGTGTGTGTGAGCTTACCAGCCGCATCCACTTGAAAGTGTCCAAGATTCTGGCTATTTGCGTTGGCAATATACATATATGGCAAAAATGGATCGATGACAAAACTTCGCGCGTGTTGTCCGTTTGTCGAGACGTGTCCAAGTAGCTTCAACTTCCCTTGTCCACCAATCGAAAACATCGCGACATTGTTGAGCGGTTCGCGGTTGATGGCGTAGAGATACTTGCCATCAGGTGAGACGTGAATATCCGAAGACTTACTCGGTGCGCTCACCTGAAGAGGGAGTGTTCGGACCGTCTGTTTTTGTGTAAGCGCGCCATTGTTTGTATTGACATCAAAGACCACCACAGAACTGTCGAGCTCGTTGACAACATAAGCCCACGGCTGTGTCGGGTGAAAATCCATGTGTCTTGGTCCCGCGCCCTTGATCACGCTGTGCTTGCCTTTTTGGGTCAGTGTCCCGGTCGCCGCATCAAACGCGAACCGCAAAATATAATCCGAACCCAAACAAGGAACGTAGACAAACTTGTTGCTCGGATGAACCCGTACTTGGTGGGCTTTCACACAAAAAGATGTATTGTTCTGGCCGCCTTTTTGGAAAGTCGCAGCAGACACACGGCCATTTGCCTTGATCGGCAACATTGAGACCTGATTCCCACCGTAACTCGCGACGAACACAAAGCGTCCAGTGTGATCGACTTCGAGATGTGTACCAAACTCGCCGCTCTTTGCTTCATTTAAGAAGCTTAATGCGCCGGTCTTTTGGTTGATCTTAAAGGACTGTACTTTGTTCCCACTGACAGCATAGACGTGTGTTTTCTTCGGGTGGAAGGACAAGAACCTCATCAACGCCCCACCTTGATGCTGATGTAGCCTCTTGAGTTGACCGTTGGTCGTGTCCACTTCATATGTGAAGATCTTGCCGTCCGTCTGTGATGTGTACAAGAACGGTTTGCCAACAGGTGCCTTCTCAACGATGGTCTCAGGTGACGCCTCCTTAGCAGCCTCGGGGATTTGCTCCTCCCAGACATCTCGCACTTGTTCGGGACTCTCTTCCTTCGTCAGCTCAGGAACACCACGTTCAACGCTCCGCTCAGGGACAGGCTCAGGCTCAATACTCTCGGAAGCCGCGTCTGCAAGAGGCTCTTCCACGATCGGTTCAGAGACGCGCTCTATTTGAGCAGGCTCCGAGACCTTCTCAACCAAAGCTTCTTGGCCAGCAGGTTCATGAGTCTTTTCACCTTGAGGAGTCGCGGCACAACCAGGCCCAAATCCAACGAAGAAACACAAAGAGACAAAAGCCAACAGACACATATGACGAATGTGGATGAAACAAAACATAAACGCACTCTCTATCTACAGCGGGGATACTTGGCGCAACAAGAGCACCAAAGAGCCTCTGTCTGGTGATTGCCGGAGAAAATCATTGAGATTCAGCTTGCCACATCAATGATTTGATGTCCATCCACTTTCGCGAATACAACTCGCCGACGAACTTTCACAGCGTTGGTACGTACAACTTCTCGACGTACACTGGCTCCATCCCTCGACAGACAAGGTATGTACCCATGGAACAAAATCTTCAACTCTCTCACCTTTTGCACAACCCTGTACGATTGCGACAGGCTTGTCTGAAGGGACTCTTGACGCCTAAGATGCTACGTATTTTTGCATGTGATTGTGTGCAGAGAATGCTGGAAGTCGAGCGCGATACAGATGTCGACGTTCCCGAAGAGTTGTGGGACTATCTGCGCCTTCAACAACAGTGGATCGATGGCAAGCTCAGCACAAAAGATCGCGAAGCCGCTTACATCCGAGCAAAACAAGCGCTCCCCGGTGTACATCGGCCACCTTACAGACTGGATCCACACACAGCGAGTATCGTCCGCACATACGAAGAGGCGCTCAAAGTGATACGAGATGATTCTCCAGGACAAGCAGCTTGGAGCTCTTCTCGTTTTGCTCTCTCCGTGATCAAATCCAGAGCCGTCCTCCACTGGAAACGCTATGAAGACGAGAACGTCACATGGCTCTCCAAATATGCATCTCGCACCTCTTACAGGCGCACACGCTACAACCAGAAATGGCAACAGGCCTGGGACTCGACCGCCGTGACGAACCCCATTGAGACAAAAGAATATCAATGGCAATGTGAACACTTTCTCTTCCTACACGAATATGTCTCCCTCTCACGTATCCAACTCCTTAACACACTCTTCAACAGAGCAGACCGACTGGATCAACAACTCACACTCTCCACTGCCGAGATGGAATCTGTACTTTTCTTTTAGGCCGTCGGATGGAAAAAAGTCTTGTCTTCGCTTTTTTCATCTGACGACCTAAGTGGTCCTCTCGCGAAAAAGGCATACAACATAGAGGTCGGACACAAGGCCTGAACCTACGAAAAAAAATGCAACATCATACTCATGCACTTACTTCGCGAGAGGACCACTTAGAAGCGAGCTAACGTCTCCATCGACGGCGTTGTTGTTTAAAGAATTGCATACGCGTCTTTTGGTTATTGACACCTTCGAGGTGATATTGTCGATCAAAGGTCATCGTGTAGCTATACTCGATCGTCGTCGCCTTCTTGCCATGTGCGTTCCCCTTTACGCTCGTATCCCAACGCAGAATGCCTTTGTTACGCTCAAGTTGAAGGTACATCTTATCTTTGCTGAGGGGTTGGCTTATCGATGTCAGCTTGATACTCGCATGTGAACCAGACCCGACATAAGGGATACGATCGAACAGACGGACGGGAAGCGATTCACCTCTATAATTCTCGATCTTCAGACGATAGACAAACGCGAGCATACGGTTACCACCTTCTCGGTGGACGGTCTTGTTGATCAACTTACGTGTCGTACGCAGTGTAGGATCAGCACCAAATCCAAGAGAGAAGCGCTCACCTTTGGAGATCGTTGGAAGCTCTGTACGTCCGACAAATCGATGATGAAGATACACAGCGACAGGACCCGCGAGCAATGCGTAAGGGCTGTTGTTGACGATCTCAGCTTCTCGGTGGATAAAGTTGGTCAGCACAGGGGACGCAAGATAGAAGAAAGAGGCCTTCAAGCGCTTCCTCATGATGCGGAGCATCTGCTTTTCACCGCGACTCGGCAGTGTTTGTGGCGTTGTCAGATGATAATCGAGCGCCGGCTGTTGTTTTTTGTTCATCTGTTTGTTGAGCCAACTCAGGGTACTTTGCTTGTAATTAAGCTCAAAGATCTGTGACTTTTTCGCGGACTTATTCAGGCTCCAACTGTGGATTTCATTTCCATGAAGGGATTGGACGTTGTTGTAGCGCAGCTGTGCATCTCTGTAACGTCGACGGATCCTCTTATAACGACGAAGCAAAGAGTGTTGCTGACGCCTCCCCATCGCTCCAGAGACGAGCCGCACTTGGAATGGTGCGAGCCCTGGGGCCGTCGCACTCAAAGAAGGTTGTGCGGTCGATAATTGCAGCTTCACATCCTTCCAGTCTTCGCCACTAGCCTGTCTAATCAAGGCGCTGTATTCGAGATCAACGAACTTCTTTTTGGCATCTCCTCTCACTGTGTACATAGGAGACCAACCACAACCCCCCACACGATACGTCAGCCGAAAGGACGCCTCTTTGGCGTCTGATTTCTCCAGGAACACGATCGCCTCACGCTCATAGTGAGCTGCGCTCGCCGTCAGTTGAGCGCGCTGGTACTTGAGCTGACGTCGTTCGTGACGAAGTGACTTTGTGCGTTTTTTGAGTCCACCGATCCGAAGCATCAACTTCTCTCGTTGTTGAAACAAGTAAGAGGTCATCTGGATCAGCTTCTTGGGATCGAAGGTTCCTTTCATCAAACCGGCCTTCGCAGAAGGTGTGACAAAACCTTCGAGACGCTGCAAGTATTGAAGTTGTTTGCGCAGGATCTGTAATGTCTGCCGGAGCTGCCGAAGTTTCTCTCCAAGCCCCGAGAGCTTTGTATCGATCACACGCACCTCTTTACGTGGAGCGTGACGAACCAGGCGTCTTTTATAGCGGACAGCCCGAATCAAGACGCCATTCTCTCCCTCTGCGACCAACGAAGAACTCACGATCTTCTCGGGAAGTCCGTGGACAACAAACTCCATCGTTCCCTTCTTGCCTTTGAGTGGGATGAGGCGCGTAATCTGCGCCTCTCCTCTGTACAGGGTCACCTCTGTGACCTTCCCTCTCGCCTTCTGCTGTGCCCAAACGGACGCACTCCCAACACAACACATCGTCCCGACAACAAGTGCCGCCAAGAAACACTGTCTCTTCATCTGACTCTCCTCGTTCTTTGTGACATTCACATGGATCGTGAATACTCTTTGGATATGAAGAAGATACAAGGGAGGTCAAAGGAAAGGGTCAGAAAGAGTTCAAAAGGATGTAAGGTCTTTGTAAGAGAGGAAGTTCGAAGAGACGCAGAAGAGAGAGTAAGCTCTCAGTACTCTGTTGAGGGGCCTGGTGTCGGGCGCTGTTGTTGTAGACCTCCTATCTCGGGCATCCGCTTGATTTTAATCTGAAGTTTCTTGAGTAGATCTGGATGATACGAGGTAATGATCTCCCCCCTGTAAAAATGAGCGCGCCCTTTATGGACAAATCCCATGACAGTCGAGCCTATCATACCTCCGAGAAATACAGCCACCCCAACACCGAAGATAGGCAAGATCAAGTTTGTATCCTTTTGAAAGAGTCCCGCGATCATGACTCCCGTCCCAATCACGCCTGCAGCAGGTATGCCGATACCAAAAGACAACGCACCCACTCGGCTATTGTGTTTATAATTACGTATAGAACGAGCTGTCTTTGAATCAGGTGGCACAAGCGGAGTCAAATCTTTGATGTTGTAAACCTTTTCACCATTACCAAGTTCAAGAGCGTACCAATCAGAAGGTCTTTTGACACGATTGAGTGTCTGACCTGTACGACGGTCTACGAGAATGTAGAAGTGAAGTTTCTTGATCCGTAGCTCCTGAAAGGCCTTTACGCGCTTACGAAAGGACGCATTTGGCGGCGGAAGCCGCAAGTGAGCAGAAGGGCGAAAAGAACACCCAGCTGAACACAGGGACAAGAATCCAACACAGCATACAAGAACACATCGAGAAACGAATGTCATAGACATGGAAACTCACCTCCTACTTTGGTGGTTCTTTCACAAAGTCAGGGTACAAGAACAATGTTACATTTTATCTATAGGTCCGGGGTTTGTGTTCGCTTTTTTCCATCCGATGGCCTTACTTCACAAGAAGACCATTTGACGGAAAGATAAAGAGAATTTCGCGTTTGGGTCCCTGATGTTTTGGTTTTGCATCCTCAAAGTACTCTTTTATCTTCGGCGCTCTTCGCTGTGGCGAACGATTTTTACGTATACGTAAAAATCGCTCCGTTTGCGCTTTTGTCAGCTTTAAACGGCGCAGTAGATCCTGGTTATACGAATAAAACGCCATTTTTTTGAAACGATACGACGGCTGACGGAGAACAGGATTGGCAAGCAAAACGCCAACAGCCCCAGCGAGAGCCAGCCCTCCCCCAATCCAAAACCCTGCGACATTTGCAGCTGAAGGATTTTGACCAAACACCGTGTTGATGTTGAGAGTAGCCAAAGTGGCACCACCAATCCCCACAACAAAACCAGACCAATACACGACCAAGTATGCTCTCTGAAGGCGAGCGTATGTTCTTGCTGATTCTGCGGTCTTTGAGACCTCATCAACAAATGGGAGCAGCTCCATCGGATCTTTGTAAAAAAGACCGTTCGCAAGGATAAAACCACCGGATCTTTGCTCACCTCTGTATTTCTTGTAAGCGTTGAGTCTTTGAATGATGGGCGCATTTTTTTCAGGGACAACCACCGCAGGGAGCGGGACACACCCAGAAAACAGGAGCGAAAAAAACGACAGACAACACCAACCCATCAACAACCGCCAAGAAGACATCAAACCATCCTTTAGGTAAAAAAAACCTATCAAATAGAGTTATTGTTGAAAAAGCTCATTTTTCATTGGAAGGTCGAAAGACCTACGAAAACTGCACATCATGATCTGATTTTTTGGAGGATAGCAAAAGATCAGAGCTGTGAAAAGGTTCTTTTCCAAACCAAATATCCTCGAAAAAAGGACGAAGAATATGTGGGGAGACTGCAAGGAAAAAAGCACGCGAGAAAAAAGAGTATGGCGATCCAATTTGGCTATGGTATACTTTTTCGCACTCAAGTAACCATAGTGGTTGCAACAAACAAAGAAGCGTCCCCATTTTGAGATGGCAAAGCTTTTTCGTTTGTGTTCATTGCTTTTGACGCGATGTCAAACCGTTGCGTCCGTTCTTGGAAAGATGAGAGAGAGCTATGTCAAAAAAACTTTTCGTTGGTGGTTTGCGATGGGGAACAACTGAGGACACACTCCTCGATGCGTTCTCACAATTTGGTGATGTCGAAGAGGCCAAGATCATCACAGACAGAGAAACAGGTCGCTCAAGAGGCTTTGGGTTTGTTACATTTGCAAACGACGCCGATGCAGAAGAAGCGATTCAAAGCCTCGACGGTACAGATCTTGACGGTCGTACCATCAAGGTCAACGAGGCCCAAGAAAGACAACGTCGTGGCGGCGGCGGTGGTCATCGTGGCGGCGGTCACCGCGGAGGTGGCGGTGGCTACGGCGGTGGCGGCTACGGCGGTGGTGGATACGGCGGCGGCGGTGGCGGCAATCGCTGGTAACGCTCTCTTCTTCCTCCCTCCAATCCCCCTCATCATATTCCCTCTCAACATCCCTTTCTCTGCTTACTTTTTTCCTCGAAGCAACCTACAAGGGTGGAAAACCCATATGGGAATGCTTATCGTTGGTCAACCCAGCACTGTTCTGTGTAGGGAAGCACGACCACACCCGAAAAAAGGAGGTTCTTTTGAAAGGCATTCTCTTGATCAACCTGGGCACCCCTGATGAAGCGACTGTTCCAGCTGTTCGTCGATACCTTCGTGAGTTTTTGAGCGATCCATATGTCATCGATATCAACCCAATCAGCCGATGGCTCCTCGTCAACCTGATCATCGCTCCTTTCCGCTCACCAAAGAGCACAAAGGCATACCAAAAAGTCTGGACAGATGAAGGTTCCCCGTTGATGATCCACACCGTTCACCTACAAGAGAAGTTACAAGCGCTTGTCGGAGAAGAAACAAAAGTCGCGATCGGGATGCGTTACGGAAACCCCTCCATCGCCTCTGGTGTGAAAGACTTACGTGATTGTGATGAGATCTTCGCGGTCCCTCTTTATCCACAGTACGCAGGCGCCACAACACAGACAGTCCTCGACAAACTCGACGAAGCGATCAAAGCACATCACCCAAATGCCCGCGTTCACTCCTTGCCACCTTTCTACGAAGACCATCATTACATCAACGCGACAGCCTCTGTCACCAAAGCACATCTGCAAGACTTTGATTACGATCACGTCTTGATGAGCTACCACGGACTCCCCGTCCATCAGCTCCCCTGTGCACATGACACCAACCACGAGTGCGTTCAAAAACAAACCCCCTGCCCCAAAGTATTCGACACCTATCCCAATTGCTACCGCGCCCACTGCTATGCAACCTCTAGAGCACTTGCAGAAGCGCTCAACATCCCCGAAGACAAATTCAGCGTCTCCTTTCAATCTCGTCTAGGCAAGACCCCCTGGATCCAGCCTTACACAGATGAACACGTCGAAGCATTGCTCGAAAAAGGTGTCAAACGCCTCGCCGTGCTGTGTCCTTCATTTGTCGCGGATTGTCTCGAAACGATCGAAGAGATTGGGATGGAAGTCAGAGACGAGTTTTTGGAAGGTGGTGGAGAAGCATACAGATTGATCCCTTGCATCAACAGCGACGATGCCTGGGTCTCGGCACTTCACGAGATGCTGACGACCTTTGAGGCCTCACTCAGCTGAACACGTCGCCAACGCTCAAAACACAATCGTGGTTGCAGACGGTTTGTAGCGGTGGGTGCTATCACCATAACCAAGCTGATTGTAATCGTTTCGCCCCCAACACTTTACAGTATTGTCGTCGAGCAAGGCACAGACAGAAGACCGACCCAAACCAAACTGCTTGACCGAACGTCCTGTACCAACATCGATCGCGGTCGTAGGGGGTTGAGACAGAGAGGTCGTGTTTCCCTGCCCCAAATGACCATAGCGGTTGTATCCCCAACACTTGAGGGTCCCATCTTTCATCAAGGCACAAGAACTCTGATACGCCGTCCCAATCTGCATCACCGGACCAAGACCTGTTATCGAAGTGCTCTGTGGTGCGTTGGCGTTTGCCTTCGCGCCGTTGCCGAGCTGACCGTCACCTCCTTGTCCCCAACAACGCATAGAATCATCACTTAAGATCGCGCAGCAATGATAGCGACCACATTCGAGATCTTTGGCGGTGAGTGTACCAAATGAGATGGCAGCTCCTGGAGCCTTGAGAGAGTCGACATTACCGAGTCCCAATGTTCCATACTGTCCCTCTCCCCAACACTTGATGGAGTTGTTGTCCAACAACGCACACACGACATCACGAGCTGCCGAGATCTTCTTCACCGTCCGTCCAGCGCCGACATTGATAGGCGTAGAAGGCGGAACCTTCTGATCGATGGTGTTTCCAATCCCGAGCTGACCGTCGTTATTTTTCCCCCAACACTTTGCGGTCGCGTCGTCGAGGACAACACATGTCGTATAGTATCCAGCCGCGATTTGGACGGCTGTTCGACCTGTGCCAAGATTCACAGTGTTTGAGGAGGGACGTGTCAGAGTCGTCGTGTTCCCATAGCCGAGCTGACCATATGCGTTGTATCCCCAACACTTGACACTCCCGTTGTCGAGGATCGCGCAGACATGGTACCGGCCAAGCGCCATCTGTTTGACTGTTCGTCCAGCCCCCACATCAATCGTCTTGGTCGAAGGTTCCTTCAAACGAGAGGTTGTCCCGATCCCCAGCTCTCCTTTTGTGTTATCCCCCCAACATTTCGCCTTTCCACTTGAGACAAGACAGTGTGTAAAAGAGGTTCGTCCACTATACAATTGAATGGAAGATGCTGTCACAGGAGGCTTACACGTTCCAGCGTTACAGACTTCTCCAGAGGGACAGGTCTTTCCACAGCCACCACAGTTTTTTGTGTCCGAGAGGATATCGATACAATTGCCGTTACAATACCCCTCGCCAGAAGGACAGACACACTGTCCTGTGATACAAGACGTCGCCCCACTGCCACAGGCTTTGTTGCAACCACCACAGTGCTTGAGATCTGAACGTGTATCCACGCAAATGTTTCCACACTTGACCCCACCACCAGTACACACGACACCACACGTTCCGTTGGTGCACTTCTCACCAGTTGGACAGGTCTTTCCACAACCACCACAGTTATTTGTATCCGAGAGGATGTCGATGCAACGACCGCTACAGTAAGCCTTCCCTGAGGGACAGATACACTCGCCCCCCTGACATGACACAGCCCCTGCACCACAGCTCTTCCCACAACCGCCACAGTGCTTTAACTCGGACTGTGTGTTCACACAGGCATTCGAACAATACGACAATCCAGAAGGACATGCACATTGCCCATTGTTACAGGCTGAGGCACCACTTCCACAGGTTTTTCCACACCCACCACAATGAAGTAATGATTGTTGCACATCGACACATGACCCCGAACAATTTGTCTGTCCAGCCTTACATACAACGCCACATTTCCCACTCGAACATGTCTCACCGCTCTGGCAAGCAGCTCCACATCCACCACAATGTTTTGGATCGTTAGATGTATCGACACATTGACCACTACATTGCTGCAATCCGCTGGGGCAGTCACAGCTCCCACCTTGACAGATCTGTCCGGTCCCACAAGCGAGACCACACGCTCCACAGTGTGCCGTATCTGTTTTGGTATCTCGACATACACCCTGACAACACAACTGACCACTACCACATGCGTTTCCACATGCACCACAATGTGTCACATCAGTGAAGAGATCCGTACATGTTCCCAAACACAGCGTCTTCCCAGAAGCACAGCCTGTCTTTTTGCACACACCAGCGCTGCAAATCTCTCCATCCTGACAGGCTTTTCCACATGCACCACAGTGTTTGAGGCTCTCCTGTGTGTTCACACATGAACCTGAACAGTTAGTCTGTCCAGTTGGGCACTTCGACTCACATGTCCCACTCGTACAGACAGCTCCACCTGTACACGCCTTACCACAAGCACCACAATGATTGGGGTTGACCGTTGCGTCGACACACTTCCCATCACACGCGAGCAAACCGCTCTGACAGTTGAGAATACATGCACCAGCTTCACAGATTTCGCCGTCCTGACAGGCTTTTCCACATGTACCACAGTGCTCTCTTGAGGTCACAAGGTTCACACAATCACCACCACACTTGGACAGCGGGAGTGGACAGCTCAATGTGCATGTTCCGCCTTCACATTTCGCTGAGGCACCGCACTTGTTGCCACATGAACCACAGTTCTCCAGATCGGTCTTGGTGTCGACACAAGTGTCCGAGCAGAGGGTCTCGTTAGAAGAACACAGAGACTCACACTGACGGGCGATACAAGTTTCGCCCTTTGCGCACTCGTTACCACACGAACCGCAGTGGATGTTGGAAAAGGAGACGTCCGCACAAAGCCCCCCACACAAAATCATCCCAGAAGGACAATCGCTCACACATCGTCCCTCGATACATTTAAAACCCACACCACATTCAACAAGAGAACAAGGATCGACTTGCTTGTCCGCACAGCCCCATCCCAAACACATCAATAAGATCAACATACAAACACGAAAAAACTGAAACATCGACTTCTCCAAACGTATGCACATACAATGAAGACATTTATTTTGGCGATCGACCATGACAATCACCCAAATATCTCCTGCGTTGTATCACAACACTCAGTGACACGGAATGGCAATTTGTTTCAATTCTGTGACAAATCTCCCCTTACTGCCCCCTCTTTGACTCCTTACAGGTCCGAAAATACTTTCCTTTTTTCAGACGTAAGACCCACACATCCTGCGCCCTTCGCTTAGAACGAATATAATACGAACGCGCGAGTGTATCGTAGCCTTTTCGATTAAGACATACGACCCAATAATGCTGTGGAACCCCGTGCATCATCAACGGCATCACCCACTCACGCTTGGTCTTCTTTGCAAATGTAATCTTTCCGTATTTATTGGTTCGATACACGTCTGCTCGGTGAAACCGACGATGGGGATGGGAGTACCACGAAAACCGTACCTCTTGATTAACGAGCGGACGCCCCTTCTCGTCGAGCACTTGTATCGTCAACGCTGGCTGGATCACCGCAGTCCGTGGCACAGGGATAGGACAACCTGTCAACAACAAACCAATCATACACAACACAACACACATACCTCTCTTCATTATCGACTCCTTTCTTGTGTTCAAAGACATTACCATAACGCCTGACGTCCTTCATCCTTACAGCAACAAGGCAATCACTTGTTTTGGTTGACAACTCAACACAGAACCATACCATACAGTATGGTTTCCATACCAAAGCGTATGTTTCATCTTGTAACATAGAGGAGAGAGCGACAAAAAATGAGTCGATTAAGCCGAAAGGATTGGTTAAAGAGCGGTCTACAAGCGCTCATTGAAGAAGGGATCAACGCGATCAAAGTTGAACCCATGTGCAAGAGGCTGGAGGTGACAAAGGGCTCATTTTACCACCACTTTCAGAACAGAACGGCGTATCTGAAAGCGATCCTGACATACTGGGAAGAGCGCTACACGGAGATGTACATTGAAGAGAGTGAAGAGGAAAACACACCAAAAGAGCGACTATATCACCTCTTAGAGCTTGTCGCGCGGACATCAGGCCCACAAGAAGTTCGTCTACGAGCGTGGGCCAAGACCTCACCTTTGGCGAGTGAATACATCGAACGTGTAGACCAAAAAAGAATCGCCTACCTTTGCTCTCTGACAGCTCATTTTTGCGAGGAGGAGGAAGAAGCGATGGGATATGCTAGATTGCTCTACACCGCGTTGCTCGGCAGCGCAGAGTTACTCCCACCACTCAAACCAGCAGAATTACAACATCTGTTTGATATCCTGTTTGAACAGATCACAAAGGAGACAGCCTGATGGACCAGACGATTTTTCACATCGACGCCCTCAAATCATGTGCAGAAGGAGCAGATCATATCGACGTTAAAACGATTGAAAGTCGAGAGGAGCTACCTGCGTTTGCGGCGGGCTTGCTCTCTTACGCCCCTTGGTGGCTGAAGACGCTGTACGCGATCAGGAGTGTATTGATTCGGGTGTTGGGGATTCCACAGACAGAAGAAAGTTTGGTGCAATATGATATGACCAGCTTCCCGATGAAAGCAGGTGAAGAGGCAGCGTTCTTTACAGTCAAAAGCGCCAAGGAAGGTGAGCACTGGCTCGCTGGCATCACAGAGTCCCATCTCACAGCACACATCGCGATCGTCCAAGAAAACCTGCCTTCGGGAATGTACCGCTATCATGTCATAACGATCGTGCATTTTCATACCTTCTCAGGGCGCGTCTACTTTCAGGTTATCCGGCCTTTTCACCACATCGTGGTATGGCAGATGGCCCTCTCGGCCGCAAAAAACCCACACGCTCCGAGTCTCTTTCGTCGCCACGCAGGGCACCTGCTCATGGGGATCGCGATCGTCCACAATGTCCTTGGGGTCTTTATTTTCTCGAAGATCTTGCGGGATATCCTCTTTGCAGGTGTCTGGAACAGTATTCAGCTCAACCCAATGAGAAACGTTGCGTTTTGGTTTTTGGCCACAGGTGTTATGATGTATCTCTACGGAAGCCTTGTCCAATGGGCCTTTGAACAAAACCAAACGCTGCCTTCGTCAGCCGGGTGGGGATTTTTGTTATTTTGTCTCTTCGGTGTCTTTTTGATCCCGGAGTCTGGATTTTGGACAGGATTACCTGTCGCATATTTGATGATTCGTTCGTCAGGTGCGACAAGAGCGAGTTCTGAACAGATTGTCCATCCAACCCCTTCAAGTACACATTAGGCAACACCCCCTCCCCTTCCGGACATCCTCAGACAGTCTTGCGCTTGAATTTTCCTCGATTGGTAGGCAAAATACATCCATAGCCATGATCTTTTTGCGAAGAAAGAGATCACTTACCACGTTTTCGTCTCTTGTCTCAAGACCACAAGACGGGAACATTCACGAATCGTAAAACACGCGCCTTGACGATGTGTTTTTTGAGTTCACGGAGAATGTCTATGGGATGTCACCATCACCGCCACCCGATTCAATGTATTATCCCCCCCCACATGCTCGACTCCATGAAGGAAAATGGAGATGAAGACGTCCAAAAGGCGATCGAAGAGATCGAGTTGTATTCGGATGAGCTACGTAGCCAGCGACATGATACAACAGATGACATGGCGTGGGGTTTTGTCGAGGGATTGTTTGCAGTAGAAGGCGGTGTGTTTGCCGGTCCCCAGACAGGACTCAACAGACGTGTGTACAACGCAGAAGAGTCCACAGACTTACAAAAAACCCTCGCACGCTCTGAAGGCGAAGATCCCCACAGCGACGACGCAGTCAACGAAGCTTATGACGGCGCAGGGGCGACGTACAACTTCTTCAAAGAGTCCTACAACCGCGACTCTCTCGACAACAAGGGACTTCCTCTCGTCTCCAGCGTGCACGTCAGACGCAAATACAACAACGCCTTTTGGAACGGTTCGCAGATGGCATACGGCGATGGTGACGGACGCATCTTCACGCGCTTCACACAATCACTCACGGTCATTGGCCACGAATTATCCCACGGTGTCGTCCAATTTTCCGGTGGTTTGACGTACAGAGGGCAATCAGGTGCGCTCAACGAGCACATCGCGGACGTCTTCGGTGTCCTCACACACCAACACAAACACAACCAACAAGCCAAAGCCTCGGATTGGCTTGTTGGAAAAGAGATCTTGGCCAAAGGTATCAAGGGCGACGCTCTGCGCTCCATGAAGTCACCAGGCAGCGCATACAACGACCCACTCCTCGGCAAAGATCCCCAACCCAAACACATGGAACAATACGTCAACACCAGCCGCGATAATGGCGGTGTACACATCAACTCAGGAATCCCAAACCACGCCTTCTTTTTGTTGTGCATGGAGCTTGGTGGATATGCATGGCAAGTTCCAGGGACGATCTGGTACAACGCCCTGCAAGAGTTGAACAATTCCTCCGCAACATTCGATGAGTGGGCAGAGCGAACCGTTCAAACCGCTGGTAAACTACACGGTGCAGGAAGCACAGAAGAGAAAGCCGTGCGCAACGCTTGGAAAGGTGTCGGCCTGCTCACACCAGAAGCACGCACCCCCACAAGTGTATCCACCCCAACAGAGACGAGTGCGCCCACAGAAGCAACAGCCATCGCTCCCACAGAAGCGCCCAAAAAGAAAGGTTTTTGGGCATGGCTCTGGGGATTGTTTGGGTTCGGGGACAAGTCCTGATCATGACACGACATCTCATCCCCTCGCTGTTTTTTTCATTTTTACTGCTCTCGGGCACACAAGCGGACGCCTCTATCGTCATGCAATTGTCGCAAACAGCGATGGTGCGTCACTCCAATTTGATCGTCACAGGCACCATCACCAAACGATCTGCCCGGTATGTAGGAAAACGCAACAAGCATATCGTAACGGACGTCCAGGTCAACGTCTCGCGCTTCCTCAAAGGACGCACCGCAACACGTACACTCAAAGTCCGTCGCATGGGTGGAAAGATAGGGAACATCAACACTCATGTGCACAGCGAAAACAGCTTTCGTGTAGGTGAGCGAGTGCTGCTCTACCTTGTCGCGGCCCGACCCACTCCATTCGACAAGGCCCCTGATTACTACTACGTGACGAGTATGTCTCATGGGCGATACACCATCAAACACGATCCCCACACAAAGCAAGTTGTGTTGCTCAGACCCCAAGATCGTCCTACACAGCTGACACGCACGGCAAAAGGCACGTGGAGCTTCAAAGAGGTGAACGCCTCGCCAGCTCCGATCTTGATGTCGACTTACCTCAAAACACTCCAGACAACGATCAAGACGCTACAAGCGCGACGCCTGTCGAAAACATCACGCACACAAACACGCGTGAAGAAGACCCCGCTCCTACCGCACACCAAACGATAGACAACTTGACGAGATTTTGTCCAAGAAGGATCTTCTGATGACTAACATTCGCACGGTACAGCTTTGTGTACTCAGCATCATACTTGTCCTCGCCTCGCCGACGTGGGCTTACAAAATCAACACTTCAGGCGGCAAGATGCTCAGGTGGTCCGATGCATCGATCCCAATCTCCTGGTACATGAATATGAATGGTTTCACAGGCATCTCCGACACAGACGCCGAGACCGCGTTCAAACACGGGTTCCAACAGTGGGCGCAGCCTTCCTGCTCTAAATTCCGCTCCATATACAAAGGGACCACAACGCGTGGTAACAGCAGTGACAAAACCAACGTCTTGCTCTTTGGCTATCTGAGCGCAGGCAGCGCGACGACAGCGATCACTTACACCCGCTGGACGTCTGGAAACAAAGAGTACACTGACGCCGACATCGTTTTTCGCAAGACCAAGCCCTGGTCGATCAACCCCTCCTCTTCTCAGCTCGATCTGAGAGGCACTGCGACACATGAGATCGGTCACTTGTTGGGGCTAGGACATAGCAGCGTAAGCGCTGCGACGATGTACTCGACGACCAGCTCAGGACCAAGCCAAAGACGCTTCCTCGACCAGGATGACATCAACGGACTATGTACGCTCTACCCGTCCTCTTCGACTTCCAATCCAACAGGCAAGAGAGGTTCTCTTTGCGGTAGCAGCGCCAATGGCGCACAGTGTGATAGTGGATTACTCTGCGTTAGCAAGACAGGCATCGGTGCCTATTGTGTCGAGCTGTGTCAAAATGGTGCCTGTCCTAACGGGGGAAACTGCCTCAACACGACAAGTGGAGACCAATTTTGCGCCTGTGACAGCAACGCCGATTGCAACACAGGGCAATTGTGCCAGGGGCGCAATTGTGTCAAAGACCCATCTTACTGTACCCAAGACTCCGAGTGCGCTAACGATCAAGTCTGTGATAATGGCTCCTGCAAGATCAAATCCCCAACGGGATGCCAAAAAGACGAAGAATGTGGAAACAATCAGACATGTAACAACGGCTCCTGTATCGTCCCAGAAGGAACACGTGGTGCCTTGTGTGGCAGCAGCGCCAACGGCGCGACGTGCAACAGTCCCATGATCTGTGTAGGCAAAACAGGTGCGGGTGTCTTCTGTTTTGAGTTATGCCAGAGTGGTGCCTGTCCAAATGGAGGCAATTGTTTCAAAACAACGAGCGGGAGTCAGTTTTGTGCTTGCGACAGTGACGCCGACTGTGGACCAGGACAACGCTGCCACAACAGAAATTGCTTCACAAAACCTGGTTTTTGCCAAAAGGATACGGACTGTACAGGTGGAAAGACCTGCCAATCCGGGACATGTCAAACACCACCTCCCGCCTGCACGCAAGACAGTGATTGCTCCGCAGACCAAGTCTGTAGTGCAGGCAAGTGCGTCGCTCCCCCTCCTTGCCAAGATGATCAAGATTGCCAAAATGACGAGATCTGCCAACACGGACGATGTATCGAGCAACCCAAAAAGGGATTTGGCGAGACGTGTACCCAGGACGATGAATGTGTCAACCAAATCTGTGAGAAGCTCTCCACTGATTCACAAACATACTGCACCAAAACATGCTCAGCACAGCAAGCATGCCCCCCCAGCTATCAGTGTATCAACCACCCATCACGAGGTGACATCTGCCAAGTCGCGACAACAAACAGTGAATCCACACAAGAGCAAACACCAGACGCCTCGACACAGTCCGAACCACAAGCACCTGATCAAAACACAACAGAGAACACACAAACGAAAGACACAACCACACCAAAAGGAGGATGTGGTTGTCAGTCAACACATCCTCCTTCAACGTGGTTGTTGTTAGGACTCTTTTTCCTCTTTGGGTTGCGACGAAGCCGGACCAAAAGAGAGCGCTAATCCGTCGTTACAGAGACCGTCACAACACCCTGCCCGTGTCTGTTCGAGACCTTCTGGACCTTTCTCTCTCTCATTCGCTTCTCTCTCTCCGCCATCAACTTCGCGAGACGTTGACGACGTACCTCTTCGAGCTTTCTGTTCGTATGGTTCTGCAACACATCCCTCGGTACAAATGAACACAAACTGCTGTGATAATCACATGCCTTTTGAAAGTACACTTGTGCTCGCTTTCGGTCCTTACTGAGGCCGTGGCCTGTGTTGTATGCCTTCGCGACCTCATAACAAGAAAAGCCTTCTTTGTGACGAAGGCATTGTGTCATCGCCTCTGAGAGGGTGTTCGCAGGTCCACTTAGGTGAGCTTGTTGACTCATCGCCCGAGTCCCTTTTGTTTGGGCTGCACATCCGACCAAACAAACGGCCCCCACGAGAAATAATAACATTGTCACCAGATGAATATCTCGACGCCTATTTTGTCTTCGTGCCTGTCTTTCCATGGTCCTATCTCCGCCAAAAAGAGTGATGTGTTTGCTGTATACAAACACCTTACGCGACAATGGCGTTCTTGACCGTGGCACCCTTCACATCAGGCTTGTGAAATGATTCACATGGTGATTTTTGTGGAAAAGATCACACTCCCCTGAAAAAAAATCCCCAAAATATCTCCCACAACAGATCCAAAGAAACAAAGCCGTCACCAAAGGTGATCTGCTACAGTGCAAAACGCCCCGATCTCTCAGCAGAGTTGGGGAAAAAACAATAGGAAGTCTCATGTCGAAAGAAAAGTTTGTATGGATGTTTGTTGTGATGTGTATGTCTGCTTCTTTGTGTATTGCGTGTGGTACGCCGATCCATCCATATGAAACCAACCAAACAGATGGACAAACAAAAGAACCCCACGTCGGTGAACCTTCAACACAAGACGAGCGCCCCCCACAGGAAACACAAACCACCGAGTTACCAGATCAAAGAACCAGAGAGCAAGACCCCGAAGACACACAGAGGGATTACGATCTTCAAAAGGGGATCGCCTATTTGAGAGGGCGTGCGGAGAGTTGGCATAAGAGCCGGTTGCGGGATACAAGCGTCGGTAAGTCCGCGTGCCTCTCCTGTCACACGACCTTCCCCTACTTACTGTCTCGTCCTTATATCAAAAAACACACGAACTCTTCGACACTTGAGGAGACTCTTTTTGCGCAGCTTGAGAAGCGTGTTGCCCGTTGGGATGAAGCACCTGCATGGTACGCATCAAGCGCTCAAAAGATCGCCGAGTCCAAAGGAACAGAGGCGGTCCTTAACGCGGTCGTGCTTGCGATGAGAGACGCACAAGAGAAACGAACAACACCGAGAGGGAGCACATTACAAGCGCTGGACAATCTCTGGAAAGAGCAACGCAAAGATGGCGCAGAGAAAGGCAGTTGGGCATGGTTGCACTTTGGACTCGCCCCCTTTGAGACCAAAAAGGCTGAATATTGGGGAGCAACACTCGCGGCCGTCGCTGTGGGAATCACACCAGGAGGATATCGAACACTCACTCGCGCAGCTCAGCAATACACTTACAGCCAGTCCATCCAGAGCCGCGTGAAAGACTTGCGGACCTTTTTGCGTGGAGGCTTTACAACAGGGCGTCTCGACCTTCACGAAAAAACGATGTTGTTGTGGGCTGCGACGACTTGGGAAGCGCTGCTCAACAAAGAGGAGAAGGCGTCACTCATCCAGCAAATCCAAAAAGCACAACAAGCAGATGGTGGTTGGCGCTTGGCTTCGATGGGGACGTGGAAACGAAGAGACTCTTCAACAATACCAGCGGGCAGCGATGGATACGCGACAGGTCTTGTGCTCTACGTCTTGCGCTTGGCAGGACAAGACACACAACAAGACTCCTTCCAGCGCGGACTGAAGTGGTTACACACACATCAAAATGAAGATGGAAGTTGGCCCGGCTTCTCCCTCAACGCAAAGCGCACAAGTGGCGAGGTCAAGCAATTTATGCCCGACACTGCGACAGCTTTTGCGCTCATGGCGCTCCAGCCTTGACCCCCTCTCCCCAAACTCAGCTCTCCTGACTTGTTGGTCTCATCAAGATATCATGCACCTGCATATGAGCTGGCGCGCTGAGGACAAAGCAAACAGTCTCTGCAAGATCTTCAGCGCGAAGCGTCTGGTACTGTCCGTAGATCTCCTCCGCGGCCTCTTTACTTTGATGGTATTTTTCGGCGAACTCTGTTTGCACGAAGCCTGGACTGATCGACGATATCCGAATATTTGCCTCTCGCTCACGCAGTTCTTTTCGCAATCCTTCTGTCAAGGAACGCACTGCGTACTTGCTCGCCGAATACACACCACTCGCTTTGGGGACACGGTGTCCTGACATCGAAGAGAGATGGATGACATGTCCCTCTTGTCCACGACGCAACATATCCTGTACAGCCTGCTGTGTGCAGATACACAACGCGAGCACGTTGACGTCGAGCATTTCACGCCAAAGGCCAACATCACCGTCGATCAAAGAAGCGTTATGACCAAGCCCCGCATTATTCACGAGGACGTCCACTCCACCCCACACTTTTCGGATATGCTCAAACATCGAGAGGATAGACTCTTCACTCCGAAGATCGACTTGCATACACAACATCTGCTCCTCAGTTGCGTCCAAAGAGCGTCTTACATCTTCGAGCTTTTCAAGCCGACGAGCACACACAGCGACTTTAAGGCCTGCACGGTAAAGCCCAGCAGCGACAGCCGCACCAATCCCACTTGACGCACCCGTCACCAGCGCGACACGTCCTCTCCAACGTTCCATATCCATCCAATAGCTCCAGTCAAAGGCGCACACGCCCCCAGGTTATGATATCCAGCCCCAGCGCGAGGAAGAGGCCTACAGTGGTTTTTCTTCGCGGTGAAAATCAGGCTGTCGTGGAAACACAACGCGGAAGGTTGCGCCCTCTCCAGGCTGACTTTCAACAGAGATCTCACCGCCAAGTAATTCGCATAGAGAGTGGCATATCGCGAGACCAAGCCCGGTCCCCTTCTCTTTGCGGTGGTGTTGTGTGTTGACTCTCACAAAAGGATCGAAAAGGTGCGCCTGCATGTCCAGTGGAATACCGATCCCTGTATCTGCAACTTCAAACACGATGTGTTCATCTCCAACGCCCTCAAAAGAAGCGCGCAACGACACCTCTCCTTGCTCAGTGAATTTGCAAGCGTTGGAGAGCAAATTGATGATGATCTGCCTTACACGATTGCGATCGCTGCTGAAGCTCATGTCTTGCTGGGCGAGCTCAATGGACAGCTCCAGACCTTTCTTTTGAAGCACTGGCTGAATCGAAGTAATCGACTCATCGAAGAGTGTCGAAACATGGATCTGTTCTTCGAGGAGTTCGACCTGGTTGGCTTCAATTTTGGAGAGATCGAGGATATCGTTAATCAGCGAGAGCAACAGCGCAGAGGCCATCTCGACGCGCTTCATATCCTCTGCATACATCGTGTGCTCAGCATCATACATCTCCTCTTGCAGGAGCTGAGAGTAGCCAATGATCGCGTTGAGTGGTGTGCGAATTTCGTGACTCATACTGGCGAGAAAGACGCTCTTGGTCCGGTTTGCGCGCTCCGCTTCTTCAATCGCAGCTTCGAGCTCCTTGTTGAGCTTTTTGAGCTTGCTCTCGGCAATACGTAGAGGTGTGATGTCTTGGAACAAAATCAGCAGGAAGGCTCGCTGTCCGATGGTGAAGACACTGTATCTCGCGAGGACTGGAAGCTCTGCGTCTCCACGGCGAAACGTCGTCTCGCGAGAGTGGAAAGTCTCGGGCTGAAAAAACTCCGCAAGCTCCCGAAGGAAAGAGTGATTGAGCTCAGCGTCGATGTCATCGTAGGTTTTTTGGTGCAGGTCTTCGAGCTGACAATCGAGAAGTTCAGCTGCACGTTCATTACAGTCGAGGATCTCACCGTCAGGGTTACAGATCAACATCGCCCCTCGGCTGATCCTCATCAACTCTTCAAAACCTCGAAGGTCAGGAGACGTCGGTTGAAAGGTCGGATGCAAACGCAACATATCTTGCTTCAGAGCATAAAGCAGCGAGCGGTCCCCTAGAGGTGAGGGGACCTGTCCAACTTCGACTTCTGAGAAGGAGAGAGAGTTGTCTTTTCGCCGACCGATGAGGCGTCCTTTCCAATGTCCATTTGAGAAGATAGACTTTTCCATCTCGGCAAAATGCTCTGGCTCATGGAGACCGCTTCTCATCAACTCTTTGGGTGTGTGCTTGAGGACTTCCTCTGGAGAGAAACCAAAGATCCTCGAAAACGCTGGGTTGACGTATTCGAGGCGAAAATCGTCACTCGCGATCTCAACGGCCTGGTTCATGTCCTCCAGGATCTTTTCGTAAAGAGCGAGACGATGGCGGTCTTCGCTCTTACGATGAAACTGACGAAGTCCCCGAGAGAGTTGGCTCTTCAGAGACATCTCATCAGCGGGCCAAAGGAACCAACGTTCACAGCACGTCTCCCAAAAAGCCAACTGCTCTTGGTATTGGGATGCAGACGCACAGAGCCACACTTCACCACTTGAAAAATCAATCTCTTGCACACCTTCATATTGAGCGTCCACGATCCACACAGCAGGGACTTCATCAGATACGCTCTCGGATGTAAACATGTCCACAACACTTCCAGTGACATTCTCGAACACTTCGCGGGTACATCGCGTGAGTGTAGCATCCGAAGTCACCAATAAGGCTCTCATTGACACAAACCTCTCTCCCATCCATCTCTATCTCTATAAAGCCGTGTACTCTGGTCGTTTTTTATCAAAGCTTCCAGCACGACAAAGCCGAAAGCGTAGCATAGCCTATTCTCAACAGAAGGGAAAGACTCTCTTTCGCCGTCTTGTTGATATAGACAGCATAATCAATATAATAGAGCGCTCCACATCATTTCCTTTACCAAGTGAGGTCCCCATGTCCACCCATCGTCCACTGTTTTTAACCGTTTGCTTGTCCATATTGTGTGTGTTTTCGCTGACAGCCTCTGCGGATGTGGTGGGTCCCCCGCCAAGCTCATGCCCCTCCGGCTCCACGCCTTCCTCCTCTCATCTAGGTCCATACTGCAGCCCAAACACTTGTACAAAAGATACAGACTGCGAAGCTGGTATGACCTGTCAACAAGTCTATCGATGTGTGAAAACAACGACTTACCAGGGACGAGATGGGCAAGATTATACCTCCAAAAATGTCACTGGGACGTGTACAGAGGGCGGTAGCTGCGCAGTTGGCGACTGCCAAAGTGTAAGTGTATGTATCTCCCCATCAGCATGTGGCTGCCAAGGACTTCCCTCAACACACCGACCGACGATGTTTTTACTGCTGTTTGTCGTGCTGCTCGCGCTTGGTGTTCGCAAGCGTCGTCATCCAGCATCTTAGACCGCCGGATGGAAAAAGGATACGGAAAATGAGACAGCCTTGACCGATGACACAGAGGCGCGGTGTTGAGATCGTCTTAGGCGATTGCAAGTAACAACGTCAATTGGAGAAGCCTTAAAAAGAGATCCTGGAGAGAGAGACGATTTTTCCTGGCACACTGGCCTGGATATCAAATGTTTGTTCACTTGAGGTCTTCAGGATCTGCTGCCCACTTAGCGCGTTCACCGTGAATTTTCGGCCTGTCGCAGAGGCAATCCCTGAAACAATCGCGAATGTAGGGGAGTCTTGGGTGAGGCGAATGGGGATGGAGCGCTCCTTGAGATTTTGTCCGCTCTCAGCGTGCGCTTTGAGAACAAGTTGCAACCCTGTTGTCCCAACAGGAAGCTGTGTCCATAACAACACCAGCGTACCGCGCGTCACCCCTTGTACTCTCTTCAACTCCACATTGACAAAGAGACCATTGGCACCATCGCTGAGTTGTTTGGGTTCAAAGTCGATAGGTGTAGAGGAGCCGACTGCGACTGTTTGGTTTGCGGAGTCGTAGCCAACAGCCTCAAAGACACGGCGACCACCAAAAGGCAAGGCCGATTTGAATGAAATAGTGTCACCAAACCGACACTTGTTGGACTTGGACTCCTGATCCCAAAAAAGTTGCCCTTGCGCGGCTCCTTTTGCGAAAGTCGATTGTTGAAAGGCGACCGCCCCTGTGTCATCTTTCACTGTAAACTGCCAGCGAATCACCCCAAGACACGGGAAGTTACCATCCTCTTCCAAGATAAACACGACTCGATCGGAATAGCCAGGACATCCAGAGAGTGTGACAATGAGGAATAATCCCAACAGCCCAGTCCATCCACCCAACCAACGGCATAAAAAGCGATAGCATGCTCGGAGATATCTCAAGAAAACAATCCTCTCTCTCATGAACGCAGGTGGCATCTTCGTCCTGCTCGACAAGTTCATTCGCGTGTATCTATGGAAAATACACAAAGAATCGTACAAAAGCAATAACAAAGCCATCCTGTTTCGAGAGAAGATATGCTACAAGAGAGACAGCTCGTCAAAGACGAGGCCAAGCAGTGTGTACATATTGCACCTGCACTGTTCCAGAACATACAAAACCACAAAAAAGGTCCATGTGATGACAAAAAACAAATGGTCCATCGCTGTATCGATATGCCTCACATTATTCACACTGTCAGGCTGTGTTCCCAAAGAAGTCATTGAGCGAAGAGCCAAACTCAAGCGATTGCAAGTCCAGCTCCGCGCGCCCAATTGGAAGCAGAGAGTCAGTGCGTCGAGAGAGCTTCAAAAGATGGACGCCAGCCTCGACAAAAAAATCATCCCACAGATCATCGATCAGTATATGAGAGAACGTGGGCGGGGTGCACTACGTGGGTTTCAGTACACGTTCCAACGATACGGAGCCCGCGCTGTTCCATACTATCTCAACGCCTTCGCCAAGTACAAGGGATGGCAACTGCGAACCTTCTACCGAATGATATATAAAGCGGGTCCAGAAGCTGAACCTCATGTCTTGCAAGCCTGCAAATCCAAGCAAGTCAGAGAGAGACGAGCTTGCTTTTACGCGATCAGTCTCCTACGAGGCTTTTCCACCGCAAGGCTCAATACCTTGTACAAAGGATTGAAGGATAAAGGTCCTGGCGCACGGAGACTCTCGGCACAAGCGCTTGGACACATTGCTCGGAGCCTGATCAAAAAGGACGAAACACTCGCGGAGAAACATGTCCCAGAGATCGTTCTCGCGCTGGGAAATAGCCTCTCCGATCCCAATGAGAGAGTACAAAAGGGAGTCCTACGCGCGCTCGGAGAGATTGGACCTCGCGCAGACAAAGCGCTTCCCAAGCTAGAGAAGCTCCTCACCAACCAAAAACTTGCAGGTGCTGCAATCTACGCCATTCGCAAAATAGGCATCGTAACCCCTACCATTCAGACGTTTCTGCTCAAATGCCTTGAGACCTGCAAAAGAGGAACAAGGAGCGCAGCGCTAGGCATGATCAGAGCGCTGGGACCACAACTCAAAGGGCTCGTTCCTTATTTTCGCAAGCGTTTGGGCTTTGCCGACAGTGGGGCACGTATGGACGCAGCCATGATGCTCAGCTACATGGGTCCAGCAGCTACGCCCGCGCTCCCCGATTTAATACGCGTGCTCTCCGACAAGAGTCGCTACTTTCGACGCTATGTCATTAAAGCCATCGGTCGGATAGGTAAAGCCGCGCTCCCCTTCATCAAAAAGAAGTGGGCCAAAGGTAACCAAACAGACCGGCTCCAATTGCTTCAAGTCATGGAAAATATGGGACCAGAGGTCGCAGAGTTGACAAAAGAACTCGAAGAGGCGTTGATGTCTTCCCACCGCAGGACAAGAAGCAAGGCGATGAGAGTGTTGGCGAAAATGGGACCTCCTGCGCTCCCAGTCGTCACCCGCGTCCTCCGTCAATCTACTGACAAGAAGACCCAACGACAACTTCTCTATCTCCTCGGAAATGTTGGAAAAGACTCAACGCTCGCAGCGACCACGGCGATCAGCTTTCTGAACTCCGACGTCTCCTACCTCAAATATTCAGCTCTGAGAGCGATCGCAAAAATCGGCCCAAAAGCTTCTATCGCAGTGCCAAAGCTCCAAACCATGATGCTCGCACCACAAAAAGCAAGGTTGACGCGGTATCTTTACGAAGCAATCGCTGGTATAGGAAAAGGCGCCGCTCCTCTCGCGCCGCTCTTGATCCAAAAGCTCAACCAATCAGGAAGGCGCAACAGAAGACAGCTGCTTAAAGCGATCGGCAGCCTTGGAGAAGCAGCCAGTGGTGCGCTACCCAACTTGACCCAAATGCTACAAAGTAGCAGACCACGCTATGTTCGCGAGATCATCAAAGCACTCGGCAACATGGGTCTCCCTGCGGCCAGTGTTCTGGCTGAGTACATCGAAAAAGCCAAAGGACGCTACGAATCGCTATTTGCTGTGAAAACCCTCAGAAAATTCGTCCCTGACGCAGTGCAAATCATTCCTGCGCTCACAAAAGCACTCTCGAACTCGTATTATCAGGTCCAAGAAGCAGCACTCGCGCTGCTCGTACAATTTGGTATCAAAGCCAAAGGCGCGCTCCCCAAGATCAAGCCCTTCCTCAAGAGCCGCAACCCCAAACTCCGCAAACTCGCCAACAAAGCCGTCGAGATCATGAAGGACTGAGCTTCCTCCCCCATCCACTCACTTCATCCGCAAAATACGACGCAATTTACGAGCTGTTGGGTTTGTAGGGTCTAATGTCACAAACCGCTTAAAGTGATCGTTTGCCTTCACACACAGACGCATATCAAATCGAGGACTTCCATGCTGTGAACAGTAACCAAGGCGCGTATAAATCGACCCCAACATGTAATGTGCGACCGCATGTTTTTCATTTCGGTCGAGCAGCTCTTTGTAACAGTACCGCGCACGACGCAGCCTTCCGCTGTTGTACAACCCACGACAATACTTGTTCCAATTAAGACGACGACGCACAGGTGGCCGAAGTGTCGGGTAGGTCTTTGTGACGACCTTCTTGACAGGTCTGGCAACTGGCGCGCGAACTTTCGGAGCCATCAAACGAATCAACTTCTTGTGCGAACGAAAGCGCTTCCTCTTACGTCTTCTGCGGTGTCGGATCTTTCGGCGTCGTTTTTCTTTGTTGATCAAGGCAGAGAGTTGCTTGTGTGCGCTCTTTTGGTGGGTCGATTCGATGATTTTGAGCAGCTCATCCTGTCGCTTCTCGGCGTCTCTGTGTTGGGGAAAGAGTTCGAGCAGAAGTAAGTTGTACATCACCGCCTTCTGCAAGTTTTTGGCCGCAAGCTCAACGCGAGCATACGCATTGAGTCGCACGAGGATATCTTCGCGCTCTTGAATGGCGCGTGTGCGCCAAAGACTACTCGCGCTGACTTTACCAAATGCGCGGAAGGACTTCTTCCACTTCTTTTTGACCTTGAGCGCGATCGCCTTGCGCAAGAGTTGCTCATTACCCAGCTCGAACTTCACCTGTCGCAACAAGAGTAACGCCTCGGGCCAACGAGGTCTTTTCTTTAGCATACTCTCCAACAGACGAAGTGCCCGAGAAAACTGTTTATCCTTGATATAGGTAGAGACAACATCGAGTTGAAGCTGGTGGGATTGGAAGCCTGCAGGTCGATTTTGCTTCGACGCGCCTTGCATCACCCCCCAAAAAACGCCTCCAGCAGAGAGCAAAAGTAACCCACCCCAAAGTAACCATGTTTGTGAAAAGGCTCTCACCGTTTTATTGTATCCTTTTGTATCGATTGTTACGAAAAAGCCCTGTTACAGGTCGGCATCATACAACACTACCACGTAGAAGGAAAAGGGGGCGTAGGGAGAAAAGAACGAAGAGCAACGAAAATAGGGTCGTGAGGAGTGGGAAGTGTCGAGAGCACAGATGCTTTGTTACTTGAGCATCTTTCTCAACTTTGCGGCTCGCTTTGTGTGGGGCTCAAGTTTGACATACTTTCTGTAGTGAATGGATGCTTCTGTACACAAGGAAGGCTTGTATTTCTCGTGTTCAGGATTGTTGCAGTGTCCCCTGCGGGAGAACAACACTCCTAACATGTAGTGGCCTGCTGCGTGTTTGGGTTTTTTCTTCACTAAACGGCGGTAGCATGTTGTCGCAGAGAGCAATCTGCTTTTCTTGAAGTGATTGAGGCACTTTTGTGACATATCCACAGTCCGAACAGGTGGTTTCACTCGTCGGCGAATGAGTGGACGCTTGCGAACAATGCGACGACGAATCCGTCGTCGCATTGGCTTCTTGCGAATACGAAAAGGCGCAGGTCGGATACGAATATCAGGACGTGGCACAGGTGCAACGCGAGGTGTTGGGTTCATCTTGGCTTCGAGCGCATCACGGCGCTTTTTGGCCTCCTCATCGTCAGGTGCGTGCTCCATAATCAACGAGTTGTATTGCAAAGCTTCGTTGTATTTCTCTTCACCATCCAACTTGGCGACCTTTTTGGCCAACAACTCGAGAATCGACTTCTTGTCCGCCCGGGCTTTTTCGTAGAACGGGCTCGCAGTTCCGAGTTTGCTGAGTGTTTCGAGCGCATCCTTCCACTTTTCAGAAGCCTGCTGCGTCGTGGCTTTCCTCAACAAACCGTGCTCTTTTTGCAGAACCAGCGCGTGTTTTTTCAACGCGAGCGCTTCTGTTTGTTGGGGGTTTTGACGAAGAATCTCGTTGAGGATGGCGATCGCGTTTCCAAACTCGTAGTTTTTGAGACTTTGTTGCGCTTGTTTGATCTGCTCATCTGACGAGAATGTAGGTTCTGAGATGCGTTTTTGAGGCTTTTTGTGGTTGCTCTCTTGTGGCGTTGAGCCTATGACCCAAAACAACCCACCGACGAGCAACAAGACAAACCCTCCGATGCCCACAAAGAGCGCCGGGTTTGTACGTGAAGGTGGCGACATCGCCTCGATGGCGTCGAGCTGTGTGATCTCAATAGTGTCACCATTCATCCCAGGCGCTGCGGCTGCGTCGTCGAAGTTCACGACGACGTTTTCGGACTCCAGCGGGGCGACAAAGCGAATACGCACGTGACCAAGCTCGATGATGTCACCCCAACGCAGATCACAGATAGAGTAATCTTCGCCGTTGACACAAACGCCGTTTGCGCTCTCCAAGTCGACGATTTGATAGGTGTCGACTTGCTTAACAATGCGGGCGTGGTGTCTAGAGACGGAGGGGTGGTCAATACCGATGTCGTTTTCGTCGGTACGTCCGATCAGAACTTCGTCCTTGTCGAGCGAAAACTCCTGACCAGAGAAAGATGTGTTGAGGATTTGCAGACGAGCAGGCTGTAGCTCACCAGAGGGCGTCACAAGAGGGACACCTGTTGGAGGTGTGATCTGTTGTCCTCGGGGTGGGAGCGAAGGCATCGCATCGTCTGTCGCACCGCCCTCATCACTCTCCAACGTCAGGTGGTAATCACCTATCACCAGAAGATCACCTGGACGGACTTCAAATTCACCCTCGACTCGATCGCCATTGACCCACGAACCATTGTAGCTTTGGAGATCTTCTACGAAGATGTGACCGTTCTCAATCCGCAGCCGGGCGTGTCGCCTCGAAACATTGCGCTCCGTCAAACGCACCGTGTTCCCATCATCTCGACCAATGACGATCTGATTCCGAATAAGAGGAACAGTGGTGGTTTTGCCCTCATCATCTTCGATGATCAGCTTATACATACCTTACCCTTTTTTGCCAGCCTTCCAACAGAACCGACTTAACCAAATATCAATCGATAAATATCGTTAAATGTGATCAAAATCAACAACCCAAACAACAAAACAAAGCTAATCACGTTGGCGATCGTCTCTATTTTCACGCCAACATCGTCCTTCCATCCGAACAAACGAATCACTTGCTGTGCAAACAAGAAGACGATACGTCCACCATCCAGCGCAGGGATGGGCAACAAGTTGAAAAACGCGAGATGGATGCTGATCAATGACACAAACATCAAAAAGTAATCAAAACCAAACTGCACGGCTTGTTGTGTCTGGTTTACAATCCCCACAGGTCCAGTCAGGTTGGCTTTATCCTGCCCACTAAAGATCCGCTGAAGCCCTTTCCAAATCCGGACGTTAAACTGCCATGTTTGGAGCGCTGCGAGTTTCATCGAGGCACCAAGCCCCTGACGATGTCTCGCAAAGATCGGGACGGGCCGAAAACCCAGCTTCCAGTCACCAGCCTTTTTGGACATTGGGACCTTCTTCTTCACGATCTTGCCTTGTCTCATCAACGTCAACGTCACAGGACGATATGATCTGGCTTTGAGCAGTGTCAACAGTTCTTCGATCTTGTGGATAGATTGCCCATCGATCCGCTGCAACCAATCTCCAGGGCGTAGACCAACCTTCTTGGCAGTCGAGCCAGGAAGGACCTCAGAAACGACGACACGGACGAGAGGCTTGAGGTCGACGCCTTGCGTACAGAGCGCGGCCTCTTTCTTTTGAGGGAGGGTCAAGACGAGATCTTTGTCTCCGCGAACGATCCCAAGTTTAAGTGGCTTCTTCGCACATCCGGCGAGCAGACTCTTAAGGCGTTCCTCGTATGAGTACCCCTTCACGCGCTTGAGAGGTTTTTTGTCCACAGAGAGCACTTGATCCCCGACCTGAAGTCCTGCGGCCTGCCCAAGCGAGCCAGGCTTCACCTCAGAGAGGACAACAATGTCTTCGCTCTTGAGAGGCAGATCGTTGTTGTCCTTCAGTCCCTTTTTGACAGCAGGTAAGGAGACAACAACGCGTTTGCCAGCGCGCATGACTTCGAGCTTTACGGCGTCTTTTTTGCGCAGCTTGCGATAACGCAGGTAGGTGTGAAGACCTTCGATCTTGTGGTCTGCAATCTTGAGCAGACGATCGCCTTTTTGCAGCTTCATCTTCGCAGCAAAAGAGTCGGGTTTGATCTCTTTCAGCCAGAGTTTTTGGTGGAGCTTGGCTTTGACACCGAGCTCCATTTTGTTTTTCTTGCTCTTCGCATCTTTTTTGGGAAGCGAGAGCTTGACGTCGTGTTGTTTCCCATCACGAAGAATTTTCAGCGTGACTTCAGGGGATTCAGCAGATGAGAGCATCTGCAAGAAGGCCAGCTCTGGACCATAGCCAAATTGGCCTTTGACGACTGTTTTGTCGACCATGACGATCTGATCACCAGGTTTAACGCCGATCTTGGCGAGCGCTGAGCCCCCTTTGACCTCTTTGACATGGGCGTAATCTGTCCGCACCCCCCAAATGGAGTAAATCGCGATAAAGATCAGAAAGGCGGTGATGTAATTGGCCACAGGACCTGCGAGAATCGCGACGAAGCGCTTCCATGGTGCACTCCCAAGGAAGCTGTCAGGTTCACCAGCGTCTTCCTCTGCAGGGTGCATCCCTGCTATGCGTACGTATCCTCCCAAGAAAATCGCGCGCAGAGTGTACGTCGTCCCACCAGCCTCGAAGCTAAAGATTTTTGGACCAAACCCTACCGCAAATTCGTGGACCTTCATCCCACACCAACGCGCTGCCAAAAAGTGGCCAGCCTCATGCAATACGATGAGGAGACCCAGAGCAAGGATGGCGTAAAGAATATTCATCAGTGTCAGCCTTTCAATCTATTGTGCATTCCACCCCTCACAAGGACATCTCGTCACATCAAGACTCGTGGTGGAACATCATCTTTTTCACAAGCTCTTTTTTCTACCAGAGAACGCACACAGGTGCAAGTCCCGAAGGCACCCACTCCCCTGCTACAACGCTCCCACAACACAAACACAGTAACCTCGCTCTCCTTGTGTACACACGTCAACGATAACGCAGCTCCACGCGTGTGCCAGGCGCGACACAGTTGTACACTTCAAAGATATGCTTAGGCCATAACAGCACACAACCAGCGGATGTACGGACATGATAGGAGGCATGGATCTCGATACAAGACCCTGTCTTCCCAGCCTTCATGTCCTTCTCATTGGGGTAATTGATCGCCATAACGGTCGCACGTTTCCCGCCATACGGACGACGCCAAAGTCGCTCATCACGAGGACCATCTTTGCGTCGAAAATGACTGAATTTTGTCTTGGGGTCGGGTTTGCAATACGCGCGTTTGTCGCGGATCTGAAATCGCTGTAACTTTTCCTCTTCAGCCTTTGGGCGTTTGGGTTCATGACGAGCCGCCATCCAGGAGATCCGATAACTGCCAATGGGCGTCTTTTTGTCCCCTTCACGTTGCTTGCCATAACCACGTCGTCCGTGGCCTGCCGGATAGGAACGCAAAAGACGTCCACCACGACACAAATAAAAGCGGCGACGCTTTCCTATCGCCGCGATGAAGATCTCATTGGGTTTCTTTTTCTTCGCGAACCTACGACATGTTCGGCTCTTCTTCCCCTTCTTGCGCGCAAAACGACAGGTCAATGTCCGCTTCTTTTTGGCCAAGTCAGACTGTCTCTTCGACACTTTACCTTTGGCGTGGGCGGCGGCAGGTACAAGCCCTCCCCCACAAAGCACGTATATTCCTGCCATCAACACGATCAAGTGCACTCTCATCTTCACCTCTCATGTGCAAAGACTTCAGGGGATATGGAGACAAAGCGTTCACCCCCGTCCCAGAAGACGTTTTCTTCAATATAGTACACATGTTCTCATTTTCAACAACCCCAAGAGAAGTGATCTCCGAAGTTGCAGAGAGAAAGAGGAGAGGAGTGTTTGTTGTGGGGGAAGTCGGGATGTTTACAGAGGAAGGGAGTCGGAAGGGATTAGCTGAGGGTCGCCATGATCTTTTTGATGCCTTCGCCAACACCAGTGGTGGAACCGTTACCACCAAGGTCACCAGTGAGGCCTTCGCCAGCTGCGTAGAATTGCGTAGTGGCTTCGTACATCAGCTCGGAAGCTTTGAGGCACGTTTGACGTTGGCTCTCGTCGAGACGTCCGCTGTTGTCGTTCCCCATGTGCTCAAGCAGAGCAGCCATTGCCCACATGGAGGCGCCGGGGTTGATCTGGTTGGGTTGCAGGTCAGGCGCAGTTCCGTGTCCGGGCTCGGAGATCACTGTTCCTGTGGAGAGTGTGTAGTTAAAGCTAGGCATCATTCCGATACCACCGATTTTGGAAGCTTCTGCGTCAGTCAAGAAGTCCATGGTCAAGTTGGTACCAACAACGGCGTCGATCTCAGTCGGTTTGGTGACGGAGTCTTTGCAGTAGTCTTTGATGGTGGTGAAGCGGATGTCGAGCGCTTTGTACTTGTCATCCGCAGCGATTTCTTTTGCAACGGACAAGAAGAGCTCATCACCTTTGAGGTTGGGTGAGTAGAGGACGTAGAGAACTTTTTTGTTACGAGCAAGCGTGTCATCGAGCGCGTACTTTACGATGTTCTCAGACATCTGACGTGTGATACGACGGAAGTTGATGGATTCAGTGTCAGTGCTTTTGTCTTCACCGATGTAGAATCCTTCGTTGTTTTGTCGATAGCAACGAGTGTCGAGTTTGGTTTGGGTGAAGTCGGTGTTTTTGCCTTCAAAGCGGACAAAGTTACCAACGTCAGTGCCAAGGTCGTTGCTCTCAACTTCGGTGAACATCGCGCCAGCGAGGGGCACGAGGAAGTCAGAGCCGTAGAAGTTTGTGGTCACAACGACGCGGAACCAGTCAGGGTTTTTAGTGATACGCTGGAGGAAGTTGTCGAAGATGATGTATTCCATCTCGATTCCTGTCTCAGCGGACCATTTGCGTCCAAACTCGACGAAAGCATTGTCGGATTGCTTGAGGATGTTTCCTTTTTGCGCGACGTAGACTTTGTCGATACCTTTTTCTTTTGCGTATTCAAATGCTTTTTGAACGATCGCTTCGGACTTTTGGGTGATGATTTTTGCATCAGTGTAGTCCGTGCCTTCGATGTGAGGTGTATCGGAGACGACACCTTCGGTTCCGACGAAGACAGCCATGTTCACGTCCACTTCGTGGAACGTGCGGGGCGCGACGTTTTTGAAGTCACGAACACAAGCGTCGGAGAACAATTTTTTACGGATGAAGACGTTGATACTGGAAGGTGTGCCTTTTCCGGAGAGTGTACCGGTCGCACCTTTGAACGCGTATCCAACTTCTTTGATTTTGTTGAGGACGCTATCTGCGGGGACGAGAACGTTGAGTGTTTTGAGGGACGCAGCAGCATCTTTGACGAAGTTGATGTCAGCGTCTGTGACTTTGGCGTACTTGCCTTGGATCGTCGCGAGATCGGAGTCGATCAAGAAGTCGAGGACTTCAGGATTTCTGCGATTTTGGTCGTCGAGCATGTTGATGCCGAGACTTTCCATACGCTTGAGGACGCGCAGACCGACGGTGAGTCGGTTGTCTTCGTCTTCGGAGAGCCAGTTGAAGCCGTGGTCTTTGCCCAAGACTTCGCTTGCGCGTGCGATCGCAGCATCTGCGACATCTTTGACCACTTCACTTGCGTCTTCAGCGCGGTCATCACCAGGGAAGTACAATACGTTAATATCGTTAGCCATCGTGTCCTCCTAGACAACAGGTGCGCCGAGTCAAAAGGGTCGCACCGTGCTTGTATGTTCAATGTTGTTACATCTCCCCCACACAGGACCGTATTCTCCAGCTCCACTGTATGAGGTGTGCAACATGTGATGGATATAAATGGGAAAGTTTGGTCTGCATCTCCCGTGCGCCGGTTTACAAACCGTTCGGATGGAGGAGAAAAAAGACCGAAGCGCCCTGGATGGACGCTTCGTGGGGGAACAACAATTACTCGTTGACTTCGGGAAGCAGGTAGAGGATGTCGTCCCATGGGTGACGGTAGAGAGCGGACTTGAGACGTTTTTGGTCCATGTAGTGTCCGATCATACCGATGGTACGTCCGAGCAAGAAGAATCCGTTGAGACCACCGGAGTCGACGACTTCCTGGATACGCTCACCGGAGAATCCACAAGCAGCCATCATGTCGATCATGAGGATACCGATGGCACCGTCGACGTTGAGGATGAGTGTGTCTTTCTTCTTGGTTGTGACTTGCTCGACTTCGAGAGCGTAGTTGAGCAGATCGTGCTTCGCAAAGTTGTTGAACGCGTATTCTTTGAGCAGCTCGACACGTTGGTCAGGGTTGCGCAAGGATTTGATACGGTGTCCAATCCCTTGGATATTGATCTTTTGTTTTTTCTTGATGTTGACGAATTCTTCTGGGCTCCAGCCGTTGTCATATGCTTCTTTGAACATGACAGCCGCGCCAGCGACAGCACCACCAAAGCGTGGTCCAATGGTCAACATACCGGATGCGACGGCGCTCATCAGGTCACGACCTGCGCGAGCAGTGACGATCGCGTTGTGTGCACCGGAGACAGCGGGTCCGTGGTCAGCAGTCAGCTTGACGACGATCTCCATGAATTGTGTGGCCCAGGAGGGAAGTTTCTCTTTGAACCACAACAAGGAGATGACATCACCGAGCGCGTAGTTTTCACCGATGACCTTGCTGATTTTGTGACCAGCGTAGGACAGCTCATCACCAGAGTCATCACAGATGGTGCTGATGAAGTTGGTGTTGCGACGAACTTGGCCGAGTGCTTTTGCAGCCTTGAAGTCGATGGGCACAACGGGTGCTGCAACTTCTTCGACTGGAGTGTGGTCACCATCAGCGACCAACTTGTCGTAGGCTTTCTTGATGATTTCCGCAAAGTCGTTGTAGGACTCGGGAACAAGCGCGCCAGCTTCGCGGAGTGCTTTGTTCTTCGCGGGTGCTGTTTCGCGATCAGCGTCAGCTTTTGCACCAGCGTGACCGAACTGAACACCTTGTGGGAGGTATCCGAGTGCAGTACCAGTGACCCATACAACGACGGGCTTGGTGATTTGACCGCTTTTGATCGCTTCAGCGATACGGTATTCCTCTTCACCACCGACCTCACCGAGACATACGAGCATTTTGATGTCTGGGTTGGCTTGGTAGCGCAACAAGTGATCGAGGAGGGTGGAGCATGGGAATGCGTCACCACCGATAGCGATCCCTTCGTTGATACCGTCAGTCCATTGTGCGAGGACGTTGTACATCTCGTTGGACATACCACCGGACTTGGAGACAAATCCGACGGAACCGGGACGGTGAAGTTTGGAGTTGATGATGTTTTCGATGGTACCACCAGTGTTGGCGATACGGAAACATCCAGCTTTGACACCACCGACCGTTGCGGGTCCGATGATGTTGATTTTTTTCTCGCGAGCGAGGTGACGAAGGTGTCGTGCGCGACGCTCGGGCATCCCTTCTGCGATGATGACGATGGTACGAAGTTGCTCGTGATCCATCGCTTCGAGCGTAGTGGAGTAAGCAGAGCGGAATGATGCAAAGTTGATCATCACGTCTACTTCTGGGAAATCAGCCACAGCGGAGGCAACATCTGGGTAGATGGGCAACAAAATCTCTTTGGTGCCCCAGAAGACTTTGTGGTTTCCGGTGCGTCCGGGGTTGATGATCGCCGAGACGGAGGGCTTTTCACGCTTACATGCGGTGTCAAAGTCCAACATACGTTGGATCGCGTTTGCTTGCAATCCAAAGATAAAGGCGGTCGAATCCCGATCGAAGAGCTGATAGCTTGGTCGACTCATGTTCGTCTTTCTCCCTTCTCTATATGTTTATTGCCCGAGCGCGTCGGCAACAATTTGAGTCATGTGTGCTTCTGGTCCGTGGACTTCGATGGGAAGGCCCACTTTTTCCACAGCCGCTTTGATCTTGGCGAGACCTTCTTTGTAGTTGGGTCCACCACGACGGACATAGATACGCGCGTCGACTTCTTTGAGCTTCGCTGCGTACTCTTCGATCGCCATGATGATCCCTGTAAAGGTCTTCGCGACATCCGTGAAGTTCGCGATACCACCACCGATCAAGAGGATCTTGGGGCGACCTTGTGCGTCTTTTTCACGGGTCATCATATCGATCACGGTCTTGGCGTATTGGTAGGTGTTTTGCTTGTTGGGGTTACCAGAGTACTCGCCGTAGATTGCGAGCTCTTTGGATGCGCCCAAGTCACACACTGTGTCTGCATAGACAACAGAAGCACCACCACCAGCGACCATGTTCCAGATGCGGCCTTTGGGATTCAGTACTGTCAATTTCAAGGAAGAACCTGTTTTGGAGTCGACTTCGCGGATAAATTCCTCTTCGTCAGTCAATTTTTGACCGAAGGGCGCGGGGAAGTCCAACTTGCCCCACATACCACGACATTCAAACTCTGCCGTGCCGTCCACTTTGGCGACCATATCGAGAGGAATCACCTCACCACCAGCGATGGTGAATGGGTTGATCTCGAGGTATGTGTATCCACCTTTTTCGTAGTGGTCGAAGACTTCTTTCACAAACTTCGCGATGCCTGCACGTTGGCCTTCGGGGTACAGATCATCGATCACTTTTTGGATCGCATCTGCTTCGTACCCTTTGAGGGGATCGACGACTGTCTCAACGACGAGGTCCCAATTCTCCTCAACATCCACACCACCTTTGTTGGACAGACGGAGGATATCCCCGTGTGCGTCCATTTCGATGGAGAGATAGTACTCAAAATCACCATCAAGCTCTGTGAAGGGCTCAATGATAAAGTGAGACAATGTGCCAGTGACGCCACTGAGGAGGGTCTTCTCTTTATTTCTTTTCTCTTCGATCCATGCGGAAGTCTCCGCGAGATCTTTGTTCAACAAAACGAGACCGTTTTTCCCGCGCTTACCAAACAATTGGTCTGGCTTTGCGACGAGTTTTTCTTCTTTCATCCAAGGGTTTTGCTCTGCGACTGCGTTGATGTCATCGCCAGGGCCAACCATAGCGACTCGACCATCGTAGCTTGAGAGGTCTTTCGCCAACATCCGTTTCGCATCGTACTCCCGGATTCCATGTCGTGCCATCGCACATCTCCTTACTTCTGGTGGGTTACACGTCTGTTCTTTACGGTGAGAGCAAGAACGCAAGCGCTATTACCAAGGAATCAAAAGAAAGTCAATACCAAGAATCAACCCAATCGTCATTTTTCAAAGGAATGCTTGCACATTCCAACGACCGTTTTTTTCCTCAGCCCTCCTCAGATTGTTTCCCTCATCGACCGTTTTTGCCTCTGGCTCAACACATATTCGCCCCTCGCAAGATCCGATCAGCGACTTCCCCCTTGCCTCTTTACCTCACGCGCTGTGCGACCATCAACAAACTCCCTCCAACAGGAAGCGCACGCCCCCTTTTGATCATCGCATACTCCTTGTCCCATAACTTCGACAACAGTGTTTGCGCGATCCCTTCAGACGTATGCTCTTTCTTTGTATGCTCCTTTGATCCGGCCTTCCCCAATCCCAAACGGGCAGGCAACGCGCGCAACAAAAAGATCGGCAGCGGCAACAACGAAAAAAAGTACGTCGCGTGCTTCACCTCAAACCCAGCGCTCGTCAGCAGACCTGTCATCGAAGCCCTTGTGTAGCGACGAAAGTGACCTGCCTCATCATCGTGGTCAGACCACAGCAGCTCATACGCAGGAACCGTGACAAACACGAAGCCTCCCTTCTTTATAAGAGGACGCAATGCACGCAACAGACCAAGATCATCTTCAATGTGCTCTACGACATCAAACATCCCAACCGCCGCCATGCTCTCCTCGCGAAAAGATGCGTCCTGAAAGGTCGCACAGATCAACTGCTCAATCCCTCTCTTCTGTGCACGTAACACCCCCTCCAGGCTAGGCTCTAGCAAGACCACTTCATGACCTGCTTCCTGTAAACCTTTTGAGACAAAACCATTGCCGCCGCCTATGTCAAAGATCGCACCGTCCGGACGATATCGTTCAACCACCGAGGCAATACATCGATTGCGATGGCGAAACCAAAAAGAATCCTCCTCTAGCTCCGCACACAAAGATGTCGCGTCTTCGGGATAGGAAACCTCCGAGACCTCTTTGCTGTACCAGATCCCATCCTCATGCCGCCGTAACCCGTCACTGATCGCATCAATATCCATCAGAAGAAACCTTTCATGTTGTCGATTGCCCAAACGGGGAAGAATATGCTAGATTGCAGCTCGTGTCCACACCAGGAGCGCTCTACCACAAAGCCTCACCTCTGGACACCAATCCATTCGTTGTACCAAAACCCAACGCCGAATGATAGGGATGTTCAAGACATGATCCAACCGTTCGCAGAACAACTCCAACACGACTTCCAGGCCATCGAAGCTGTCCACGTCCTCCCACAAGAGACCGAGACCACGGACCGGCCTCACTATACACTTCAGATCATCGTACAGACCTACGATATCAAACTCAAAGAGCGCGTGCTCGAACGCCTCTTCACATGGTCTGCACACAACACAGCCTCTTGCACCCCCCTCTTCCTCACAAAGCAAGAGGCCACATACTGGCCCCAAGACGCCGCTCTTCTTCACCCCGCCGACATGCTCACAGCGCTCAAACAAGATCAAGAAGAACCCTACGAAGCCCGACGCCTTCTCCTCCATGCGCTCGGTGAGTTCGAGCGTATTCTTCAACAGATCGAGCTTGAGTTCCCGACCTCTGGGCTGCACATGTGGTGTGTCACAGAAAAAGTCGAGATCATCTACCAGCAATATCTCCAATGGTTGTGCGCCATGCACGGTAAAGAAGATACAGCCGATACACGTAAGGCCTTACTCGACACACTCTGTGCACAAGATGGTCCTCTCCCAGAAGCCCTTCAGCACCTTCCCCTTCGTCTACAAGCGACGATCGAACGACACAAAGCGCTCGCCACGCTGTTGCCCCAACAATACGGCGAAAATGATCTCGAACTGAGTGAACTGATCATCCCCCTACGTGAAGCGATCAAAGTCAGCAAAAAACAAGCTCACCAGCTCTACCCGACACCACAACGGGACAAAAAAAGACGCAGCAGATTTATCTGGCTCACAATCACCGCGCTGATCTTACTCGCCACCCCCATGGCTTGGATGTTGATCAAACACTACGCTTCCTACAAGCCCGCGATCAAAGGATTTGCCCACAGTAAACGCGCTGGCGGTATTCGTGGCGCTTACTACAAAGGACGCAACTTCGAGACACTCAAAGGACGTCGTCTCGACAGAGGGATCGACTATTTCTGGCGCAACAAACCACACAGCAAAGTCCCCAAAGACCACTTCAGCGTCCGATGGAATGGATACTTCAACGCCCCCAGGGATGGAGAATATCGGCTCTGTCTCTATATGGATGATGGTGGACGGCTGTACTACGGCAAGAATCTGTTGATCAACGCCTGGAAAGGTGGATTCTTGAGAAGACGATGTAAGCGTCTGTTGTTGAGAAAAGGTTGGCACCCCATCAAAGCGGAGATGTACGAACACTCAGGACCATCCCACTTTAGACTCCTCTGGAGCACCCCCAAGAACAAACGCGTCCGCGCCATCCCCGCTCGCTCCCTCTGCTGCAAAAACTAGCCCCTATTCACAGTGCTGCACATCTTTGCCCTTCATAAATTCCATCAATTGGCTGCGCAACTCACTCTTGTCTATCCCCAAGTAGCCTGACTTCACCTTGTCAAACATCCCCCAAGTGATGTTGCTGTGTTCAACTTTCTTCAGGCCGAGCTTTTTGGAGACGAGACAACGCCGACGTTGTGAACGTCCAAGCCAAGTGTTTCCAGCTCGGGTGTGGGTGCTCTCCTTCGGCGCCAACTTGTGGTAGTAATAGCCCAAAAACAAAACGGACATGTAACCGCGATAGGCATTCTTGAGGTAGGCGCGCTCAAACTTCCCGAAGTGTTCGACAGCTCCTTTCTGACTGGCACGTTCATACCGCCTCTTCAGCAATCTCGCGTAGCGTGCGATCTCCTCTGAAACAAATGCCCCCTGTGTGAAGGACGCATACACCCACTCATGAGGATGCTTATCCGCAGGAACAGACGCTGTGATGTCGACGTAATCCTTGAGAACTTTACGTGCGTCAGAGGTCAACTTGAGCAACGCCTGACGACGAAACGCATACTTACTGCTCGGTTTGAGCTTGGAGTCCGTGATCTTCTTGAGCCGAACGTCCATTTTTGAGCGCAACATCTTCGCGCTCATCTCAACAGTCCGAAAGCGCTTCTCGGCCTTTACGATCTCACTCTTTTTCACCATCTTGCTCGAACAGCCCACAGCCATCACGAGCACTCCAAGTCCAACAATCGATTTTACAACACGCATCAACACGCTCCTTCCTTTCATTACGTTCAAGGCAAAGTTGTCAAAGACAACCTGAAAAAGACTCACTTTACATCAAAGTACGCAGATAAAACTGCGTTATGCAATTTTCCAGATGTCGTCTTCTTCATCTTCTTCAGCAATGGCAATGCAGCTTTGGCTTTCTTGCCCATTTTGGCGATGACTTTCAAAGCAGCGATCTTCTCTTTGAAGTTATCTTGCTTCAGGAGCTTGATCAGGATCGCGAGTCCTTTTTTGTCGTCTTTTCCGAGCAATCGAACGGCCAAACGACGCACATACCAGCTATCATGCCAACAGGACTTCTCCAGAACCTTCAAGGTCTTGGCATCTGTTGGCTTGAGCTTCGAGAGCGCACGAATGGCATCGCGCAAGATCATCTTGTCTTTCTCTTCTTGAGCGATCTTGAGCACGTAGGGATAGGAAGCGGCCTCTCCAATCGAACCCAGCGCTTCGACAGCGTATGCCCGCACATAGAGATCTTTGTCTAACAAAATAGGATAGATCGACTTCAACGCAGGTGTCGCCTCTTTCCCCATTTTACCGATGGCACGAAGAGCGACCTTCACGGTCCGCTTCTCTTTTGCGCGCAACAACGTCACGAGCGCACGTAACCCCTTCTCTTTCATCGTCGACATCGCAAAGGCCGCAGCGAACGCGTAACGCATGTTCTTCATTCTCGCAAATGTCGTCAACGTGGGGATCGCCTCAACAGCATGAATCCCAATCCCCCGGAGCGCCTTGAGTCCATATTTTTTGAAGTGCTTCCCTTTGCTCTTGTCTTCCAAGAACGCAACGATCGCAGGAACAGCTTGTTTCCCAACTGCACCAGTCTTTCCAAGCGCCTTGAAAACATCAATGTACATACCTCTACGATTACCCTTGAGGATCTTGAGCAGATGAGGCATCGCAAATGTCGCGTGCTTAGGTCCAAGTGTCGCGAGAATACACGCCGCATCTTGCACTGTAGGGATATTGGCAGGGTTGTGTTGAATCAGCTCACGCAGCGCAGGCGCCGCAGTCTTCCCGAGCGCACGAAGAGCCTGGAAACAAGGCACGACGATCTTCGTCTTCCCTGTCTTTACGCCTTTAACGAGAGACTTCAGGGTCACCGCCCCCAGACTTGCGTACGCTTTCAGTACATATTCATGGATCCTCGAATTGTACGCCTTCACAAATGCGAAGAGCAACGGCTCCAGCTCTTTGGCATCTTTTCCGATCTTCGCGATCGCTTCAAGCGCCTCGATCACTGCGGCGTTCTTGCCATTTTTCAAGATATATTTGAGATGAGGGACGGCCTCTTTTCCAAAGGTCGCGATCATCTTAGCGGCCTCCTCACGGACTTTGTAATCGCCGTTGAGGATCGACACGCGAAGAGGAATCAGCGCAACATTTCCCTTCTTCACGAGTGCTTTCAACGCTGTGATGCGCTCCTCACGCGAACCTGTTCGCGCTTGCTTCTTCAATGTGTCAACGGATGCCTCTGCCCACGCACTCTGCGTGGTCCAGCCAGAGAAGAGCGCGAGGCAACCAGCGAATAAAAGGGGGACATAACGACGAGTACGTAGAACGTTCATAGATTCTCCTAGAAGTTCAGAGCCAAAAGTATACCGCGCCAGACGCAGCGAGTGAGAGTCCGTACAAAAGAGAGTGAGTGTATCAAGTCACTTTCTTCAAGGACTTCTGTGCAACAAGTCGAAGAGGTTTTCATTTTTGCACATTTTTTATTCTCATTGGAAATGAACGCAAAAAAGAAGGGAGCATAAAACCCCCTCAGTCAGTCTTCGCCCAGATAGAGCACCCGCTGTCAAACTTTGTTGGCAAGAGGAGCGATACAAGAACCCCCTCAGCCTCCCTTGTGGTCGGCAGCTCCCCCCACTCAACTTCGTTGGCAAGGGGAGCGATGCATATCAAACGATATATCGCGATACAAACAAACATTCCGTGTATACCGAATGGATCTCATTAGGGTCGGGCCTTGTGTCCGACCTCAACTATCGTATATATCGGGCAAATGTTCCCTCCTCTCGAAAGGCTTGAGAGGAGGGAAGAGCCGAAGGCTCAGGGTGGTGAGTTTGTCGAGGCATATGTTGCAAAGCGCACGAAGCAAATCAGCCCGACGAGGGCGCTTGCTTTGGACGCAAGTGCAACGTCTGCCGGAACAGAAATCGAGTTCCCCCCCCGTATATATCGGGCTGTTTGGTCCCTCCTCTCGAAAGGATTGAGAGGAGGGATGTCACGAAGTGACAGGGTGGTGAGTTTGTTGAGGTGGATGATTGCAAGTGAAGACGCAAAAAAC
>PCBK01000119.1 GCA_002731275.1 Deltaproteobacteria bacterium | reverse complement strand
TACGTTAGGAGCGAATGTATAGGCACCCTGAGATGCTTCTCCAGTCTCAGGCTCTGCGGTCAGTGATTAAACAGTCTGAAGGTCTAAGGCAATGTTCCTCACTAGAAACCGCTCCATAACATTGGCGAGGAGATATTTACTGGAGAAACTCTTCGGAGTGACTCCCAGAAAACGAGGTAACTCGATTTTGAAAAACGAAACCAGAAAAACCCAAAACAGAGTTCTCGTCATCGACAAGAACAAGAAACCGCTCATGCCTTGCCATCCGGCAAGGGCAAGAGAACTCATGCGGAAAGGACGTGCTGCTGTCTATCGTCGATTTCCGTTTACGATCATCATCAAAGATCGTGAAGGTGGCGATACACAGCCGACCGCCTTGAAGTTTGATCCTGGCTCGAAGGTCACCGGCATTGCTGTCGTTGTCGATTGCAAACGAGGAAAGCGTTGCCTTTTTGCAGCCGAACTCGAACACCGTGGGCATCAGATCAAGGAAGCACTCGAAAAGAGAAGAAACATTCGCCGGTCTCGTAGAAGTCGAAAGACTCGCTATCGCAAGCCACGTTTCAACAATCGAACACGGAAAGAAGGATGGCTTGCGCCATCTCTCCAAAGTCGTGTGGACAACATCACAACGTGGACTCGCAAACTTCGCTCGTGGATTCCGGTCTCATCGCTCTCGATGGAAAGAGTGCGCTTCGACACCCAGAAGCTGGTGAATCCAGAAATCAGTGGGATCGAATACCAACAGGGAACGCTCTTTGGATACGAAGTTCGTGAATACCTTCTTGAGAAGTGGGGTCGAAAATGTGCTTACTGTGGGAAAAAGGATGTTCCATTACAGATTGAGCATATGACGCCAAAATCAAGAGGTGGAAGCAACCGTGTTGGAAACCTGACGCTGTCTTGTGAGAAATGCAACCAGAAGAAGAACAATCAAACAGCACAAGAGTTTGGATTTCCAGGCCTTCGAAAAAAGGCATGTAAGCCATTGAGAGCAGCAGCAGCAGTGAATGCAACAAGGAATGCGATCTACCACTGTCTGAAGGCAACAGGGCTTCCATTGGAGACAGGGAGCGGTGGCAGGACGAAGCACAATCGCTGCAAGCAAGGATACGCGAAAGAGCACTGGCTTGATGCAATGTGTGTTGGCGAAAGCGGAGAGAAGGTCTTTGTCGAGCCTTGTCACGAAGTGCTGGTGCTGAAAGCAATGGGAAGAGGCAGCAGGCAAATGTGTCGGGTCGATCGCTTTGGATTCCCACGGACGAAAGCAAAGAGTCAGAAGGTTGTCAAAGGTTTTCAGACGGGAGACATCGTTCGAGCAGTGGTTCCCAAAGGGAAGAAGAAAGGAATCTACGAAGGTCGGGTCGCAGTTCGGAAGAGTGGAAGCTTCAACATTAAAGTTGGAAAGAAAACAGTGCAAGGGATAGGATGGAAGAACTGTCACCTCATTCAAGCAGTGGATGGCTACACTTACAAAAATCGAATGGGCGTTTCCTCCCCCCTCTAAAGAAGGGGGTCTCCACGCCTCAGCTGAACGAAAGGTTTTAATTCGATGAACGAAGCACCTACACAGCAGCCACCCATCGTCGAAGCGTCCGGGATCGGAAAACGATTCGGAGATCACTGGGCTGTCCGTCACCTTGGTTTACAGATCAGACAAGGTGAGATCTATGGACTGCTCGGTCCAAATGGCGCAGGCAAGACTACTACACTGCGCATGATTGCGGGCCTCATCGAACCAGATCAGGGTGACGTGCGTGTCGCAGGTGCCGACCCTCGAAACAATCCGATGGAGGTCAAAAAGAAGATCGGCTTTTTGACAGGCAACACAGGTCTCTATGCGCGACTGACCCCCATCGAGTTGTTGACGTTCTTTGGGAAATTACAAGAGATTCCCAAGAAAACACTCAAAGACAGAATCGACCAGCTCATCGAAGACCTCGGGCTAGGTGAATTCTGTAAGCAACTGTGTGGGACCCTCTCCACAGGACAAACGCAGCGGGTGTCCATCGCGCGCACCCTGCTGCACAACCCCCAGTTGCTCATCCTCGACGAGCCAACGTCTGGACTCGATATTATCAGCGCAGAGTTCATCCTCAACGCGATCCGCACAGCCAAAAGCGAGGGGCGAACCGTGCTGTTTAGCACGCATATCCTCGTAGAGACAGAGCTTTTGAGTGATCGCATCGGTATCCTCCACAAAGGAACGCTCGCGAAAGAGGGAACACTCGACGTGTTATTAGAAGAGACCGGACAAACTAGACTCGCGGATGCCTTCCTGAAGGTGATTGAAGAGAGCCAACAACACGAACGCCAAGGAGCCTGATCATGAGACCACACATCGTATCGGCGCTGTTTCGCAAAGAAATGCTCGATGTTCTCAGAGATCGACGCACCATCATGATCATGGTGCTCCTCCCCATCGTGCTCTATCCTCTCTTCGGTATCCTCGCAAGTCAGGCCCGGATGGCGCAACAATCACAGATCAAAAAAACCAAATACTCCATCGGGGTGCTTCAAGGTCCACTCCCCCACAAGCTCCAAGAACACATACTCAAATCGGACTACCTTGTCGCCATCACACACCCCAAACGTTGGAGACAAGATCTCCAAAAGGGCCAGTTTGCGCTTGTTGTAGAGCTCTCCACAAAACCACAGTTCACCCATAAAAAGAAGAGCGCTTCGCGGCCAACGACCCGAACGACACGTCCGGCCACTCCAACGACAACTTCATCTCAACAACAGACTGGCGCGCACCCCAATCTGTTGTTGACACTGCACTACGCTTCGACAAAAGAGTCCTCGTACGCAGTGCTCAAACGATTTAAAAAGGCCATGCGCGAATACAGCAAACTCGCTGTCAAAGCGCGCCTTCAAAGGATCGGACTCACAGAGAGCATCGTACACCCCATCAAAGCCAAACAAAAAGACATCATCAAAGACGACAGCAGAGGGCGCTTCTTTTTGGCCAAGTTGTTTCCGTTGTTGATGATCTTGATGACAGTCATGGGGGCTTTCTACCCGGCGATTGATCTGACGGCAGGAGAAAAAGAACGAGGCACCCTCGAAACACTCTTAACGGCGCCAGTGACGCCTCTTGAGATCGTCGCAGGGAAGTACATGACGGTCACCTGTATCGCGATGGTGACAGGGGCGCTCAACTTGCTGTCGTTGTGGTTTACATTTAGCCACGGTATCCGACTCGCCGGACGGGAGACCTCGTTATCTTTGGGGCTCAATGGGTTCCACATGCTCGCGATCTTCGGATATTTGTTTTTGATCGCTGCGCTCTCGTCGGCGATTATGATGAGCATCGCGGCCTTCGCCCGCTCCTTCAAAGAGGGCCAAAACTACGTCACGCCAGCCTATTTACTGTGCCTTGTCCCGACGATGATGGCGACACTCCCAGGCTCCAAACCGAGCCTGCTCAACTCCTTCATTCCTATCGTCAACATCGCGTTCTCGATCAAAGGCACACTCGAAGGGACGATCCACGCGAGCTATGTCCTCAACACGATCATCTCCATGGGCATCTTCATCACTGGCACGTTGATGTTCGCGTCCAAACTCTTCGCACACGAGCAAGTGCTGTTCCGAGAGGGTGATGTCTCCATACTTGGGATGTTCTCGGTCAAAGAGGGGCTGAAACGACAGACCCCAACCATGACAGAAGCATGGACTCTCCTGTCCATCGCATTTTTGTTGCTTTTTTACGTCGGCACAACGGCACAAAAAGCGTCGCCAGCGTGGGGACTCGCCATCACTCTTTGGGGATGTATTCTGCTCCCAAGTCTCCTAATGGCCAAGATGAGAAAACTGAACATGAAAGAGACCTTTCGCTTCAAAGCGTTCTCTGCCTGGATGATCCCAGGGATCATCTTGCTCATGCTCGGCGCAGCCCCTCTCGTCTCAGCCCTCTCCGAGTTTATCGCGAGCACGACGATGCCGGGCTGGAAACAATTTTTGCAAGAGGCGCAAAAGAGTTTCAGCATCAAGAATTTCGGCATCAGTCTTCCATTGTTCTACATTTTGATCGCGGTTTCACCTGGTATCTGTGAAGAGATACTGTTTCGCGGTTTTCTGCAGACGACCTTCGAAAAGTACATGAAACCCTGGACCGCGATTCTACTCGCAGCCTTTTTATTTGGTGCCTTCCACTTGAGCATCTACAGGCTGATCCCCACAACCATTCTCGGCGTGATCATGGGGTGGCTGTGTTACAGAAGTGGCTCAATCTTCCCTGCAATGCTCGCACATATGCTTAACAACGCCTTCTCGATCACCCTCTCCACGCTCGTCGAACGCAAGATCATCACCCAAGCCCAACTCGAACAAATGCCCTGGTGGTTCCTGGTCCTTGCTGGTATCTCGATGATCACAGGTATGTTCATCATCCTTCAAACTTCGACACCACAAAAAGATCAAAAAGCCCCTCTTCAGACCCCTCAGTGATCACCCAACCGTTTCCAATGTTGACACAGACAACGCAACGCCATTTCTTTCAAACTATAAAGAAACGAAGCATCCGACCATCCAACAACTGACCTTGACAGCGGCTCCCAAAAGCAGATACGATTTTTCCACCATAGCAAACCCAAAAACATCAAACACTCCTGGTAGATGTTTGAGGTTGGACGTGAGACATGATGTCTCTCGAGATCTTCAATGGAAAGCCTGAAAGGAAACATGATGGAACACCCATTCCACTATCGGCTCGTTGTATCTGTCCTGATTGCATCTTTTGTCGTCTACATCTTCTCAGGGGGATGTGGACTACCTGATCACCCCCTCCAAGACCACACACAATCACTCCAGACACAAAACACCATAGAAGGACTACTGGAAGTCGATATTGCCGAGGACTTTCGTGGCAACCACTGGTACGCGTATCATCTTATCGACGCAAAAACCAGGAAGGTATACCGACTGCAAACATCGACATCCACGCAAAGTACAATCCCACTACGCGAGCTAAAGACAGGCGCATGGGTCCGTATCAATGCACAACAGACATCTACCCCTTCGACCCTTCGCGTCGATCGCCTGAATGTCCAAATGCGCGCTGCGCAGGTGTCTACGCTCCTCTCTCAGCCACACAAGTTGTTTGATCTCGCCAAGCAAATGAATGTGCCTTTTCAGAATTTACAAGCGCTCCCCACGCTCTCACTGCAAAACATCACGCCTATCTTCAACGCAAACGCCGTGATCAAGAGAACGGTGGCCTACATCATCACCAACCTCTCCGATAAACAGGCCTACACAACGGATAAAAAGAAGATCGAGAGTGTCTCCATCACCAAAAACAACGACGTCTACTTCAAGGGGACGTACAACCTCATTCAATTTAATGCGGATCTCAACGGTGACAAAGCACCCGACATCTTTGGCCCCTTTACACTCACAGATGACTCGACCGTCAACTGCAAGTCCAATTACAGACGTTGGCAAACGGAGGCCACAGCCCTCGCCAAAGCCAAAGGGATCGACCTGACCAAGTACAATCACAACGTATTCATCATCCCCAACCTGGGCAGCTGTAAGTTCGCAGGCATCGCCAATATAGGTTCACTCACAGCAAAAGGTCCTTATCGCACCTCCATTCGCCAAGAGGGCAACGCACCACGTGTTATCGCGCACGAATTAGGGCACAATATCGGCCTGCACCACGCAGCGGTCGACCCCAACAACGATGGTAAACACAACACACAAAGTAACAGCGAAGAGTACGGTGATCACTCGTGTCTGATGGGCATCAAACTGCGCAACTTCAACGCCCCCCACCTGATCCAACTTGGCGCATTTGACCGTTACCAAGCTCGCGTGATCAAAGCCAAGACTGGCACCAATAAATACAAACTCTACCCACTCTACGGAGATCCGGCGACAACCACTGGCGCAATGGTGATCACGTACCCCAACCTCACTTTGAGCCGTATGTACGTCTTGTCATTCAAGACAGCGAAATACTACGACAGCGGTATCGCCGCGAAGTACAAGACTGGCGTCTCTATCCACACACATTCATACTATTTCACGGGTCGAACGCTTCACGTCAAAACGTTGCAAGATGGAGAATCCTTCAAAGATGGTGATGGTTTTGAGATCAAACAGATCAAAAAAGACCCCAACAATGCGTTTGTCGAAATCGAGATCACCACCCCTAAGCCCAGCACCAAATGTAAGCCTGCAGCGCCTGTCTTCACAGCCCAAGTGAATCCAGTCAAAGTAGGACTCAACACAAGCGCGTCTTTGCGTTTTACAATCGAAAACAAAGACAACGTGGACTGTGGCAACGCCCTTTTCTACGTGACTCCAACGTTGCCTGGTGGGTACACAGTCACAAACGCTCGCTACAAAAACCAACTCATCACAGTGGCACCTGGTGCAAAGAGTTCCGTATACCTGCCTATTAAGCACGACCAAACCACACGCACCGTCAACGTCACCCTCTCAGATGGTTTATACGGTACACACAAAGACATCACCGTCCCTGTAAAAGTCGAAGTCAACAAGACGACCCCAACCATCCCCTTCCCGCTTACAGGGACACTCAAAACCGCAACAAGCGCCGAGCTAAAATGGGGAACATCCACAGACCCGGCAGGCAAACTTGCTGGATACAAAGTATATAGAGATCTCGACAACGCCGGAAATTACAGAGCAGTAGCATACAAATCCAAAGGGCTCACAACCCACACAGACTCAAATATCCCCGCAGGAACCAAAGAGATCAGATACTACGTCACCGCAAGAAATACCGTCAACAACGAGTCCAAACCGAGTAACACCATCCTGCTTCGGGTTGGCTCCAAAACCGCTCCAAGCGCCCCCCTCACACTCAAAGTCACACTCTTGAACAAACAAGACGCTCAGCTCTCATGGTCTCCTCCTGCCGATTTAAGCGCAGGTTTGCAGCACTATCATATTTACGCCAAGCAAGGCACAGCGGCCTTCAAAAAAGTGGGCACAACTGACAAGGTCACTTGGACCCAAAAAGCCATCCCATTTGGAAAAACACAATATTACGTCACTGCTGTTGACATCAACAATAAAGAGTCAAAACCCAGCAACACCGAAACAGTCGAGCGCAAAGAGGCAACCCCACCCACAACACCAGGACAGCTCACCGCAACACTTACAAACAACGATCAGGACGCGCTCCTAAAGTGGAAAGCCTCGACGGACAAAGACTCCGGCGTCAAACACTACACCATCCTCAAACAAGAAGGAAACAAAGGCGCGTTTCAATCGCTCGGCACAACAAACAAAACGACCTTCACAGACAAAGGCATCCTCTACGGTGTCTCCACATACAAAGTCACCGCAACTGACAACGCAGGGAACGACTCAAAAGAGAGCAACACAGCCAGTGTCAATCGCACCAAACCCACGCCTGAGATCACACAAGAGCCCTCCACCGAGACGATCACATCCTCAGACGCAGGGAGCAACGAATCCACATCTGAGCCCCCTGTCGAACCATCCACAGAGTCCGTCCTGACAGATGGTGGAAATACGACCGAGTCCGTCTCCAAAGATGGCGGCAATACGACCGAACCCACAATCCCAGAACAATCGACACAAACAGACACTCCTGCGACACCAGATCAGTCCACACAGACGGAAAAAATCTCAAAAGAACAAGCCCCCACAGAGCGCACCAAGCAGCCAGGTACAGACGGACCTTCTGGCACCCCTGACACAACCAAACCACCAGAGAGTGGCGCTTGTGGATGCCAAACAACCTATAGCGAAAACGCACCACTCCCCGCTTCATGGCTCTTGATGCTCGTGTTCTTCGTCGGCTTCCGTCGCAAAAAAACAAACGCCTGAGCAATCCCCTCCCACAACGCGCTCACCAACAGACCTTGATCAATCGCCGAGAAACACCTACGATACAGTGGTACCGGATGTCTTCCGGTACCACTGTATCGTAGGGTGTTCAGAACAACCAAACTTTGTGGGATGGGACAATGGCGCTGTTAGACTTGATGAATCGAATGACTTTGTGGCATTTGCGTAGGCAGGGGTTTCGCTCGCAAACCCTCGACACTTCGGTGTCGAAAGTTCACTACTTCGAAGGACAGGGAGAAGGTCAACACGCCCCCATCGTCATGCTACATGGGATTGGTTCGTCCGCTGCAGGGTATGCGGACTTAATGGTCAGGATGAAGGCCTCTGTGAAAAAAATCTCCGCGATTGACGCTCCAGGCCATGGAATGAGCACAATCCCCACACAACCATTTGATGCGGATGTGATTTTCCAAGGGGTCTCGGAGTGGCTCAACGATCACATCGAAGAACCATCCATCCTCTACGGGAACTCACTTGGCGGAGGGATGGCCGTAAGATATGCGTTGGAAGCACCAGAGAAAGTCAAAGCGCTCGTGCTGTCTTCTCCTGCAGGTGCCCCGATGGCCGAAGACATCGAATCACTCAAGCAAAAATTCAGGATCAAAAACCGCAAAGACGCGAGGGCCTTTATGGAGGATCTATACCACAAGATGCCTTGGTACAGTTGGCTCTTTGAGGGATTCATTATCCAAATGATGGGGCGTGAACACATCCAACAATTCTTCGATGTGACAGGTGATGAACACTCCTTCTCGCCTGAACAACTGCAATCACTCAAGATGCCCATATTATTCATGTGGGGGGAATCTGAGAAACTCTTGCCACAATCCAATCTGACGTACTACAAAGAACATCTCCCCTCACATGCAATCGTCGAACGCCCCCCACGTTTCGGACACAGTCCTCATATCGAACGTCCGCGTTTTATCGCCAAAAGAGTCTCTTCTTTTCTCTCTACCGTCTGAAGTCACAGTGCCTCGCAATAGCCTCACGAAAGTGGAAGCAACTTGAGCAGTCGTGCACGGGTGACAGCATGGACACGATTGCGAACTTCCAGCTTTTGGAAGATGTTCTTCATATGTTTTTTGACCGTCTCCACAGAGATATACAAATCGGTTGCAATATCGCGATTGGTCATCCCCTGCGCGACAAGCCCCAAGACCTCAACTTCCCGCTTGCTCAGCTTGACATCCACATCGACATCAACAACAAATTCGTCGTCATCTTCGGAAAGCTCACCACCTTCTGCGACCTGCAACCCCCCAAGGCGCTCACGGAGTGTTTGTACAAAACGTACGCTCTCTTCATCCCCTTCAAATGGCTCTTGGAGTAAGGAGCACAGGGCTTGTTCGATCAAAGAAGCAAACCACATGAAGATCCCGAGATATCCCCCAGGTACCGCCAAAAGAATGCCCTCCCTCAGAGCTGCAAGAGCCTCTGTCTGTTCGCCTCTTTGTGTGTGGTAAGCGGACAAAAAAATACACGATTCGATGACAGCCCGCACATCGTGATTGCGATGGGCATGTGTTTTGATTTTTTGCAACAATGGTCCTAACTCTTCGCGGCCTCCTGAGACCAACAACCACTGCACGTAAACAAACACGTCCGCGATATCAGCGTACACAATCTCCATATCCACGGAGAAGGAGCGCTTCTCGCTCCACGCCCTCACGTACGTCTGCCCACCGAGAAAGAGATGGAATAGTGCGATGTACCCCTCCAAGGGCATTCTCCCAGGTTGAGAGAACACAAGGTCCCCAACAGAGACATCCTCAAGCACTTGATGTACCAACGCTTCAGATTCTTCGTCTTCCATGTGGACCTGTAACCAAAACAAAGAGATCACCTTCCGATAAAACCACCCCACTTTATCGATCGCTGCGTATGCACGATCAATATTCGCCCTCGCCCTCTCCTCTTGCCCTCTCTCCAGATAAAAATATCCCACAAAGGCATAGACAGGCGCATACAACACACGTAATTCCTCGTAATGTACGGAGGCCTCGAAGAGACGAAGATGCTCCTCGCAGCGATGAATGGCGAGCTGTAAATGTCCTCGCTTATACTCCGCCCAAACGCTCGCAAGGACGGCTGAAACGTACAAATAATCATGAACATGGTTGGACGCATATTGAGAGAGAATATTTGTCATCAGTTGACATGTTCGATGAAGCGGGACATCCGCAACAGAGTAGGACATACCAAGGTAATATACAGCCCACAGCTCGATGTAGGGATGCCCTTGGCAATCGATCACACGCTCAAAAGATTCGATTGCATCACCGTGCTTTTCATGATGAAGCGCCAGCACCCCTTGCAAAAAATGCCACAAGGCCGCGTTTTTTGATGAGTGATGAAGAGAAGATTCTGCCAACATCCGCTCACAAGCATGGTCCCACGACCCCAAATCGATGTGCAACCAAAGAGAATAAAACAACGTCCTCTCATGTGACACAATACAATCTTCCGAGAGGACTGAAAACAAACCCTGAAGCTCGTGTAAATCGTGTTGTCTGTGAAGAGGTTCCATCACCTCATCGAGTAAGGATACACAAGCTCCCTCATCGTCGTTTGCGCTCGCGTGCTCAAGAGCCTCCTTGTACATCGCGTGTTCGCGATACCATGTGTAGGCATTCTGATGCAACGAAGGAACCCAAGTCGGATGCTTGTCCTTGAGTTGTGTGTTGAGCATCTTGCGAAACAGACTGTGATACCGAAACCATTGATGTGCCGTCCCGACACGCTCAATAAACAGGTTTTGATGCTCGACAAAAGACAACAACACCTCACAATCAGTCCGTCCAGTGAGTGCGACACATAGAGATACGTCAAACTGACGAACGATCGAAGTTTTGAGCAAGAAATGCTGAACATCATCTGGCAATTTGAGAAGGATCTCCTCACAGAGAAACCCCAGCGTGTATTCATTTTCGGCAATGCGTGAAAACTGAGACAGCCCAGAGACCTGATGATTTTGCAAATAAGAGATGGACAACAACAGACCAGCGACCCAGCCTTCTGACTGCTCGTAGAGCGCCTGCATTTGCGCTGGTTGTAGAGAACGCCCTCCCTCGAAGAGCAGCTCACTCTCCTCTTTCGAGAAACGAAGTTGTGCACCAGTCCACTCACCCACAAAACCTTTCGCACGCCAGCGATTCATCGGTAACATCTCCGAAGAACGTGTTGTCACGCAGATATGACCGTGCTTTGGCCACTTTTCGATCAGCTCGCAGAGCATCGTCGTTACAGGACCAACAGGGAGCAAGTGCAGATCATCCAGAACCAATAAAAATGGCTCATGTAGACTGGAAAGTTCGTTGACAAAATGGATCACAACTTGTTCAAGTGGGTAATCGGGAGCCTGAAGTCGTGAGGAGACATTCCTCGCAAAGTTCGGAATATGTTCTTGAAAGGACGCGAGCAGATACCGCAGAAGCTGGCGAGGTGTCATGTCGTGTGGATCGAGGGAGAGCCAACAGGCAACCCCCTCAAAGCGAAGCGACCAGGATGCTGCAAGTGTCGTCTTGCCAAACCCCGCAGGTGCAGAGAGCACACTCAACCGACGATAGCGTGTGTGATGGAGTTCCTCTAAGAGGAAACGCCGGGGGACCAGACCGGGTCGCAGAACAGGCGGGTACAACTTGGTCTTCAACAACGGAGGTGCATGTGTTTCGGAAGCCAATGCGGCACGTATCATCATTCATCGCCTTGGAAAATAAGCATGGAACAGAGTGAGAATGATAACAGAGCCCCTGTATAAGTTCAACGCCCTAACGACAGTTGGTCGCCATCTCCACGAGACGTAAGTCCTTCCAAGAGGGGGAAAATTGTCTCTTGATATACTGCCGAACTTGCTCTTTCAGTCGCAAACAACGCGTCCCAGTCCGACATTGTTTCTTCCACTTTAGATGAATCTTTAGGTGGGTCATGCTCTTGACCACTGCCCAATTCCCCCAATTGGCCTTCTTCTTGATACAATAAAACTTCGCACGGGTCTTCGCCCACACAGTGTCCCGGAGCACTCTGACACGCTTCTGAATATCGCTCAATTGAGCTTTTTTGGATCGCTTTGTGGACTTTCGCTCCAAGCGATTTTGTTCCATCTGGAAAATGGCCCTCTCTGCGGCTTTTGAGACCGCTTTGATCAGACTCGGCCACAGCTTTCTTCGGGCGTCTTTGACGAGCAAGCGAACATCCCCTAACAGACCCCCAAGCGCGTCACTTTTGAGGAGCCGCGCGACAGCATATTTGAGCACACCACCGAGCATTTTCTGCATCCCCTTTTGGTTGCGCTTTTTGTTCTTCAGACGTTCTCCTTGTGGTAACTGAAGTGACTTGATCACCTTAATCACCAACTTCGCCTCATTCGCGGTGCCTTTATCGACAATCCTCTTGGCCGCGAAGGTTAAAACATCTTTCAACACGGCTCTCATCGCTGCCTGTTGCGCCGCTCGCTGTCGCGCAGAGCGAGGTGTTCGCTTACCACGTAATGTTTTGAGTAGATTCTCGATGAAACGGCCTTTGTCTTTCTCCAGCAACACCAACACCTTGTCGATCAGATGTTTGCCCAGTGTCGTCATGCTCTTCTCAAGCGCCAGATTGCGCCGCGCTGGCAGTGGGGTTTTGGCTCTATTCTCACGCACCTGTCGAAGGATCCCCACGATCAACTTCCCTTCTTGTGCGGTCGCAGTCTTTAACAACGTATCGACAGTGTATCGCCCCAATCGCTCTAGTAACTCAGCCTGCCTTTGTTGGTTCTTGCGCTTGCGTTTGTTCCTCTTCACCTCGGAGGGGCGAAGCTTTTTGACGAGGTTGGCCACAAATGCACCATCTTTCGCCTTCACAGTCTCGACGACTTTGTCGACTGTATAGCGCCCTAAACGCTCTGCAAGAGGTGGACGTTTTGTCACACAATCGCTCAACATCGCCCCCGACAAAACGACCAAAAACAAAGACATCGACGCATACAACCCGATCCGAGTCACTTGCAACCAGTACTCCATCGCCTTTTCACCTCAATCGCTCGCTAAAAAAGTTGGCCAACAAACAAAGAATACCCAACAACAGGTGGACGGTGTAGATGATACCCCAAATCACACACCAACACTACGACCGCTAAGAAGGTGTGTCGAGAGTTTGTGCGATAGGACGTCTACAGAGAAAGTGTCATCACTTTGACCACTTCCTTTCTCTTCTTTAAGACGAGATTCTTCTCGACGATTTTTTCGTCCTTGGTGCCTGCGTTCATAATCATCGTGACATTCGCGTGGGTCTCATTGCCCAACACTGTCGAACGATGACCATAAAACTTGAGACGCACGGTGTATTGTCCACCTCGTCCCCCTTTGTTCTCGTAGCGTTCAGGACCGTAGCCCTGCGTTACATCCTGAAGAAGGTGACCACCGTTCCTCGTCTTCTTGTTTTTATACCAACACTTTTCGCCAAATGGTTCCTCCACCCACAGATCAATGTCCGTGTTGTCGGTATTCCAGGTCAGGGTCACACGTAACTTCGAGCGTGTCACATGGAGTCCGAGCAGCGTTTTCCTCTGAGACAACAAAGAACGAACAGAGGCCTTAAGCTTTCCGTCACTCATCGCGCCTCTCATCAAGAACGCATATTCTTCACGAGCAACCGTCCCAATCGAATGAAAGCGGCGGTCCCACTTTCCAGCGAGGACGATCTCATAGAGCGCTGCTGCGAGCCCAAAGCGGTTCATCTTGATCAACGCCCGCGCCAGATCTCGGTATGCATGGGGTTCGAATGAACGCCTCTCCAAGACACGTAAGAAGACCTGCGCTGCCTCTTCAAAGCGCTGCCAATCCATCAAATAGTACCCAACTAGGCGTAAGGCTTTTGGGTTGGTTGGATGAAGCTCGACAATACACGAGAGGCTACGCATCGCTGCGGCAACATTCACTCGCTTCAGCCGCCGCTTTGACTCTTTGACAAAGGGTGAAAAATCATCCCTGCTCTTTTGGTACACTTTCTGGTAGCTTTTCGGCACATTCTCCTTTTCGACAAGGCCGTGTGTTCGATGACCTGAAAGTTCGAGTTGTGCATCAGGGATCTCTTGAAGCAAGGACAAAACCGCTTTTCCAGAGGTCTTTTGCGTCATCTTGAAACGCATCAACACCTTCTGCAACATGGACATCCACAGTTGTCTCGATGTGATAGGCGCGCCCATCTGCTTCCAGGCCTTTTGCAAGAACGCAGAGACAGAAGACAGGCCCGACTTTTTTGTCTCCTGCTCAAGTCCGTACTGTTTGTATTCTCTGTCTGTCTCAAGGATCAAAAATGAGCAGTGTTTGTTGGCGATGCGATAACGCTGTGAGAAAGCCACGATCAAGTTGGTGTATGAAGGATCTTCAAGCTCCAACAATTGACGAACCGCCAGCTCCGCCCAGGCACGAGGTGCAAGATCTCCGTGAGCCTTCACTGTTATCGAATAGGAGAGGGTCATCACCTTCCCCATATATCGACCTTTCAATTCGATTTTTGCGATACCATCGCGTTTGTATTGACTGGCAAATGTGAGCAATCCACCCGGATACAGATTGGACTGGCGTCCAGCGATCAATGTGTCATACGCATCGATTCCATCAACCCTCAGACTATCGAGCGTCATCGACTGTTTGGTATGGGCTGTTGCGCAGCGCTTGATCTCAGAAGCACCAAGACATGAGAACGTCGCCCCACCTCTTCGCACCATCTGGTTGTAAAGCTCGACATTTTCCGAGCCAAGCCCCAAACGATAGGCAAAAAACTTAAGTGAAGACCAGCGTTGACGTTGCCAAAATGCGCTGAGCGCACGTCCTTGTTCACGTTGCCCCCAGTTGAGCTGTCCATCACTCAAAAAGAACACATTCACAGCCCCCAATGACTTCTCCTTCAACCATGATGGCGAGGCCACCATTGTAAGAGCCCTTCCAAGATCAGTGGCGCCTTCGAGGAGAATCTTGTCAATTCGCGCAAAACACGCAGCTCTGCTCTGCTTTGTATTTTTCATCCACCCCTTCGGGGACATCCAGCTCGCGCCGACGTCAAAGAGTAACACGTTGAACGATGAGATCTTGTTCTTTTCCAGGATCTCCTTCATCAACTGCACACTCGCAGCGAAACGCTGTGGATCACTGGACATCGACGTGTCGAGCATGAAAATGGCGCGAGCAGACGTTTTGACAGCGTTGGTAGGGAGCTTGATTGGAAGCTGCGCGAACAAAAATCGCGACGCTTGCCCCTTTGGTGTTGTCGGTGGTTCCGTCCCCGCGAGATAGGACACTTTTTGCTTGGGTGTGAAGTAAAAAATGGCGTCGCGATCGGGCATATTCTTCTCCCACATACATTGAAAAAAAGCGGCCTTCTTCTTTTGGCGACACCGAATGTTTCGCAGATTGTGCTTTGCCAATGAGGAGAGTGTTGGATTGTACTCCAAGACAAAATCGATGTTGTCGGCAACTTCAGGTGGAAAACGGAAACGGTAAGGCCTGTATGAACCAAAACGTGGGAGTGTTTGTTCATACGCGATAATGATCCTGTTGTATCCATTTGCCGGGATCGGGAAGACACGCCCAGAGAATGTGTTAGGAGCTTCTTGTTCGAGGAGCGCGGGATCGACGCGCTGACGGGTGATGTGTTCAAAGACTTCGCGGCCTTTTTCAGCAGGCACAAGACGTGCTTCTCGCAGATTTGTCCAACCCTTCGCAGGTTGACGACGTACCACCTCTTGAGGTGCCATACGTGTCAATGCGCGACGAGAAGGTGCCCCTTTTGGTCCAAAAAAGCGAGGTGTTCGCTGTTGACGCCCGACAAACATCGCGTAGTATGAGATCGACGCATCTGCAGGCAATGTGTACTTAAATGTCCCTTGTAACTGTCTCTTATGCGGATTGTGGTAGATATGATCCATGACTGTACGAACACGGATCCCATCGACCTTTACTGTGACTCGTAGCTTCTTCAGCGTGAGATATTTCTTCCCCCCAACGGAGACCTTTGACAAGATGGTCCCCTCTGGTGTCCGCTTCCACATCTGTGGAGAAGCTCTGACTTTCTTTTTACCTCCAATGGGAGACTTCTTAACCGCTTTTACCTTGGCCAACATCGGCGCAACGGAGTTGGAATCGGATGCCCTCTTCGACTCCATTTTGCGCATCGCAGGACACCCCGCAAACAGTAAAACGGCGAGCAATAACCATACACCACTGATATTGAATCTTTTTCTCACACGCATCTCGATGTTCTCCTCTACTGGTACAATGATCCCAATGGTTTGATTGTATCAAAACGAAGCTTGTGTGGGAAAGATCTAAAGGAAGAGAGCGCAAGAAGAAGGTGTGCAGGCAGGTTCACGCACGCTATCGTTCAGCGACGACCTGATTTCGACCGTTTCTTTTCGCCATGTAGAGGCGATCATCGGATTCTTGTAATAATGTCTCGGGTGTATCAAATTGCTGCTTGTGCATTGTGACACAACCGATCGAGATCGTGATTTTGAGCGGTGGGTACCCTGAGACAGGGATGGAGAGAGCCTCAATACTAGAACGGATGCGCTCACCAAGGATGGCTGCCTGTGTCGGCATGATGCCTCTTGTGAGGATCACAAACTCCTCCCCGCCGTAACGGGCGACGAGATCTTCCTTGCGAATTACGTTTTGTAGAGACATTGCGACTTGTTGCAAGACGACATCCCCAACAGGGTGTCCATAAGTGTCGTTGACCGATTTGAAATGATCGACGTCCATTAACAAGATGGAGAGCGCAGACTGATGTCGTTTGGCAAAACTGAACTCAGTCGCGAGCTGCTCGTCGAAGTACTTTCGGTTATGGAGTTGTGTCAAACCGTCGAGGATAGCGTTTTGGTAGAGCCTTCTCTGGAGCTGTTCTTCGAGCTCATCGTGGAGGGAAAATTTGAGGATCGTGCTCAGTCCAAGCTGGATGCGATCACCATCTACAATGATCGCCTGTGAGACTTTCCGACCATTGACAAAGGTGCCGTTGGTGCTGCCTTTGTCGACCATCAAAACATCACCGTCAGGCAACACTTCCAGCTCGACATGGACCCGAGAGATATCATTGTCCCGAAGGACAATATCACAGTTCGAGCTGCGTCCAATATTCGCACGTTGCCCGTCAAAGTGAAACATTTGTCCTGTGAATGCCCCTGCGATCACCAGAAGATACATCCGGTCTCTTTGTACTTCCTTTCGGATCAGGTTTTCGGGGACTTGTGTGATGACCGTCGCCTCTTCTGGTGCACGTTCGGGAGGGTGACTTTGCACAGGAGGTGATGTACTCATTGGGGTAAAAGGGGAAGATTGTTGTTGAAAATCAAGACGCCCTAAAGGCGTATGCTGTGACAAATAGGGACGCGTAGCATCCGTACGCTGTACAGAATGATCTCCTTGCCTCATCCCTCCAGGGGGGTGGTTATTGTTTGTAGGATCCTTCAAGTGACTCAAAGCCTCCAAGACTGTGAACAATGCTCACTTTAATTGCCGAAGAAATTCTCCTTATCCTTATAGCACATCAAAATCATAGAAACCAAGTGTGAATGAGGATACAAAATGTCGCACATAGTGCACAGTCAACACGTCTCCCGTCAGGGAAAAGCCTCAAGATTTTTCGAAATCTCGATACGATTGCAGTATCCGTCGACTTGCAGAGAACTTTCCAGAGAACAGTCGTAGACCATCCTCTCTCATTCGAGCCGCATGAAGCAAAAAATAATCATCCAGTGCAGCGCGATCCTTCACAAAGTAGTGAACGGTCCAAAACACAAACTCTGAAGTGTCAACATTTTCCACTGTCGAGTCATCAGCGGGATCACGCTGGAACCATCGAGCTTTGAGAAACCCATCAAATGCCAACATCTCCTGAATATGAGGTGAAAGCCACTGCGCAAATGCAGTCGCGCTTGAGGCTTCAACTTGTAAATTCACTTCGTAAATGAGCATCAACGTGTCCTTCTTCGTTGTGGCGACATGTTTTGGACGAAAAAAAGTCTCCATTCATTCAAGGCGTCTTCTTTGGCTTTATTTCCAAGCGCGCTTAAGGACCTTCTTCATCGCCGGGTACTGCAAGGTGTAATTGGAAGAGATATCCCACAGCGTTGGAAACCACTTCCATAGAAAGACACCGTGGATATATGGCGCTTTACGCAATTTCGACAAGGCCACGTCAACACAACGAAGCTTGATGGAGTCGGCACCCTGGCCACCTTCTTTATGGTCCCATGGACGTGCAGCAGTGTGGGCGGCGCGATTGTACCCAAGCTCCGTTAAGATGATGGGCTTTTTGTGCTTTTTGGAGAAGCGTTGAAGCTTTTGTAGAATACCATCCCACGCACTGCGGAGACGCTTTGTTGTCGGTGTCTTTTTGGTCAATGGAAAGTACGCCTGGATACCGATGTAGTCAAGTTTATCCCAAAAGGGCACCTTGTGGTAGGCGTCCCAATTTGCGGAGTACGTCAATTTCCCCGAGTAGACTTTGCGCACAGCCCGAATGATCTCCAGCCAATCTTGCTTACGGTGAAGGGTTTTTTGGTACTCGATCCCAACGGAAAACAAATCCGCCTTCCCTTTCGCCGCCATCTTCGCTTGTACGACGATCCACTGCTTGTAATCGCGAAAAAAACGCTTCCAATTCGACTCTTTTTGGAATGAAATACTCCCTCGCCATGAAAAATTCGAACGCCAGTAGCCAATGTGCGGTTTCAGCAAGATCTTCATCCCCAACTGCTTTGCGTACCGCATCGGTGTCAAAACAGTCGGTTGCTTCGTCGAAGTTGAAAAAGATAAGGAACCATCATCTCGAATCGAAGCATAAGGGTGGTAACTGATCCAGTTCCCCCCAAGTCGTTTGACATCGACCATCGCCTTCCTCATCAAAGGTGTCGCCCACGCAGCTCCCCACCCAAAACAACTGATCGTCATACCCTTCATACGTACTTTTTGGCCAGTCGCCTTGGATAGCGTTTTTGGCGATTGCGTTGGTCGACTTGTTTGTCCCCTGGACTTTTTCTCCGAAGACAACCCCTCGCGAGCTGGCGCCTGTCCACTACACAGCAAACAAACGACCCAAACAAAGAGTCCCATCAATGGGACCCAGACGAGAGGACGAGACCACACATTGCTGCCTGTTGCTTGTGTCGGACTGATTTGCATCCGGGCTCCCTTTTTCTGTCTCTGCTTGACGTAACAGACCTGATGAGCATTGTGTCCACAGTAACCATGTAATCACTTCACAATGAAGGAAGAAGACGTGCAAAACAACACTTACTTCGACCACATCGAAGAAAAATCACAACACTCCCAACATAACCACACCGATACGTTTTTTCAAACGTACTACAACAGCCCCTCTCCGAGAGATGTACACCACCCCATCGTACAGCAACTGATACAAGATATGGTCCTTGTGTACAGGAACATTCTGGTGATGTTTATCCTGCTGTTTGGAGCACTTGACGCGCTATGTCTCGCCGCAGGGCTCAGCTCCTATTTTGGAAGCACTTCCAAGGGATTTATGTACGCGTTTCAGCCGCTGTTGGTGTGCCTTGGTATCTCAATTGTCGTATGGGGAGTGTGTTTCTGGATCTGGCGTCAATCACATAAAAAGATCACCACTCTCCTCAAAGAAGGAACGCTCTCTGAAGCGCGGATAGAAGACAGCAAAATGCTCCGAAAAGAGCAACAAATCGAACACGTCATCAGCATCTCGTATCGCCTCCCCCAAGGCGGACAATACACCTCCACGATCGAGATGCCGTCCATGTTCCACATCTTCGAGAAACAAGAATCTCTCCCTGTTTTAACCCACCCCTCCTACAAGAAAGACTTTCTGACCTTCAGTGCAAAAACACCGATTATTCTAGGAAAAGGAAAAGCATCGTAATCGATACATCTGCGCTCACTCTTCCTCCGAGCCGAGCAGTGACACATCGGGCTTGGCGATCGTCTCTTTCGCAGAAGGTATCAACCACTCAACACCTCGCTCGGCTGGCACGATCACATCGACCTCAGACGTCGCAACCTGACTGTTTTCTCCTGGATGAAATTCTTTTGTCTGCCAAAGCGCACTATGACTTTCGGAGAGCAGCGGTACACCAGGTAAACCTTCGATGGAGTAGGTCTTTTGCACCTCAATCCCATCACAAGAGGTCGTCCCTTGTCTTCTCATCTCTCGGATCAAAATCCTTCTCAACTCCTTCCAGACACTCAACATATTCTCAGGTCGCTCTTTTGGGGTCTTGTGAAGCAAGCGCTCCAAAAAAGACTTCATCTCATCACTGATAAGTGGATGGGAAAGTTGAGGTTCTTCCATGATATGTTGGCGCAAAAGCTCAAATCGATCCTCACCAGTGTATGGGAACTCTCCAGTGATCATATGAAAGAGCAACATTCCAAAGGCGTAGATATCAGCCCGCGCTGTCAACTGTTGGGGCTTGGTGATCTGTTCGGGGGACATAAACAGAGGTGTACCAACGACTTTTCCAGAACCAGTCACGCGGCTTGTGTCAGGTGCCAACGCGAGACCAAAATCGAGCAGCTTCACGAAATGGTAAGTGTGTGTCTTCACCAAGAAGATATTTTGAGGCTTGAGATCCCGGTAGATGATGCCGTCTTGATGCACTGCGTGAAGTGCTCCACAGAGCTGTTGGCAGAGATTGAAGACACTGGACAACTTCAAACGCTTTTCTCGATGTAGAAGGCTCTCAAGATCTTCCCCCTTGAGATACTCCATCGCGTAAAAAGGCGTGTCTCCACCAAGATCGTAATCGAATATCTGGATGATATTTGGATGGTGGAGTTGGAGAATACTTTTGATTTCATGAATAAAGCGAGTATACGACTCTTCTGCGCCTTCTGAATCTGAAAGAACCTTGATGGCGACAGTCTTGCGGAGCTTTGTGTCCAATGCCTTGTACACCGCACCAAAACCTCCCTTCCCAAGGGCCCCCTCAATCATATAGCGACCGACCATGTCACAAGACTGCAATGCTCTCATATTGACTCTCCATCATCAAATGTTTACTGCTGTGATAGCAATATACATACCGAAAACACAAAAGACTTGAGAACACGAAGCCCTTACCCACACCACATACACTCCAGAAGCTATCGCGATAAACCCAATGAACGAATAAAGAAGTGTCAACCAAGGCTCACAACATGTTTCGTTTGCTTTACACTATTCAATCCACCACACGCATTTTTGGTGTAGCTCATTTTGACATTCAGACAAAGAACGCCATAATGTTCAACGAAGGCAGCAAATGAGCACATGCTCACAAGCAAAAAGGATGGTTTTGTGAAGCTTTGTTATCGATGTGGGATCATGGTCAAAGATGGATTGTCGGCTTGTCCACAATGCCACGCAACACTCCCCCAAGACAAACAACAAACAAGACCAGATACACGCAGTCCAGTGCGAAGCGAACAAGCTCTCCCATATGACCCCCCGGCGCTGACAGAATACGACATGCACGCCGCGCCAGAGACACACAATCAAAACGCCCCTCAAGAGACGGCCCCTCCGATCCTCTCTGCGGATCATCTCAGGCACAATATCTCCTATGATGCACTCGAAGCCATCGAAGAACTTCCAGATTTTGAGGACGACGCACAAGATAAAACGCTTGTGAGCGAGCAAAAAAGTATCGACACACCGACAATCATAGACTCTCAGGAGAGCACTGAACAGCTCAAACAAATGCTCTCACGTCAACAACCATTCCAGAAGAAACATGATGTTGGCCAAGAGACCGACCTCTTGCCACGAAAAGAGAAGCGACAAATCCTCAAAGAGACCAAAGATGTCACCCCTGAAGTCGTAAGACAGTACGGGATGAAGTTCCCACCCAAGCCTGCGCTAAAAGAAACACACCGCCCCTCCCTCCCACCCAAACCAAAACGCAAACGTACCATCCCAACACCACCCCCTCGCAAAAAAACCCCTCCAGCAAAAACAAGCTCAAACGCAATGGTCCTCTTGACCGCGCTCCTCTCCTTCTCCATAGGTGTCATCGTGTATGTTTGGGTACTCGAACCAGGGGTCTACGTGACCCCCTCCCAACATCGTCCTTCGCGGACTCGACCCCTTTTGTCTGCACAAAAACGACTCCTCAGAGCAAAACAGGCGATCAAACAAAGACAGTGGGATAAAGGGAAAAAAGAGCTCACACATATCCTGACACATTCGAAAAGCGAGCCGCTCCAAACACAGGCCAGGGCACTCTTTGGCACCCTTCAAAAAAGCGAATACACTCACATCCAGCTCGCCAACGTAGAGAGAATGCTCCGGGAACATCGACTCTCCGCAGCAAAAGCCCTGCTAGAGCGCCTCCCGACGCTCCCTGCCTTTGCGACAAAGAGACAAGCCTTACGCAACATCTGGAGAAAAAAACGAATCCAAAGCGCGCTCAAAAAAGCCACACAATTTGAACAAGCCGCCCAATATAAACAGGCGCTTACGCTCTACCAAACCATCCTGCGAATAAGCCCTTCACATCAAGAGGGAAAAGCCGGACAGTTGAGAGCCTTTGCGAGCCTAAAGCGCTCATTTGCACAAAAGAGAAAGCGTTGTTACCGGACCTGCAAAAGAAAAAGAAGACGAATGAGACGCCCTTGCTACCGAGACTGCCAAAAGCGATGGGCACCTCCAGAGATGTCTCGATGAACAGAATCACACACAACCTACAAACCATACTCATCGCCCTCTACGCTCTCCTCGCCGTACAATGTACCTCCCCTCTGCCACAAGAACACACACCAGAGCAGCATTCTTTTGATGCTTCTGCAGAGAGAGCGCCTGAACGCAAGCATGAGGTCATCCCCACACCAGACACCTGTACTTCGAAGCAATTGATCGACCACACAAAATGGAAAAAACTATCTCTTGAAGATGATCCATTCGCGCACCTGAAAAAGAGCGGCATGTACTGCGCTCCAAACGGCACAAAGGTCGAAGATGGTGTGATCGAATTTGACACCAATATCTGCCGGTTCCACTCCGTCTCACAACCACTCCAACATGCCTTACCAAAAGGAACCCAGATCACTCTCTTGTACTGGCATCTCGATCTCTACAATGAATCTCCAGCAAAAGGTTATGTAGGACTGGCATTTGCACAACAAATTGTATACGAAAATGAGATCAACATTCCACACACTGCTGATGTGTACGAAGTCACCCTCATAGTCAAAAATGACCTACCCAAAGGGACAAAGACCACCTTCCACATCCACAACCACGGCGCAAACACCTGGAAACTACTATCCCTTGAGACAAAATGCACCCCATAAGTCAAAAAGCACCCTCCACTATAATCATATTTCTTACATCTTGCTTCCAAGTCTCTCACAACCGCATCCGAAGATACTTCGCCCTCAAAATGTTCGATCCCTCCCAGACTCCCCCCTCCTTAGCACTTGATTGAGGGCACTCGACGTGGTATGAGTAGGAATATTCCTTGATCCAGGTGAGTTCATGTTGCCCCCATGTTCCCCAAATACAGGATCATGGCATAGAACTTGCCAAAACCAGTTATATGTCTCACACAACGATACAGGGAATCAACAACCTCTCCCCCTCTAGACAAGGGAGTCTTCACGCCTCACCAAGACGAGGACTTTTGAACGATGAATATGAAGAAGTTGGCCATTTTGGGAACGGACAAGCGAATCATGAAAGCGCTTCAGAGTTTTCTCAAAGTATACCCAACACAAGACATCTCGCTTGAGCATTTTCCGTCGGCAAAGCAGGCTCTGCTCGCAGAGCACTGGGGACTGCTGCTGATCACAGTAGATGTACGAAATGCTCGTTTCTTCGAGCTGTACTACTGGCTCACCGCGCAAGAAAAGCTCAACCAACTGCCATGTATTTTCATCATCGAGCCCGGTCAATCCAATCTCGTAGGTAACTTAACAGACAACAGCCACGCCTTCTTTTTGGAAAAACCCTTTCGCAAAGAGACCCTGCTCAGTATGCTCAAAGGCTTGCTCCAGACGGAATCTAGCGAGCAGCTCCCGACATCACAAGGCTCATTGATCGGAAAAACGATTGGCTCTTCGACCATTGAGCGTGAAGTTGGACGTGGGGGGATGGGTGTTGTCTACCTCGGTTATCAAAAATCGCTCAACAGACAGGTGGCGATCAAGGTCATGCAAAGTCAGGAGCACGAACAGCTCAACTACCTGCATAGACTACAAAAAGAAGCCAAAACGATCGCGAGTATCAAAGACCAACACATCGTGCAGGTGTACGAAGCTGGTTTCTACAACGAAAACATCTTCTATATCACGATGGAATACCTCAAAGGACAAAACCTTGAGACGTACTTGGCACACAACAAAAAGATGCCTGAATTTAAGGCGATGGACCTGATCAAGCAAGCCGCCAAAGGACTACAGTCCGCACACGCCAACGGCGTCATCCACCGTGACATCAAGCCCTCCAACTTAATCATCGATCAGAACGGACACCTCACGCTCACAGACTTTGGTGTCGCCAAGACGATGAAACAGGATAAATCGACGCAAACAGGTGTCATCTTAGGGACACCTCACTACTTCTCCCCCGAACAAGCGATGGGAGAACAGGTCGATCTACGTACGGATATCTACTCATTGGGGATCGTCTTCTACGAGCTCTTAACAGGCAGCGTCCCCTTCGAGGGTGAAACAGCGATGGCTGCGGTGCTCAAGAGGTTCAAAGAGCCCTTCCCTGATCCCCGCGCGCTCGTCCCAACGCTCTCCCCAAGTATCGTACAGGTGCTTCATAACATGACCCAAATGGTCCCAGCACACCGATACGCTGATTGCTACGAGCTGCTCATGGACTTGGAAGCTTTGCAGATAGGCGCACGTCCTCTGGAGATGAATGACTTCACAGGCATCTCTGAGATCGAACAGTACACACACAACGAGTCGCCAAGTGGTCAACTTGTAGATGTCTCGGACTTTATCCCAGAAGAGGAGTTGTCCCCTTCTAAACCGAATTGGCCCAAAATGGCCCCCTCTCAAACGACCCCCTTTGAGCCACCAGAGCCAAAGCACACGCCTGCCAGCACCAGCTCCCCATCCATCACAGCCAGCCTACCAGCGAACGCCAAAAAAAGTGATGTGATGTTGGCCAAAGCGCTAGAGCTTGCGCTACGTGCAGAGACTTCAGCGTCGGGAACCTTTACGTCTGCGATGAAATCAGGTGTTTGGAAGACCAGCACAGGTCACCAATATTCCTCCGGCTCCTTTCAGCCATCCACGCAACCTACAGGCTTAAAAAAACAGGCACATACTCCTTCCCAAAGCGAATTCGACAAAAAACTACAACTCGCAAAGATGAAGTACATTCGCAGGGAGTACAAATCAGCCCTCCAGCTCTTTCGAGAGTGTCAAATTATGAAGCCTGATGACCCGACGATCCAACAAAACATCGAAAAACTTGAAAAGAGGCTTGAACAGAAGTGAAAACGCTGCTTATATCGAGCGAAAAAGGTGGTGTAGGACGCACGACAATCGCACTCAATCTAGCTTACGCGCTCGCAAAAAGGGGATGGCGAACATCTCTCGTCGATCTCGATCCCCAAGGAGGGGTTGGTCGACTTCTCTCACCCAAAGTGATGCAAGCCCCAGGTCTATGTCAGTATGCCCTCGAAGGACATCCCCTTCCGACGTTAATGTACGCGACAAGACTCAAGAGTTTGCAGGTCCTCCCATTTGGTCCTTCAACACCTCAAGAGCGCGCGAGTATGTCAGTCGCGCTCGGCGATGGAGCGCTCCTCAAACAGTTGCTTGATGAGCTTGAAACATCAAACGACATCGTCATCTTCGATGCGCCTTCTGGGTTTGGACCTATCGTGCAGGGTGCCTACTGGAATGTCGACTCCGTGATCAGCCCACTGCGCGCAGATCCACTTACACTGCGTGGGATTCCACAGTTTCTCGAACAACTGGCCTGGATTCAAGAGCAACGAGAGCCCCTCGACATCGCTGGTTTTATTATCAACATGTGGGACATCCAGGATCCAACTTCCGCTGAGGTCGTACAAGAGATACAACAGAGTTTCCCGGAGCCTACACTCTTTCGAACCATGTTGCCTTTGGATAGACAAGTCATGAAGGCAGCCGCAAAGGGCGTACCACTAGGTCTCTTGAGCAGAAACCTCGTCCCAACAGCCAGCCTCTTTGACCAGCTCGCCATGGAATGCGAGAGCAAACTCTCACTGATAGAGAAGGAGCCTGAAGATGAAAACTTCGCTCTCGTGGATTGAGCCGAACAAACTGCAACAACTGTTTGCCCACGCTGGATGTGCCACACGTGTTCCAACACCACCCGTCCAACCTCCCCCCAGCCCCATTCCAAGCGCGCCAGTTCTGTCATCGAGCGTCTCCAGTACGATCTCTTTGCGACCGACGCAGGACTCCCACCCTCTTTCCTTTTCGGACTTCCCTCAAGTTGAGGTGTCCAACGATCATCTCTCCCAACCCTCGCTCCCAAGTTCTCCGACGGGCGCATTACAGCTCCTGAGACCACCTCCATTCCCCGAAGAATCGAGAAAAGGCCCGCTTGAAGTTGTGCTCGGGAACTATCTCGACTGGGCGCTCACTTGGAAAGAAGGTCGTGGTGGGTATATCGCCAACCACGAGGGGCTTCCCATTGTCAACAACAACATTCCCGACTCCATGATCCCAATGGGTTCCTATCTCACAAGCCAACTCAACAGCTTTCGAGAACAGTTCATCGAACCAGACATCGTGTTCCCCATGATCGATCAAATCATCTTTCAAATGGATGCTGAAGGCTATCTGACCATGACATGGCTGCAAACAGGACAGGGTTTGGTGACCCTTGGTTTGTGGCTCGCAGAGATCCTAACACCACATGAATTTGACGCTCTTTGTGATCCACTTCGCTCCATCTTGGAATAATAAATAGGAGACCGACACATGACCCCGACTTCTCTCACCCAAATTGCTTCGGATGTGCCTTCCCTTCAGGGCGTACTGATCACAGCGATGCCTGATTGTCTCATGTTTGACGCGTACCTTCCGAGCAACACAACATGGACACCCGAGAGCGTCGCCTCATACTTTGGCGACCTCGTCCGTGCCAACCGCGAAGCGCTCAAGTCGATGGATAACTGGTCTTCTGATATGCAGGTCACCATCGAGTCCTCCGAGTCACTGATTATCCTGAAGGAAGTCCAAGAGCAGTTTGTGATTGGCTTCATTTTCAACCTCGGCACCCCCATCGGTATGGTTCGTTTACATGTTCAAAAGATGCTCCGTAACATCGAGCAAATGCTCGCCTCCTTCCAGGCAGATCCAGAAGAAGCTCCGCGCGCTGTCAGGATCATTGATTACCTCCAACGCTACGCTCCAGACCCACACGCCTCTTTGATGCGTTTGGCCCTGAAGACCGGTATCCCCATCGACTCCCTCAATGAGCCTCATCTCCTCTCGGAGGAATACCTGGACTCCATTGAGGTCGCGGTACAGGAGATCCTCGGTCTGAGCGAGCTCCATATTTAATCGCGCGCAACCTGGCTCGCCCGTTCCATTTTGGTGACCCCGGTTTTCCAATTGATAAACAATGTTCCTACCACCAAAGATGAGGAAGATAGACCCATGAGCTTCAACCTGAAAGAACTCATCCAATACATGGCCAGTCACAACCATACATTCTTTGCACACACACCGGTTGTATATCACTGCCATCACTTTAACCTGTTTTTGGATCAAACCATCGACGACGCGCTGGGTTCCAAACAAGGCCTTGAGTTGCGCACACATGCCGCACAAGAAGCCACCTACAATCTGCTCGAAAGCATCTGCCACTTCGCCAAGATCAAGTTACCTCTCGACCGAATCCAGGTCGCCTCCACCGTCTTCGCCGCGATGGGTCATGGCAGCCTGCACTTCTCCGCCAACCAACGTGGCGGAACAGTTCGCGGAGACTACACCCATTACGGCTTCTCCTGGAAAGATAAGTACGGAAAGGCCGTCCGTCGCACACTGCCCGCGGACGCCTTTGGCGCAGGGTATGCTGCGGCTGCAGTCGAGGTCGCGTACGATCTCCCCCTCGGCTCGCTCAAAGCCGAAGAGACCACTTGCATCGCAACAGGTGCCCCCAACTGCGAGTTTACCCTCTCCCCATCAGGGACGACCACCAAACGCCAAAGCCCTGTACGCCTCAACGAAACAAAAAAAGCACTCAAAACCGTCTTTCACGGCGACCAAGAAGAGACCATCGCCAACATCGCGCAAGGGCTCGTGCAGTTCCTCGGCACACTCTCGACCGATGAACGTGGACTTCTCCAAGGATTCGGTGTTTTCGTCACAATGCACTTGGCAGAGTACTACAACCGCATCTCCTATGACGCCTTCTACCACATCACAAAACAAATGCCACAATCCACAGGTGTCATGGGTGGGCTGCTGCGGGAATCAGGGCATGTTTGTGTCTTCAACACATTTGGTGGGATCCTCAACTCACCTGAGTGGGAAGGTCTCGTCGGGCCTATCACAGGCAACCCGCTCGACATTATCGTCGGATGTTGTGCCATCGGACGTGCGCTCGGATTTGGACACTGGACCATCCACGACTTTGCCCCCAACCAATCGTTGACCCTCCGCACACCAAGCACCTATGAATCGAACTACCACGTCAATCGACACGAAATGGCGAACGAAGGTCGCTGTTTCTTCTTCCAAGGGGCAAGTCTCGCGATGATGCAGCTCGCCCACAGAGTCGACTGGAAGTCCAAACCCGACTTCGATCAGGATCTCTACAATGACCTCTTCCGACGTGGGGTCCCATGGGTGGTTGAAGAAACAAAATGCATCAGCAAAGGTGATGAATTCTGCGAAACACAAGTGCACCTGCGCTGATTCCTGCTATACTATCCTCTCGCCCCCAAACGCGCTCTACCACTGCACCACGTCGTAGAGTCGTTTTTCCTTTACAAATAAAACATTTACCTCTGAAGGTTCTCCATGTCAGACTTGATTTTGATCCTCGAAGATGATCTCGACCTTCGTGACGCTATCGCCACTGCTTTGACTGAAAAAAACCACGATATCATACGCATATCAAAAGCAGAGCAAGCGCTCGAAATCATCAAAAAGATCACCCCACAGCTCATGCTTGTCGATGGACACCTCCCCGACAGCAATGGGATCACGTTTATTGAGCAGGCACGCAGAAATGGATACAGTGGCGAAATCGTTTTCTTTTCCGCCTTCTCATCCTACACAAACACTCCCAAGCAGCTCGAAAAACTCCGACAACTCAAAGTCTCCAGAACCCTCAAAAAACCCATCGCGATCCCAAAACTCATCCACCACATCGACGACGTCCTGTTCAAGAAAAAATCAGGTGCCAGCCCTATACTTCAAGCCGACATAAACTCGCAATCTTCTCTTGATGGCCTGTTGCTCAAGCAAAAAGAAGCCTACCAACAAAAACTCGTCGCGCAGCTCAACCAACTCAACGAAAACTTTCGCAAGCTGCAAACCCAACCCGAAGATGAGAGTCTCTTGGAAGCGATCCATCAGTCCGCCCACAAAATCCACGGTACAGCGGGCACCTTTGGCTGGAGACAAGTCAGCCTCCACGCCGAAGAACTCGAAGATTTAACCTCCGGACTCATGACCGGCCTGATCGAACCTGACGAAACATTCTGGGAAGAGGTCTTTACCACTCTCTCAAAGGCCCTTGAGCTCTCTTCAGGTTCCTCAGCTGACAACAACACACCGACACAAAAATCCAAATCACTGCTCGTGCTCGACCCAAACATGCTCCTTCGGCGGGATAACGCACTGATTGAGTTTGAAAAGACCCTTCTGCGAAGCGCAGGTGAACTGCTTCAAACATTGAAGGATGGAGCGACTCCGATGGGGATCGCGATCGATTTTTCCATCCAAGCGGCTGCTATTAACTTCTCTGCCCACATCCACACAGGCGCCACACAGCTCGCCCAGCAAATTCGACAACTTCCATTGCACAAACGCACCCCGATCCTCTTCTTCGGCGAGCATCCAACCTTCGAAGAACGCTTAGAGGCCGCACAAATCCCACACAGCTTCTTTATAGATCTTCCCTTCCAGCCTCATGAAGACCTTGTCGTGGAGACATACCTGCTCAACCAAAACCTACCAAAAGCCAACGTCCTGTTGTTCTCCGAAGATTTCGAATACGCACACCAACTCAGGACTGTCGGGCAAGAAGTAGCGCACATCACAGTTATCGACTCCGCCCATAGGCTGTGGGATACATTGAGCGAAATTCAGCCGGATCTTCTGCTCCTCGATCTCGAATCTACGACTTTTGATATGTTTACACTTAGCGCAACGATCCGCTCCCATCCCAAGTGGCATCTGACCCCTATCTTTCTCCTCTCCAAACATAAAATACAGGATGTACGACTCAAGACCTTCCGGATGGGGATCGATGACTATATGACCAAACACGCCTCAACCTTCGAAGAACTACTCGTGAGGATGGAAACATACATCGCACGGAGTAGACTCAGTCAACAAATGAACAAGCCATCCACCTGAAACTCCCACAAACTCAGTCTTCGAAGCCTTACGAGAACACGGCAGCCGTTGACAGTCCCCCTCGCACCGTGTATGCTGTCGAGTTGATATCGGTCGAAAAAGGAGCACGGGACCTTGTTGATAGAGAAAAATCCCAATAAAATTCACGCAAAACCCAGTCCAAAACGCGTCATCTTCCAACTCATGCTGGTCTACCCAGAGACAAACGTCCCCGTCAAATTTCTCATCCACGGCGCGGGCATTCTTGGTATCTCAGAGAACAACTTACGTGTATCACTTGCGCGCCTGAAGTCCGAGAAGATGGTTCAAACACATCGACGCGGAGAGTACAAGCTGGGCACATTCGGACACTCTATCAAAGAAGAATTCTCCTCATGGCAACACCGTGAAGACAAGATCCACGAAGAGTGGGACAAAAGTTGGCTCGGCGTCCACCAGCACTCCACCCTACGCTCCAACCGCAAAGCCTCCAAAAAAGCTGCGGAGGCCTTTTTCACCCTTGGTCTTGAATACCTCGAACCCAATCTCGCGTTGCGCCCCAACAACGTGAAAAACTGCGTGGAGATCGCACGAAAAAAGCTCACAGAGCTCGAGCTTGACCAGCATATGTTTGCCTTCCGTATCACCGACCTCTCACACAAAATCGAGCAAAAAGCGCGAAAACTCTGGGACAACCACAACTATACACAAACATACGAGTCCCTCATCCTTGAGATGAAAGAGAGCACCGCCCGACTGGATGACCTCGCCGTTGAGGTCGCCGCAAGAGAGACCTTTGAGCTCGGTTCAAAAGTCATTCGTTGCCTGATCTACGACCCACTGCTCCCTTACCCATTTGTCGACACAGACAAACGTATCGCGCTCGCTGAAACCATGAAAGAGTACTACGAAAAAGGAAAGAGTTACTGGGCAGAAGCGATCCAAAACTCCTTCAAAGCAGCGTGACACATGAGCGACAACATCCTCTCTGACCGCATCACCCTCGAAGCTGGTTGCACCAACGCCCTCCTCTGGCGCTATACTCCTCCTGATGACGCCTCCTTCGATGACATCGGAGCCAAACTGATCAAGGCTGGATTCTCCGACATCACCGAACAACTTTGGCTACGACTCTTTCTCCACCCAGACGAGCACCGCATCGTTTACATCCCCAAAACCAATCGCATCCAATTGCGTATCCACTACCTCACCCCCCCAGAACAACGCCCACAGATGGCCTCTCACATCGCCGATTGCATCACCAAAGCCCTCGCCTCCTAAGCCTCCTCAACCTTCCCTTACTGACATCGATATAAACGAACCGTTTTGTCCTTGGAACCTGTCGCGAGTTGTTGCCCGTCTGCAGAAAACTTTACAGCGTACACACCGCTCGTGTGATCGGAGAGAGTCTGCAGCAGCTTCCCGCTCTTTGCATCCCAAAGGCGTGTTTTGGCGTCCTTATGACCTGTCGCAAAAAACGACGATGTGGACCGGAAAGAGAGACTATACGCTCCGGCAACAGTCAACTGGTGAATGAGCGAATGAGTCTTCCCATCCCATACTCTGACCTGACTCTGGTCCGCCGACGCAAGATACTTCCCATCCCCACTGTAATCCAACCCGTATACGATCGACTGATGACCATTCAGCTGTGCCAGTTGACGTCCTGTACGTGTATCCCATACCTGGACAGATTGACTCTTTGTACCTGTCGCGACACGACTCGAATCCATATAGTAAGCGCCTGAACGCACATAGTACGAGCTCGACGGGACCAAGCCTCTCCTCGTCGCGATGTCCCAGAGCTGAAACCCTCCCTGTGAACCGAGCATAAGCTGCTTGCCATCAGGACGAATCGCCAAACTGCGCTGTGGCTCAAACAAGCTGAGCGCCTGTGTCTGCTTACCTGTCGAGACATTCCACGAACGAATCGTTTTGTCATACCCGACTGTATACAGAGTCTTCCCGTCCAAGGAAAACACAACACCTGTTACACCGCTGGTATGACCTTTTATCGTGCGGATTCTCTTGTTCGCGCTGACATCCCAAAGAATGATCGTTTTATCCCACGACGCAGAAGCAAGTGTTTTACCATCAGATGAAAACGCCATATTCGAGATGATATCGGTATGTCCTGAGCGCAAAAACCCACCTGCAGAGAACGTATGTTGAAGCGTACACTTTACAGCCGCTGCGGGTTTAACTTTACACCTGACATCGTTGGGATCCTGTGGATTGATGCGCACATATCCAGCCTGACAAGAACATGCCCCATTGGCTCCAGGGACAGCGTTGACCGCCGCTGTACAACAAGCCACTCCACGACAACAGACTCCGCTGTCATCGCGTTCTTTGCTGCAACAATCTGTCGCGCTGGTGGCGGCCTCTCCATCTGCTTTACAGGTGGGTTGTTGTTTTAGCTGACAACGAAAATCCTTTGGATCATTGGTCGTCACCCACTCATAACCACTGTTGCAAGTACACTTGCCTGAAGATGTCGTGAAAGAGTTGTTTTGAGGTCCACAACAAACCTTGCCAGTACAACATTTCCCCTGATCGTTTCGTTCGTGACTACAACAAGCAGCGTCAGAAGACGCGCTGTCTCCGTCCGCAACACATTGTGGAACGATTTTTTGGCACCTGACATCGGAAGCGTCACCAGGACGAATACGTTCATAACCGTCCTTGCATTGGCAAGCTCCAGTGGAGGTCACAAACGCATTGACAGAAGATAAACAACAATTGTTTCCAGTACAACAACGTCCAATGTTGTCGACCTTTTTACCACAACAAAGCGCGACATCAGAGACGACCAGACCATCCGCTCGACATGTCCCACACTGACCACCAACACAGACTTTCCCATCGGTACATTGACTGTGCGCTGTGCAGACATTGGCGGGCTTGTTTGTGCAAAAACCACTCTCACACGTCCCACCATCACACTCTGTATTTACTGTGCAAGGACGACGAGCACTCGTACGGGCTTTTTGATCGTTCTCAGCCACACAACGAACGACCAAGTTTTGCTCTTGTGTCAGCTCAACCCCGCAATGGTAATACGACATCAAGTTTTTAAAGTGTGGCTTTTCACCTCCAGGACAGCTGATGCTCTCACAACGCGTGACAGTACAAGCGCCATTCTTTGTGGTCCCATCTGAACATCGATCGAGACCATTGACACCTGCGGGACCAGGGTCAGCAGGTGTATCGCAGAGTTGATCACCTCGCGTGCCACAAGTTCGACTTGATGTGTCCTTGCCGTGGTAACACGAATGGGGATGGTCAAGGCCAAAGCTGTGCCCCAACTCATGAGCGAGTATGTTGCGCTGTCCAAAAGCGCTGGCGTTCATCACAACACCTGAGAGATTTGCGAATCCACCGATTGGAAAGTTCCCTCCAAAGATATTGCGCGCATAAAAGACAGAGATCGCATCACGCTTTGAATACTTACGTAAGATGCTACTACCTTCGGTGTCGAAGAACACTTCGCACTCATCTTTGTCGGTCTCATAGCGAACGCTACCGAGCACAAACTTTACGTGTGCGCCCTTGTAGACATTGCTGAGGAAGTTGATGTGTGACTTCACCTCATCCAAACTGATCACGTCTTTGTCGTCCAATTTACAGATAATTGGGGACACCTTGACATACAGCGTCGACGTCGTATTTGCGTATTTATTGCGGGTTGTTGATGAACGACAGGTCCGTGAACCAAGCACAAATGGAGACCCTTCCATCCCCTGCGGAGCCTGCATCGGCTCGAAAATCTCGACGTTCTCTTTGAGACAGTGGCGAGAACAACCGTCACCAGAGATCTGGTTACCATCGTCACATTGCTCCCCACTCTCCACCGTGTTGTTTCCACAAGTCGAGAGTTGCTTGCGCTTACACTGCCCATCCGCACAAACGTGAAACTCTCCACAAGGAACTGCTGCCCAACCGGACCCATCAGAGCGACACACTTTAAGCGTGTTCCCCTCACACTGTCGCTCTGTCGACTGACAAACCCCAGACGATGAAGGCACACATTGCCCCACCTGACATGTGTGATTCGCAGAACAATCATCGTTTGATTGGCACCCCGTACAAGTACCTGATTGGCATCTTTGAAGCGATGGACAATCCCCATCCGCAACACATCGCTGCTGCACAGGGACACACCCTCCCCACACAACAGACAAAAGAAGAAGGCTTCCAAATCCTATCATCAAAGAACGCATCACTCACCTCAATCATTCGATGGTCAAGACGTATCCCGAGAACATCCAAACACGCAACTACATGGAAGAGTCCGTTCTCGCATCGCAAAGAAAGTATCAGCATCCACCAAGCAAGTCAACGAAAAACATTTCATATTTTGCAAAAAGTAAACACTTCATGAAACAAACCACTCCAAAAAGAAGAAACATTCATCATTTCGCAACAATGCATAGAAGATGTGAACACAAACAAATACCCAGAGCATCAAAAGATCAGCAAGAATAAACCCGTCAGGGCGTTGCGGAACCGATGGGGCCCTTGCTATAGTGTGAAGGTAAACAATGTGATGCTGGGTGAGTATGAAAATATCAATTTGGATTGGATGTTTGATTTGGGTATGTAGTTTGCCGTCTGCAGTGTTTGCAGCAAGAACTCACATCTCCATCGTCCACTCCGATCGCACAAGACATAAGCGCTCGTACAAGATGCTTTCGCGCTTTTTGACACGCAGAGGATACCTTGTCACCTGGAACTCCAGCACAGGAGTCATCCACCTCATCTGGAGACAACCCCAAGAAGTTCAATTCCGAAGAGGAAAACAGAGCTACTCCTTAACGTTACCTGCAACGATGAACGATCCATGGGTGAAAGCCCGGACCATCCTGACCCACTTTGAACACTTTATCAAAATAGCTCCAGACGTCCGCCTTGTACGTTCTGTGCTCGTAAAGGACCCATACCTTTCGCCTCCCCCCTCTCCCCCTCGAACGCGACCAAACCGAAAGGCACAAAAGGCATCACAAAAGATGCGCACAACCCCCCCAAAGCGTCCACGCAAACGCAGACGTCAAACACCTTCTCTCCGCTCTAAAAGAGCGAAGACAGGCTCACCTCTGACCAGTGCCCCCAAAAGACGAACAACACCATCAACACGCACAGCACGTCCTAAAGGTTCATCACCACCTCGCAGAAAACCAGCTCGCACGACACCACCGCCTCGTAGAAAACCAGCTCGCACGACACCACCGCCTCGTAGAAAACCAGTTCGCACGACACCACCGAACAGTACGGAACCATCGAACAGTACGACACCATCGAACAGTACAGCATCACCGAACAATACGGCACCATCGAACAATACGGCACCATCGAACAGTACGGCATCACCAAATCGTACGGCACCACCGAGTCGCACAACGCCAACTCTTACGACACCACCAGCAACAGGAGGTAGTGTACAGGGCAACACAGGAACAAAGACGGCGCCACGTCGAACAGTTCCGCCTGTAAAAAACCGCACATCACCGAGAAGAATCACCGCGAACAAAAAACCAGAAAAGAGACGACCTGTCGGAAGAAAAGTGGCTTTAGGGGGAAGTGTCGTCAACCGAATACAGCCGAGAATCACGTCAGCGTGGGAGTTTGGGGCACAGATTGCAGGAAATGGTGCGTTGTACATATCGAGAGGGGTCCAGAGCCAGACAGACACGACGCTCTCTTCTCAGCCCGCATTCCCGCTAGGAGGATCTCTGGGGGTCTATCTGGGGAAACGGCGAGGATGGCTTGAGGGATGGAGGCTTCGCATCAACGCATCGATCGGCACGATACCAGGATTGAATCAAGGCATCGACCTGCTGTCGTGGCGAGGCGGTTTCATGATCAGCCCACCGCTCCCTCGTTACGCGAGTCGCAACCTCGACATCCGATTGGAGTTGGGTGTGTTAATCGATGGATTCAGACTGGCGAGAGAAGAAGTCGAATTTTGGAGAGTACGACCAGGAGGACATCTTGGGATTGCGCTATGGTGGAAGTGGGCGGGAGGATTCGGGCTCTTTGCGGACATTGGTGTGCAAGGGTTTTTCCAACCTTACCACATTCGTATCCAAGGAGACCTTCAAACAACTATCGAAAACTGGCGTATTTCAGCGCACTTAGGCATCAATTTTGATTTTTTTTGAAAAACAATTGAAATCTTTCAAGACAACCGAGCACTTACCAGGTGAAAACGAACCAACACCAACAAGGTGAGCACATGGCATACCATCTGGTCGGTGGCCCTGCTATCTTTCTGACACAAAGAGCGAGCACGATGGCCCCAGAATTAAAGGCGTCCAACAAACCAACTAACGACGGTACAACAGTTGAAGATCAAGAATTAATCGATGCGATCCTTGCCACCTCTGATCAGGGCGCATTCCAAAAACTATACAGACGCCACTCACCAGCGATTTTAAGGCGACTGCATCGACTCATTGGAGATCCTCACCAAGCAGAAGATGCGCTGCAACAAGTGTTCCTTGAGGCGCACAAGTCGCTCGCTCACTACCGAGGAGATGGCAACTTTTCAAGTTGGCTTCATAAAATTGCAGAGCGCGTCGCGATGAAGGTGTACAAGAGGCAATGGAAATCAAGGACGGTGAAAGAGAAGCTCGGTTTTTATGACACGTCCCCTTTACCCAGTGGACAACAAAGCCAGGAAACGACATATGCCAAACAGGAGATCTGGCAATGGATGAAGCAAATTCTCGATCGTATCTCCCCAGAACATCGCACTGTGTTGATGCTCTGTGACCTCGAAGGGAAGACGATCGATCACATCGCTGAATCCCTCTCGCTTCCGAGAGGGACAGTCGCCTCACGGCTTCATCATGCACGAAAAAAAGTCAAACATATCGCTGATAAAGAATTACACAAACAAGGCCTCTCTTGGGGAGATGTGTTCGATGACTAAGAAAAAGCAACCCAACAACGACCATTCCTCACAAGCAGGTCACCTGTACGGTGAACCTCCTATACGTCTCGAAGCCCCAACCCCTCTCACAGATATGCAAGAGGAGGTGATTATCAGCAGAGTAGAAAAACAACTGCTCGATGCAATCGCCTCCCCACAACCATCAAGGACTCCCAAAACCTTGAGTCGTAGCCCCAAATTGTGGGCCTTTGCAGGAACATTTGCAGCGGCCTGTGCGGCGCTTGTCTTTTGGATGACTCCAGCTCATCAAGCCAACATCGCGCCCATGTCTTCTCAGCATATCCAGACCGCGCCCCCTTCTTCACACGCTTCAAAACAACTCCAACAGACAGCATTTTCGGTGACTGGCGAGCGTGCAGGTGTCTTAAAAGTCGACAAGCAGTGGACACTGCAAGCGCAAAAAGGAACACAGCTCGCGCTTGTACGTCCCGCCGCCAAACAGGTCGATGTGCAGCTCAACAAAGGCCGCATCGACGTAAATGTCGTCCCCAATACGATGAAGCGTGTCTCCATCAAATGTGCAGGCGTCCAAGTCCTCGTCAAAGGAACGATCTTCTCTGTCCATCGTGGTCCAGAAACACCAGACGGACCCAAGTGGGTACGTGTTGAAGTCGCGAGAGGAAAAGTCACAGCTTCCTACAAAAAAATCCACACCATTACACGCGGCCAAGGGATTCGCTTTGCCCTTCACCAAAAAAATGCGATTCAACGCTACACTCTCCCAACACCAACACACCCCAATCACTTCGCTTGGGAGAAGACCTTCAAAAAGAACAAAGATCCCTTGGGACTCGCACAGTACATATTGGACCAGCTTGACCTCCTGCGACATGCAGGAGACAAACAAACGCGCTCCTTCGAAGAGGTCTTTGAGTTGAAAGACACCATCTTCTTGCTCAGACAATACGCACCCAAACAGCAACAAGCGCGCTTGCTCGACCTGCTCCTCAAAATCCACCGCAACACTTTGCAGTACGGGCCAAAGCGAATGAGAGTCTTTGCACTCAACGAAACGTTTGAGTTGTGTGGTAAGCTCTCCAAACAAGAAGCCGCCAGTTGTGTCCAGCAATCCGTCGCATGGTTCAAAACACACACGATCTCTCGGCTTCGCAACCAAACACTCAAGGGGTTGAAAAGACTGTGCAAACTCGCAAAAGACCCAGCACATTGCCTGTCCAAACTCCCACAATAGCGCCAACACAAAGCGCCTCTCCCATGTCCGTTGTGTTCTTTGCTCACAAGACCAACAAGCGCTTACTCTCGTGGCTCGTGTTGTGCTTATTGCATCTGACCTTAACAGGCTGTGATGCTGAGATTTTAGAGCTCCAACCCAAAGACGAAAACAACATTCAAACAGAGTGCGGAGCCCTTTCGGAGCAGGACATCCGCACGCTCACCGCTCCGACCACAAACAGTCCCGGCCTGCTTTTGCTTGGTGTCTCGTTTGATGATATCCCGGCCAGAGAAAGCGACTCTTGGGATATCAAACCCACAAGCCCATTTGTCTCCGAAAGAAGCGACCTTGTACTCGTCATCACTCCCCTCAAAAAAGAGCCTGGTACCATCAAATTCACTTATAAAGATGGCACTTGTAAGACATTCCAACCTTTACTCGGCGAGACCCCTCCCTCTATCGCGCTTCGTCCCAAGCCAGGCACCCCGTGTAAGGGTAATGAACTCAACGAGGAACTCTCCTTTGAGTCGATTCGACCACTTCCACAAGGCCTAAACATCGATCCCAAAAAGCTTATCGTGTTTTTGCCACCTGGGACACAGCGCTCCAAATCCCCACCAAGCGTTCGCATCTCCAACAATACCTTGGAGGTAGAGTTCCAACTCTCATGTGATGCGCCCAAAACCAACAGCGAAATCAAACTGATCATCGGCCATCCAAAGATAGAGCCTTTCATTCATAGTCGCCAAAAACCCCCATCCCCGTAAAGATGCCCTTCCCCCAACAACTGTATCTTTGGACGAAGCGTATGCGTCTCCCGAGGGCTTTGTCCGAGAACCCAAAGCCAAAGCAATAGAGGTCTTCGCAGCACACCTTTGCTCCTCCATAGCCACTTTTTTCCCAGCGATGGCCTTACTTCTTGACGAGCGCCATAGGCTTTGATAAGCTCTTGCAGACCATTTTGGTTTGTCGGCGTCATTATATAGAGGCCGCCAGCCTCGCAAACCAAAAAGAACTGACCAGGAGCAAAGGGATGCTGCACGCGGATCAACTGACCGGAAAAACACTCGGTCATTATGATATACACGAATTGATCGGTGAAGGTGGAATGGCATATGTATACAAAGCCACCGATCAAAACACCAAAGAGACCGTCGCTATCAAGGTCCTCTTCCCAGAACATACACGGCAAGAAGAGACCAAGTTGCGATTTAAGCGAGAAGCACAAATCCAGTTTGAGCTCGCTCACCCCAACCTCGTAAAAGTCCACGGTTTGCTCGATGAAGAAGGGATTTTGGGGATGGCCATGGAGTTTGTCTCCGGCAAAGACCTCAAAGACTATCTCAAAGACAAAGACGGGCTCCCAACGCTCCAAGAAGTACAAAGAATCGTCCTTCCGGTCCTCAAAGTCATCGGCTTTGCACACGAAAAACAAATCGTCCACAGAGATCTCAAGCCCGCGAACATCGTCCTTCAGGGAGACTCAGGTCGCGAAATGCCGAAGGTCATGGACTTTGGTATCGCAAAATCCTTCACCGACACAGGATGGAAAACCAAAACAGGCCTGATCCTCGGAACGCCCAACTATATGTCCCCAGAGCTGGTCCTCGGCAAAAAAATAGACCACAGAGTCGACATCTACGCCCTCGGGATCATGCTCTATCAGATGGTGACTGGCGAACTCCCCTTCCAAGGAGACGACGCTATCAGCGTGATTATGGCGCAATGCTCTCGTGAAGCCCCCCCATTGAAAACATGGCTACATGAGCCGGACCCCCGCCTCGAATCCATCATCATGAAATCCATCTCCAAGGATCCGGCTGCCCGATTCCAAAGTTGCGACGAGTTTGCACAGGCACTCGCCTCACTCCCACAAAGTGAGATCATCCTCGAACCAGCCAAAAATGAAGAGGCTTCGGCCTCGACCATGATCTTCGATGGTGACGAGCTTCCCTCCGATCCAGCGATGCTCACTCCACAGCCAGTCACACCTCAACCAACGGCTCCCCCGCCAGCAACACCACAACCACACCCCGCCGTCGCAGCCCCTCCTCTTCATCCGCCCGTCAAAAAGTCAGGCTCCAACATGATGATGATCGCCCTTATCATCGTATCAATCGGACTCACAGGCGTCCTCTTTTATCTCATAGGACAACGTTCGAACAACAACCCCATCCAACCCACACCCGAAGGAGGCACCACAACGCGCAAAGTCGAGCCTCGCAAAGTCGAGCCACGTAAAGTCGAGCCTCGTAAAGTCGAGCCTCGCAAAGTCGAACCGCGCAAAGTCGAGCCACGTAAGGTCAAACCACGTAAAGTTGTCAAAAGACCTCCCCCACGGCAAAGACGTTGTGGTCCTGGTAGCAAGTCCAAGTGTAGGCGTTGTGTCTCCAGAAACTTCCGCAAGCTCTTGCTCTCAATGAATGGTTTTGGTGGACGTTCGGGATATTGCCAGATCAGTGATGTCTCCACAGTCGCCAAACAGTGCCGACGTTCTTGTGGTTGTGATTACAAGATGTACTGCAAAGCCTACCTCAACCAAAGCTTCCGTAGTAAAAAAGGAAAAAGCAAGGCAGGCTACATCAGATTGTGTCGTCACTTTGTCTCAACCTCTCGTGTTCTTCGATCTGTTCGTCGATACTATGGAAAGTCAGCGAGCAGAGCGACCGCCAAACAATGCCAACGCACATGGCGTAAATAACCCATATTCTCGCACCGCTCCCCACTCCATCTCTCCATCACGACAGCTCTGTTACAAGAACTTGAAACCCGAATCATATTCTGTTACATTGTGCCGACAAAATCGTGTCGAAGACACACGATGCACCGAATGTTCTTATCATTTTCATCGCCCTCACGTGGAGAGACAGGCCTCCCAATGACAGTGAACCAGTGTCTGCTTCGACTCTTTGTACACTTTGGTTTCGTCGCCATATTCGTGTTGCTCGCATTTGCCTGGAGTCCCCCAGCAGCAGCCAACACCTGCTTTTCCCATTACAAATCAAAACGATATGCACGTGCAGCTCGATGCTTTCAGCGAACAGCCAAGCGACGCGGAAACAAACTCTACCGCGCGACTGACCTCTTACGTGCAGTTCAATCCTATCTGAAGGTGACCTCATTCGGGTATCGATATCGAGATTTGCGCTCACGAAGAAAACGCAAAGGCTTTATCGCCAAAAGAAGCTGGACACGACAGGCATATTATCTCCTCCGAAGGATCCAACGAAAAAAGATGTGCGCAGGTCCAGTCGGACGACGTTGTCGTACAAAAACAGCAGCGTATCTGCACGTCGTCAAAAAACGAAAGCGCCTCTACGACCGCTTGTGGAGTCAATACAGACGTCGCAACAAAAGCCAAAGACCACAACACCCCTCTATCTCCATCACGAGCAATCCTGTCGGCGCGAGACTGCTCATCAACAACGACTACAAAGGTACCACCCCCCTCAAACTCACGTTGCCCCGTGGTACTTACTCTCTTCGCCTGATGATGCCTGGATACCAGCCAAAGATCGAGGCGTTGGTGGTCGAACAATCCAATCAGCCCCTACATTTTGAGATGATTCGAGCTGTCTCACCGGCAAATCGAGCCGTCTCACTTGGAATCCAAACACAGCCTTCTGGCGCCATCGTCATGATCAACGGCGTTCGCAAAGGCACGACACCACTCAACGTCACACTCCCACCTGGCCCAAAACGCCTCTCGCTGCTCAAACCTTGTTACATCACAAAGCAACGTATCATCACACTCAAAGCCCAAACCCCTCTGTCCTTGAACTTTACGCTCTTCGAAAAAGGAAACGATCCACAAACCCGCCAGAAGAGAAAGGCCGCAGAGCTTCAAAAAACCATCGCGCTCGGCACCATCATCGTCGGAGGAGCGCTGTTCGCCGTAGGCGGAGGTTTCGCAATAGCCTCACTCTCAAACCACAGCACAGCCGCAGGTAAATACGACGAATACAAAACTTGTACAACATGTAGCCAGCTTCAACTCAACGACTTGTACGGAGAGTTCCTCGACCTGAACAGCACAGGTAATCTCTACGGACATGTCTCGATCATCGGCCTCGTCGCAGGAGGCGTTATCGCTGGCACAGGCGCATTCATCTTCCTCATCACAAAAACCCCTCCACGACCCAAGTGCACAACGACACCTCCTGCTCAAGCACTCCCGTCTGTTGGACGCAGAGAGTAAGCCGACGTCACTTGACAAAACACAGTAGGGGCGGTACAAAAAAAGAGAAGTTTCTCAAAGAAAACAAACATCTCCGGGAAGTAAATGGAAATCAACGAAAGGTTTTAGTCTGATGAATGTCCGATTCACAAAGGTAAGCATTTTGTTCGGGTTTCTCATCCTCGTCTCCTGCGTGAATATCGATGACTTTCCAGCCGATCACCCTTGCGATATCAACGGAACACAATACAACAGAAGCAAGTGCTTAGCCCTCCGCGGCGCAGAGCCACTGTCTCTTCCAGACGCCGCACAAGACACCTCCACACATACAGAGCCCCACACCGAACAACCCCCTACGCCATGTGGAAACGGCACCTGTCAAGTTGACATCGGCGAGAACTGTACCATTTGTCCTGTAGACTGTAAGTGCCCGAATACACGGATCTGCAACAATGGAAATTGTATCATCAATATCAAGTGTGGAGACGGCACCTGCGATGCCGCTCAAGGAGAAAATTGCTCAACCTGCACCAAAGATTGCCCTTGCCCACAAAACTCAAGCTGCCAAAGTGGCCTGTGTAACGGTTGCTTGTGCTTTCCAGGTCAGCTCAAGTGTGAAGGCACAAAGCTCTCTCTATGTTCGGCAGATTGCAAGAGTTGGACACTCAAAGAGACTTGCGCCGCAGGGAGCAACTGCGACGCGACCAAAGGACAATGTATCTCCCCTTGTGGTGACGGCAACTGTGACGCTGCGAGCAATGAAAATTGCCAGACCTGTGCAAAAGACTGTCAGTGCGCAGCCAACCAGCTCTGCAATGGATTCCAATGTGTCAACGCATGTGGCGATGGGAAGTGTAACGCAGGCGAAAATTGCACCACCTGTCCACAAGATTGTGCCTGTCCTGGAGGCGCACAATGTCAAAATGGGGCTTGTTGTACCTGCACGCCAGGAACCATCAAGTGTGATGGTGACGCGCTCAAGACTTGCAAAGCAGACTGCACAGGGTGGGAATCCAAACAATGCAAGAGCGGATGCCAAAACAAACAATGTTGTGCATGCCCAGAAGGCAAAAGACGATGTTCTGGCGACACAGTACAAGAATGTACCTGTAAAGAATGGAAACAAGTCGACAAGTGCGGTACATTTGAGAAGTGCAAGAGCGGAAAATGTAAATTCTCTCTTTGGTAACTCGCCCTGCTCCTCTTGGCTCATAAAAAAGAACCTTCAACCCAGCCCACCCAAAAAGACCACCACGCCAAAGTTGAAACACGTTTCAATCTGTCGTATACAAAGGAAGCAGGCTCCGACCTCCTTTGGAACGACCGCGCCACGACACACAAAACATAACGAGCAACAAGGACCGGTTGATTGATGCGTACAGGTCACCGTAAAACATACACACGGTTACAACACTTCCTCAAATTGCTTCTGTTTTTTTCCCTCAGTGTGTTACTCACACATTGTCAAAATACTCCGGAAAAAATCGTCTTTGGGCAGGGACAATGTGATCCCAAACAGGTCCTCGCCCTCCCGGCGTACCAATCCATGACAGCTTACAAAGACTTGTTTGGTGGCGTCACTGGACAAGCGACCGCGGAGAGAGGCTGCCTCGTCACCCTTTGGAAAGGTCGAAACACCCAACAAAAAGGGGACTACTATACAGCCGTAACGATCCAACCAGACGGCTCCATTATCCCGACACAAACAGACGGCTCGCCCCCCTACAAGCTACTCAAACTTCCTACGGAATTCGAAGCGACAGATATCTACTTCAGGCTCTATATCGTCCACAAAGCCTATCATCAAAAAATGCAGGAGTCATGTAGCATCATTCAAGCTCCCGAGTACGACTGCTTCAGCAAGGAGGGAGAACGATGTGCATTCTACATCGACCTCTTTGGTACAGATCCATCGGGAAAAGCGAAGCTCAAATCCAATGACGCCCACTGTATGCTCTGCCCCCCCGAAATCTGCGATGGAAAAGACAACGATTGCGATGGAAAAGTTGACGAAGACACTCCCTGCGCAGGAGAAGGGCTCTGTTGCAAAGGCACATGTGTCCGAATCAAAAATGACCTCAAACACTGTGGGGCATGTTCGCAATCCTGCCAAAACAACGAAACTTGCCAGGAGGGACACTGCTGCCCCTCAACGAAGAGTTGGTGCGAAAGTCCCCAAAAATGCGTAGACCTCAACAAAGACGTCGAACACTGTGGACAGTGTAACACCCGATGTACCGGAAACAACATCTGCGTCAATGGACACTGCTGCCCTGCAGGCAAACAGTGGTGTGAAGGTTCTTGTGTCGACCTGACCGATGATCCAAATCACTGTGGCCGTTGTGGAACGACCTGCTCACAAGACGAAACTTGTCAACAGTCGCACTGTTGTAAGAAAACGGAGCGTTGGTGCAAAGACACATGTGTTGACACAACAAACAACACCACACACTGTGGCGCATGTGGGAATGCTTGCGCCACAGGTGAATCGTGCCTCGGAGGACTCTGTTGTCAGGCAGGTGAACAGGCTTGTGGGACCACAACCAAGACCTGCGTGGACACCCAAAACTCTCCCAAACACTGTGGACAGTGTGGAAATGCCTGCGCAACCAACCAAACGTGCTGCCAGGGGGTTTGTGTAAAGCTCACCACCAACGACAAACACTGTGGGGCGTGCAATCAAGCCTGTGTCGATGAACAAGTCTGCACAGAAGGCCGGTGCGTTTGCCCTTCAGGCACCACTCTTTGTGGCCAAACGTGTGTCGACACGACGAAAAACACACAGCACTGTTCAGCCTGCGGTGTTGCCTGTCAACAAGGCGAAAAATGCTATCTAGGGAGCTGTGTGGCGTCCTGCCCAACGGACACAAACAGTTGTGGAGACACATGCTGCGCAAATGCAAACCTTCAAACGGCTTGCTGCGCCGACCAATGTGTATCACTGCAAAACAACCCGACACATTGTGGCGCTTGTGGCAACGCTTGCGGGAAAGATGAAACGTGCTGCGGACAAAGCTGTCACGACCTCGCCAAGGACTCCAAACACTGTGGGGCTTGTAATTTACTCTGCCAACAAGATGAACAATGCTCAGCCGGACACTGCTGCCCACAAGGATACACTTGGTGCGAGAATGTCAAACGGTGCATTGATCTACGCGCAAATAACAGCCACTGCGGGACGTGTACGACTTCTTGCCCCTCCCCACAGACATGCCAATCCGGTACATGCGAATGTCCAGGCCAATTGACCCGCTGCGATGGTGTATGTGTCGACAAATCCAAAGACGTCTCACACTGTGGTGTGTGCAAATATTCCTGCCAAACGGGACAACTCTGTATCGCCGGAAGATGCGAATGCCCAAAGGGACAACAGCTCTGCAATGGCGCATGCACAAACATCCAGACGGACCCCAACCACTGCGGCGTATGTGGAAAAAGTTGCATGGGAGGTGAAAAGTGCGCGGCTGGTGTGTGTGTGTCTTCTTGCCCGTCAGGGACCTCTGTATGTGGCGGAACATGTTGCCCCACAAAAGGATTCGGTTGCTGTGGTGGGACGTGTATCTCACTCACGGATAACAACGATCACTGTGGAGCCTGCCAAAATGGTTGCGCCAAACAGGAGACTTGTTGTGCCGGTCAATGTGTAGATCTTCAGCGAAATACAGCCCACTGCAGCGCTTGCGCGTCGTCCTGCAAAATGGATGAATTGTGCAGTGTAGGCCATTGTTGCCCAAAGGGATTTTCGTACTGTTTGAGCCAATCACAATGTATCGATTTGATGTCCGCGAAAGACCACTGTGGAAAGTGTGACACCCCATGTCCTGGAACCCAAACGTGCAACAACGGCATTTGTGAATGCCCTGGCGGACAACGCTTTTGTAGCGGAAAATGTGTGGATGCAATGACAGACAGCGATCATTGTGGCCAATGTGGGAATCGCTGCGCAGCGGACAAAATCTGCAGCGGCGGTAGCTGTGTCTGTCCACAAGGAAAAGCCCTCTGTGCTGGGAAATGTGTCGATTTACAGTCGGACATCGCGCACTGTGGTCAATGTGGAAATGGTTGCCCGTCCGGCAAAAAATGTGTCGCAAGCCAATGTGTGACCGACTGCCCACAAACGGCGACCCCCTGTGGAGATACGTGTTGTCCAACGGGCTTCACGTGCTGTGGGGGCAAGTGTGTCACCACAGATATCGACAGAAACCATTGCGGCGCTTGCGGGAACGTCTGTCCATCAGGTCAAACTTGCTGCAGCGGCTCGTGTGTCGACCTCCTTCACAACAACAACCACTGCACGAGCTGTGGCAACGCCTGCCCAACCAACCATATCTGTTGTGGTGGGAAATGCTACGATAGACGCGACACCAAGGACCATTGTGGACGTTGTTATAACAAGTGCAACCAACCCTTCAAGCTCAAGTGCAAGAACGCAAGCTGTACGTGCCTTATCTGTGATTAAAAATGCGGCTGTAAAAATACAGTCACTCACTTTACATCATCGCCCCATGTAAGATAGACTCTACACACTGGAAGAATTTTTAACCAACAAGGAAAAAAGATGTACACAATCATTCGGATGGGCGCTCTCATTATCTGTGCAGCGCTACTCATAGGCCCTACAGCCTGTTCGGCACCATCTGTGTGCGTGGATGGGAAACGCATCAGCGACTTTACAATCGATCCAAATGGCAGCCCCTGTAGCCAGGACTGTGAATGTAACAACGTCGACTATGTCGGAGGTTGTTACTCTGGAAAATGCTCCGCGACCAAGCGCGAGACGTGCAAAACCAAAGGCGAGATCCGCTCATGTGCCTTGCTCCCCAACGACATCGGTAACTTTTGTAAAACAGGACAACAAACTTGTGGCGCAGAAGACGAAGGACTCGATGGAAAATGGGGGGATTGTTTACCCATCAAGATCGAAAAAGAAGACACCAAAGACAAGTGCTTCGACAATATCGACAATGATTGTGATGGAAACATCGACAAATTCGACTCAGAATGTACCTCTTTTTGTGAACCCGGCTCCAGTCAGCCCTGTTACGAAGGTCCAGCAGGCACCCGCAATATCGGCGAATGTAAAATTGGCGTGCGTGAGTGTGGAAGTGACAACAAGTGGGGCTCCTGCCAAGGAAGTGGCAGCCCCACAAAAGAAGAATGTAACGGAAAAGATGACGACTGTAACGGAAAAATCGACGACACACCGAGCGGCTGTACATGTGACAAACCCGGCGACAAAGAGACCTGTTATGCTGGCGCTGCAGGTACCCAAAACGTCGGTATCTGTAAAGCAGGTTCACGTGTATGCCAGGACGACAAGACTTGGGGCCCTTGCCTCTCACAGCTCCTTCCACAAGCCGAAACATGCAACGGAAAAGACGACGACTGCGACGGCAAGACAGATAATGACATCGATTGTAGCTGCCCCACCCCCAACACAACAGAAGCCTGCTACACTGGGCCAGAGGGCACAAAAAATATAGGTATCTGCTCTCCAGGGACACGTACCTGCGGAAGTGACGGTTCATGGAGCGAGTGTCAAAACCAACAAACACCCACTCCCGAAATCTGTGACGGAAAAGATAACGACTGTGACAACCAGGTGGATGAAGGTTGTATCAACCGCCCCTGCGAAGTAAACGCAGACTGTACAGAAGGACTCGTCTGCCTCCAAAAACGTTGCCAATCTCCCAACATCTGTGTCCCCTCCTGCACAGGCATCAAACAATGCTCCGAAGGAAAATGTATCTGCCCCGAAACCTACACAGAATGCGATGGATACTGCCGGGATATCAAATCAGACGTCAAACATTGTGGAAAATGTGGACAAGTCTGCAAAGTCGGTGAATCCTGCCAGGATGGTTCTTGTGTCCTGATCTGCCCAGACAAGCAAACGGTTTGCAGTGGCCAATGTGTCGATACAACACGTGACTTCCAACACTGTGGAGCATGCGGGACGTCTTGCAAACCAGGACAGGCATGTGTCAGCGGAAAATGCATCTGCCCCGGCGCACAATCTCTCTGTACAGACCAATGTGTTGATCTCCAAATCCACCCTAAACATTGCGGTGGTTGTGACTCACCCTGTAAAGACACGGAGCGCTGCGTGAATGGGAAATGTACGCAATGTACACAAAGCGAAACAGTTTGTGGTTCGGGCTGTTGCTCATCCCAGCTCGCGTGTTGTAGTGACCAGTGTATCGACACCCGCTTCGACCGCACAAACTGTGGCGGTTGTGGAAAACAATGTAAACCTGGTGAGATCTGTTGTGGTGGTGGTTGTATTGACTTCCTCAATGACACCAACAACTGTGGCGGTTGTGGCGTCGCTTGCGGAAGTGGACAAAGCTGCTGTAATGGTCGATGCGTAGGCACAACAGGCAACGTCACACACTGCGGTGCGTGTAACAAAACCTGTAAAGTTGGCGAATCTTGCTGTGGAAACGCCTGCGCTGACCTACAAAACGATGCGAATAACTGCGGCGCTTGTGGAAAAACCTGCGCAACAGGCGAAGGCTGTTGTAACGGAACATGTACCTCACTGACAAGCCAAAGACACTGCGGCGCTTGTGGAAACTTCTGCTTTGCGGGACAAACATGTTGTGGTTCAGGATGTTTTGATCTCCAAACAGACAACAACAATTGCGGCGCGTGTGGCGTTAAATGTGGTACAGGCGAAAGCTGCTGTGCAGGCGCTTGTGTAAAACTCCAAACAGAGTTCAATCACTGCGGTAGTTGTGGCTTCGCATGTCAACGAAGTGAAAGCTGTCTGCGAGGTAGCTGTGTTCGTGGATGTACAACCAACACCAGCTGTCCAAATAGCAATATCTACTCCTGTATTTCCGGTGAATGTAAAGGGAATGGTATCTCGCTCGTCCCCCAAACAAGCCGCTCGACAGTTGGGCTGATCCCCAGCTACAGCACGATCACCGTCGCAGGTAACTACTCAGGAACGCTCGTTTTGGGCACTTCAACGCTGACAGGCCAAGGCGCATCAGATATCTACATCGCCCAGTACTCCACATCCCAAAAGAAATTCTCAAGCGTCCTCCTCGATCTCAAAGGCCCCGGAGATGAAAAGCTCACCGCATTTGCTGGAAATTCGATATACAGTATGTACATCGCAGGAACCTACAAAGCTGCTTTCTCAGGAAACATCGGAACAGCCTATACATTCGACAATCCATACCCCACAGCCACAAACCACATGTTCCTGTTGAAACGCTCCACCACCAACACCCGCTTTTTGGCGAAAGCATACAACAAAGGTGGCGGAACAATCGTACCCAAAGCTGTCTATGAGTATGGATCGCAGGTGTATGTGCTGGGGACCTTCACGACAACTGTTGAATTTGGTCTGCAGGTCAAAACAACTCTGACAGCCCCAGCAGGTGGTCAAGCGCTGTTTGTCGCCTCATTCAATTACAACACAGGTGCCCTGACATGGGCGATTTCACTTGGTGCGAGCAAATCTGTAGACGGTGCTGCTATCTTCATGAGCATCCAACCCAACCTCTTTGTCGGGGGTCAATTCGAAGGCACACTTCAAGACAAGAGTGGCACACAAAAGGTCACTTCTACAGGTGGAAAAGATTTATTCTTCGCGAAGCTCAACGCCTCAACAGGTGATGTCTCATCGATCACCGCAGGTGGTGGACAGGGCGATGATATCCTGACACAATTCACCGCAGATCAGAACCAAAACCTCTTCATCACAGGCGCGATCACCCCCAACACAAAACTTGGGAACCTGACCCTCAACCCCACCTCGACCACAGGTGAAGCATTCTACGCAAAGATCAGCAGCTCTGGTACATTCCTCGCGGCCAAATCCTTCCCCACATCAAGTGGATTGAGTATCGGAAAAGACATCCTTGTCGACTTCCGCTACATCATTGTCCTAGGCGAAACCACAGGAAGCATGAAGATCGGCACGTTGGCAAATAGCCCACAAGTCGGCACGAGAGACATCTTCTTGTTAGGAATGAAACTCAACGCTGATCCGCTCTGGTTCTACCGTGGTGGTGGTGCCTCTTCTGAGGTGTACACTTACGGAACGAAAGGCGACAGTGACGAGTTGTTCTTGTACGGCCAGTACAAAGGAACGCTGACGTTTAACAACTCAACAAACACCTCTGCCAATTGGGGCTTCTACATGCTACCGTTCTATATTGGCGAGGAACCCTACATGGGTGGCGAGAACATCAGACCATAAGCAGCCCACAAAAACACTGCATCACCTCTCCAAACATCACAGTGCAAGGGAAATCCTCCCACACATCTGATGCCTTCACCTTGTAACGGAATTTCTTTCTCAAAGGGATGAAGGCCCCTTCCAAATTTACAACGATGCTTGCTATAGATTTGGGGAGCATTTCCCCCACTCCTCCATGGCACCACCTCATTCCACCCACGTACACTTGACAACACACCACAATATACGCATCGATATCACTGTTACCTATCGATTTCTTTTGAGGAGAGGTGTGTACCATCAATGCAACCGTGGACCCATTGGTATGAATTCATCCCCCCTATGCTCGCGTTCTTCTTCCTTTACTACCTGTCCGTCATCCTGCATGAGTTGGGACACGCAGTGGCTGGTTGGTTAACAGGAGGGAGAGTCGTCGCGATTGGCATGGGAAATCGCGATCCGCTCTTACAATTCGAGCTACTTGGTGTCAGATGTTTTGTCGGAAGAAACTTCTTACCTGGCGGCGGTATCGCATATGTTTATTACCCCCAAACCCAAGACTCCACATACAAACAAGTCATCCTCTCCGCCGGTGGTCCACTCGTCCACCTCTTGCTCCTTGGGCTCTCATTGGCGATGTGTTACCAATCCAACTGGTCCCAACCCTACTGGGTGATGTTCGCCTGGATCAACGCGCTCGCCTTCCTGATCAACGCTATCCCCCTTCCAGGCATCCCACTACCAGGGCTCACACAAGGAAACGATGGGTGGCATATCCTCACGCACATCACCTCTTCACATAGCCTCTCCTGGCCAGGATACCTCCCCTCCGAAGACGACTCTGTTCTCCATCAACTCGGTGAAAAAGAGTGCTCTATGCTACTCGATGTACATGAGATCCTCGGATGCAAACAGTGGGGCGCCGATGAGCTCGCGATCAAAAAATGGAACGCGCTCCCCCAACAACCACCAACAGATCCATACCTGAGAGCACATTACTTGTTGACCAGAGCACACGTCACAATGCTCAAGGGCACACAACATCCCTTTGACGTAGATATCGACGAGGCAGAACACCTGTTCTCCAGTATCGATGATCTTGAAGGGCGCTTCTTCGCACAACTGACCCGCATTGAACACTATCACCGACGTGGAGAGCGCAGAAAAGCAGAGGAGGCGTGGTCTCAGCTTCCATCTTTATCATCAACATACACAAACCTCTCGCTCTTTTTGGACATCGAGTGGCTGCGCTGCCTTCTTTATGAGCCTACACTCTCACAGCTCGACAAAGAAGAATTACAAGACAACGCAGAACGCTTGAGCCATCAGTGCTCAACCTTTGTCCCTCCTGACCTGACCGCCGAGCTAGCCCAGCAACAAGAGGTGCTCATGCGCTGGGACATCGCAGAGCAGCTCTATGAGCAATACATCGTCACTCTCGAAGCATGGCTCTCCTCGACGCCATCCGTCCAAGAAAAAATAGAGTACATTCGTCCCCGACGTATCGCATTAACAGCAGCGCAAAGATGTTTCCAACGCAGAGGAAATGACAGCTCCGCACGAAAAGTGCAGTGTTGGCTCCAATCCGAGTTTGAGTCGTCCATACACCGCCCCACAGATCCATTCAAATGGACACGTAAAGAGTACAACGACTTCTTTTTTGCCCTCGCAATCCTCGGCAGTATGATGGCCTTCCTCTACCTCCTGACGCTCTCCTGAAAACCACTCTCCCCTACAAACCAAAAAGCGCTGACAGCATGCTGTCAGCGCTCACACCCTGGAAAACAATAGCGAAAGATCTTTCACCTGAAGGAGAATCTTGAGCATTTTCCAAGCAGCTCAATCATGTTCTTGTGCTCTGACATTGCTGCCCGGCCGCGACGTAGACACTTATCCGTTGTCTACTCGCGGCCCCACGAGACTCTTCCGCAAAGAGAAACGAACGAGACGTAGGAGCGCGTTACGCCGCGTCTCCTACGGCAAAAAGCGCCTACCAAACGTCTGGCAGTGCGTCACCTTGCGTGAAAGCCCTTGGCCCTCAGCATTCGTATCGCGAACACGTCAGCGGGTCGTAAAGATCACTCATTTATCAAAGTGATCTGATGGACGACTTGTGTCTCAAGGCTGCAAATGAACGCCGTGGTTCCGCCCTCTTTATTTCCGTAAACTCGGTCAGTTTGGCGTTGGCTACGACGACTTCCCAGCTTGCTCCACAAACCTCACACCATCAAGGAGCCTATTCTTTCCAAAAACGGTCCAGATGACTTATACAAGACGAAGCTGTCACAACCTGACACAGATGATTATTTTTCTTTCGAAATGGTTTGCGAGGTCGGGATAGAAAGAAACGATCCGGGAGGAGTTTGTAGGGTCCTCTCTCGACCAGCACCTGATAACTTCCTCAGTGAGGTGACGGGCAAAAGGACTTCAAAGGAGGTGGGAGTAAACGTCACCCGCGCGAGTGCCGGGGTGTTATACTCATGACTGACAAACAACTGGACGACCACTCCCATACAGCCAAAGACAAAAGGTTCGCCAGAGACGACGAGGACTTTGTCTCCAATCGAGAGCGCCTCTGGAGCGCCTGACGGATGGTGTTGCAAATTCGACATCGCTCCTCCTTTCTACCTGATTACGTATGAAGATGTTTGCAGTACACCAAAACAAAGCAAAATACAGACCAGCTCAAGCAAAAACAAAAAGAATTGTGAAAACAAAGCGCTCTCACACGTCCACTCTCTTCAGCCAAAAGCGACAGTTGGACAATCGAATGTGTGGGCACGACACAATTGTCCTGAATTGGTCACGTGTGATGGGGCTTTCCATCCCCTCTTGGATAGGCTAACATAGCCAAACGAGTCAGACATTCTTCATGACATCCAAGTTATGGGCATCGAAAACATTGAAGATTACATCATTTTTCCTCTTTTCTACGCTATTGTTCCTCCAAGGCTGCTATGTCGTTAGTCCTGGTCCATCGGGTTTACCGTGCTTACACCACGAAGACTGTGGTGCGGGCTTTCACTGTATCCAGAACACTTGCAAAGAGGGTGAGTATGTCCCTCAACAAGAAAAAATACCAACACAGGAAGAGACCAACGTCGACAAAGACGCAGCCCCCACTGACACTCCCTCTTCAAACGACGCATCACCTGATAAACCAGTCGCAGAGTGTATCCCTGGCACTGAACGCAGCTGCTTTGATGGCGACGCCACACAAAAAGGTGTCGGACGCTGCAAAGAAGGCAAGCAACTCTGCTTGGCCGACGGGCGCTGGGGCACATGCACAGGTGCAGGCGCTCCCAAAAAAGAAGAATGTAACGGCGAAGATGACGATTGCAACGGAAAAGTCGATGATGTCAATGGCAACCAGAATAGTTGCACCTGTATTCCAGGCACAAAAGAATTTTGCTTCACAGGAACACAAGGCTGTGTCCGACAACCAGACGGGGAATACCAGTGTACATCGCCTTGTACATCAGGCGTTCGGGTCTGCACGGGAGCTGCCAAGTGGGGACGCTGTGAAGGCGAACAAACCCCAAAAACAGAAGAGTGCAATGGCAAAGACGATGACTGTGATGGCCTGATAGACACAAACTTCTTCAAGAAAGGTTCATCTTGTACAGACCTCAGCAAAAAAGGCCCATGTCAACAAGGAACCTTCACTGCCTGTCAGGGCGGAAAACTTGTCTGTACAGGTTCCGCCCCTACCAAAGAGATATGCAACAACCAAATCGACGAAGACTGCGATGGTATCAACGACAACTCCTCTGATTGTCAATGCAAACCCAACGAAACACAATCGTGTGGAAGTGACACAGGCGAATGCTCCAAAGGCACCCAAACATGCGGCGCTGATAGCAAGTGGGGTGTATGTGCCAACGCAATTCTCCCGAGCCAAGAGTTATGCAACAACAAAGATGATGATTGCAACGGCATGGTCGATGATAACCCCACAGATACCGGCACCTATTGCAAAGTCACAGGCCAATCTGGATTGTGCGAAGACAGTACACAAACATGCAAAAAAGGAAAACTGGTTTGTGAACAAACAAACCAGCCACAGCCAACAGACCAATGCTACGACGGAAAAGACAACGATTGCGATGGCAGTATCGATGAAAATGACTGTACAGGAACACAACTTCTCACGGCTCAACCCATCGACTATGACGTCTCGAAAAACCATGAACTGATGCACCTGCAGCTCGACGCCTCCAAAAAAATCCTGACAGGTCATTGTCTGCTCAAAAACAACAAATCTGTGACTGTCCCTATCGTAACAGCCGGCGAAAAGATCCTCTACCCAAGTGTCTATTCGACACACAAAGGCGCATTCTTTGTCTCTTGGATCGAACAATCGACGACTGACTCAGACAAACGCGAGATCAAATCAAAGGTCTTCAACGCGCTCGACTGTACCGCACAAAGTACTGCATTTGTATGGGAAGCCGGAGTGGGCCCCCACGCCCAATACGACGTCTCATTCTCCAAAACAGGTGAACTCTTCCTCGCCTACAGAAAACCTGACGGCTCACCACAACTCAGTCTCTACGACACGACCTTTACGGCCACAAAACACGTGGACCTCACGACTGTCAAAGTCGATTGCAGTAAAGCCTTTGGACACGCGCTCAAGCTCGCATACGGAAACAACAAAGGTGTGTATATCTGCGAAAATGGCCTGAGCGGCGTGATCAACTACTTCTACTTCGACACAAATGGCCCCATCGCAGCCACCGCAGGTTCTGCACAAGTTGATAAAGAAACTTCAGGGACCCCTCGAAGCACGATCGTTGGGATAAACAACAAGAACGAAGCCGCGATCGCATGGGCAACTTACAACAGTCATATGAACGTGACCACCATCGACGCAGCAGGAAAGGTCAAACACCAAGGCACACTCCGTGCCCTTTTTGGGACAGGCGCGATGATGTTCTCTGGCCCACACCAGACGATACAGATCTACAAAAACAAGTTTGTCATCCCGGTCAAAGACCAACGCATCGACAACAGCGTCATTCGTACGACCTGGCACATCGTAAAGGCCGATGGTGTGTTGGAAAAAGATATCTTCGACGCTTTTCATCCGTCACTCTTGCGCATACGAGACGACATCCCCTACACGTTCGATCTTGTAGGGACCAAACTGCAGAGAAACATCATGGACTTGCAAGGCAAGTACACACCATGTAAAAACAACGCGTGCTTCTGTCTCCCGACAGAGACCGTCTCTTGCTATAGTGGCTCACATATCACGCCCACTGCGACAGCTCGATGCAAAGAAGGTTCCTTTGTGTGTGCCGGCGACAAAGCCTCATGGACAACGTGTGACAAGCAGATCACCCCCCTCCAAGAAGTATGTGGAGACAGCCTCGACAACGATTGCGATGGCACCGTCGATGAGCAATGCCCCACACAATCAGACAAGATCGTCCCACCTGCCTTAGAAGATTACGCAGTCTCCGGCGATGGAAGCGTGATCGTCATCTTCAAAAATCATCTCCAACTCTCAGGGATCTGCTATAACCCCGATGGAACCTCGAAGCGAGACATCTTTCCGATCTCCACATTCGGCAGGGACCTCGTCGCTCCCCGCGTCAAAATATCCTACACCAACAAATCCTTTCTCGTCACATGGCTTCAACCCAAAGGCCCTATGTATCAACATTTTGCGACACGGTTCAAGCCTGATTGCACCCTGGATAAAGCTATCTTGACAGGTCAAACCAAGAGCGCATTTTCCACGTTTGACAGCGCAATAGACAACAGCGGAGCCTTTGCATTTGCTTACAGAGACGCAGACAACAAAGAGCAAGTGACACTCCATGTGTACGACTCAAAGGCCAACTCCAAAGCGACGAAAGTGTTCCCCGCCACAAGCTGCCCAACAGGCAAACCCTACGGTGTACGTGTCTCAAAATCCCGCACGGATGGTACGATCTTGTTTAGTTGCCAAGGAGATAGTACAGAGCCCATTCGATACCAGCGGTTTGAAAAAGATGGCAAGTCCATCGATAGCAAAGTCGTCACTTTGGGAAGCTCGCGTTCAGAAAGCTCTGAAATCCAAAGCCACACCACATACATCCGCTCACAAAATGACTTCTTGTTCGTCCACCAATACTTCAAAACATACCAACTCGCTCTAACGATCTTTCCGGGCCTAAAGGGAAAACCCTCCACCTCTGTATATCGAGGTGTCGCGGATGACGGATACAACGCATTTACGAGAAGCAACCAACACATCACCCTTCACCCCCAAGGGGACTTGATTATCCACAATAACGGATTCAAAGATATCCCTCCCCAATGGATGAAGATCAACAGCGCACTCCAAATCACAAATCACTTGTTTGGAAGCAAAGATACCGCAGGCTGGTCTATCCGTGTCAGTGACAAGGACACCTATTTTTACGACGTTGTGCAAAAGGTCATCACCAAAACACCAAACAGTACGATCTACTCAAACAATCCCGCATGCGGTGGCTCTCTCTGTGAGTGCAAGTCCGGCACAACAAGAAGTTGTTACGCTGGCTTGACCGCCACCGCACCCTGCACAACAGGAACGCAAAATTGTACAAACGGAACCTGGAGTGGATGTTTTCGACAAACCATCCCCAAGCAAGAGATCTGCAACAACAGCGTAGACGACGACTGTGACGGAAATGTAGACGAAGGATGCGGTAATGCAAAAGAATTCGACACGATAGGCGCGACAGATTACGACGTATCGACAGACGGTTCGTCGTTCATTGCGAAGCTCTCCAAACACCAGTACGGAACGTCGCTCATTGGCTATTGCCTGAATACATCCCAACAACAGACAACACCCAAGACCCTCGTCATCAATGAGATGAATCAGTACGCCACCAAGCCCATCGTGAAGCGCTCTCCCAATGGGATGTTTACAGTCGTCGCATGGTTGGAGAGACGTTATCTGGGCATCCAAAAAGGAAGGTACCTCTTTCGAACGTATGGTGCGAACTGCAAATCCTCTGGACAAATTGTCGACTGGAGCGACGCCTCTACTGGCAATTCACCTGCGCACCCCCAACACTTCGATGTCGACATTGATGACAAGGGGCAAGTTTACACCATACGCCACACAAACATGAACGGCGAACTGCCTATCTTCTCGATATACAAGCAAGATGGTACTACAATCACAGGACCAACACCTATTTTCTCATCTTGTAAAAACAAAAATGGCAATGTCCATATCGACGTCAACGCCGCAGGCAATGGAACCATCACCTGCCAGGACATCGACACAGGCACCATTTACTACCGTAAAATTCAAGGAAGTAGTCTCTCAGGTAGTGATGTTGCGATAAATGGCAGTGTTGGAAAGGCAATCAAAGAGCCTTTTGCATACGTTTTGGGATTCAACAACGCAGATCGACACATCGTGATGTGGCAAGAGTCCTTTGGAAACCCAGTCCAAATGGGCGTGCGGGCGCAAAGGCTCCCAGCCCCCCCTCAGTCAGCAGTCTTCGGTGTGGGTACGCCAATTACTCAACTCCCCTTTCCAGCCGCTTACGTACAAGACAGCTTCCACGCCCGTATCCCAACGAACGCGAGTGGTGAATTTGCCCTCTTTTTCGAAAACCCAGGGGCACAAATCGCGCTCTGGTACCTCTTCGATAAAGATGGTAAAAACCTCACAAAATCACTCAACCTCCCCAGTGGTGCACACAAAATGAGCCTGCGTTTTGGCAACGGAAAAGTCTACCTCTTTGAAGGCAACACACTCACCGTCGGCAAACACACCTTTCAGTGAGCGACTTGCTCCTCACAAAGCGAGCTTCCGACTCCCCCGCCCACAAACCACGCAAACAACCATAGCCAAAAAGAATCACAGGCTTCTTGCTATCTCATGATTGTTGTGCGACATTTGGCGTTCATTGCAGATGACCTCAATAGACAACGACCAAAGGAGTGTTTTGGTATGTTCAAAAAAAGTATCGTGGTGTGTATGTGTAGCGCGATGTTGTTTGCTGCAACATTTGGAAGCGCGTGTGGTGATAACAATAACAACAACAACCAGGAAAAAACCACCAACAACGACGGTGGGACGAGCGACGGAACGACAGTGACAGACGATGGTTCCACAGGCTCATACAATCGCACAAAAGATTCGAAGTTCACGGAATCCAAGACCTCGACAGAGTTTAAAGGGTTGATGGACGTGGCAGGACAAAACGATCCCTTCTTTTTGATGGGAATGGGTGTGCGAGTCAAAATCATCATCAACGTCTACGCATTCGGCCTCTATGTCGAGCCACTCGCTGCACAAAAAGAGTTGGCTGCATGGAAAGGCAAAGCAAAATCCGAGCTTGAAAAAGACGATACCTTCTACGACAAACTCCTCAAGGGGAAATTCAGCAAGATGATGCGTTTGAAGATGACCTTCGACGCGAGCGCGGATGACATGGCGCAAGCGTTCGATGACTCCATCTCAAGTCGTATCGACAAACTTATCCCCGAAGGCGAAAGACAGGCGGCAAAAGACGCACTGACCAAGTTCAAGGGATTTTTTGATTCACCTGCAAAACAAGGTCAGGAGCTCCTGTTCATCTGGCAAGAAGATGGAAAACTCGTCACAATCGTCGACGGGACAAACAAAGGTACGATCGACAACGCGGGCCTCGCGCTGTGTCTCTTCGACATCTACATCGGCAAAGAGCCGATCAACGAAGACGGCAAAAAAGACTTCGCCTCTGGCATGAGCGACTTACTTCCCTAAGTTCACGTCCCCCCTCCCTCGCTATTTTTGAACGCCTCCTTGCAACCATCCAAATAATTGTCATTTTCTCCCCACCACAACGAATAGGCCGTTGGCGGATGACTCCATCATGTCAAACGAGCTTGCTCGAAAAAGACGATGGTGATACATTCTCGCCCAAATATAAGTGCAACCCATTTGTATAGAGCTTGACTCGTAGAAAAGGATTTTCACTCATGAAAAAGCTCCTCAAAATTTTCGGGATCCTCTTTCTGATCTTTATCGGATTACTGATCGCTGGCGTCATCGCCATCAAAGTCATGTATCCACCCAAGAAAGTCAGAGCGATCGTAGAAAAACAACTCAGTGATGTCGCAAAGCGCGACATTCAGGTCAAAAATGCTTCCCTCTCTCTGTTCCCTGTCTTTGGTGTGAGCGTCGAAGGGCTCAAGATCAGCAACACTTCTCGGCACTTTACTGTGCAAAAAGACGCGATGCTGTGGGACATCTTGAAGCGGGATAACCTCGACAAACGCTATGTCCTCGTCAAACGCAACGGCAAAGACCTCGAAGACGTCGACAAAGAAGACATCAAAATCGCCAAAGGTGACAAACTCGCGATCGCGCGACAAGACTTCAAAACAGACGAGCCCCTCTTTGCGATCAATAAGCTCCTCGTCGCAGTCAAGGTCATGCCCTTGCTCAGCCGACGCATCGAGATCCAAAAGATTACACTCGACAAACTTCAAATCCTCGTCGAGGTCGATAAAAGAGGCTCATTTAACTTTGATGACTTGATCCCCAAGAGCGATAAAAAAGCCAAAAAAGCCCCCAAAGTCGAGAAAAAAGTCGCCAAAAAGGCACCCAAGGAAAGCGATTCGGCCAAATCCGAACCACTCAATATCCGCCTGAACGCCTTCGAGATCATCAACTCAAAGATCTCCTACCTCAACCAAAAAACGGGACAATTCATCGTCCTCGATGACATCAATCAAAAGCTCTCAGTCTCCTTTGACTCCGCGATGAAAGACATCCTCACAGAGGGACTCTTCGAGATCAAAAAGATCTCCGTCAGTGGTCGTGGGCTTCCCGTCAGAAAATCGGGACTCTACTTCAAACTCAAGCACAAGCTCCATGTCAACGCAAAGGCCGGCAACATGAAGCTCGATGAGCTGACCGTTGGATTCCAGAAGACCAACATCACGACTAAAGGGACTGTCAAAGGCTACGACAAACCTGTCCGTGACCTCGACCTCAAGATCACAACCAACACCCTTCGTCTCCAAGACCTGTTCCGCGAAGTGCCCCCTGCGATGTTCCCTCAAGCACGCAAAATGTCGGTCAAAGGGAACGCCAAACTCGCCGTCAATGTCAAAGGAAAACACGACAGTAAGAAAGGCACCCTTCCAGCGATTAATGGTCTATTCAAGATCATGGGTGGTTACTTCAAATACTCCGACTTACCGAAGGCGATCAACAAGCTCAACACAGACATCACCTTCACGATGAACTCCGTCAACGTGAAGAAATTTTCCCTGCTCTTGGGTGCGGATCCTGTCAGTATGACCGCCAAAGTTGACAACTTCAAGAAGCCCAAGATCGACGTCAAGCTCAACGCAAATGTCAATCTCGGTGGCCTCAAAGATGCCGTCAAATTGCCCAAGGGAATGTCTCTTAAAGGGAAAATCGTCGCAGACCTCAAAGCCAAAGGGGTCGTCGATGTCAAAAACTACGACGCCATCAATGTCGACGGTTCAGTCGATATGAAGGACGTCGTCGCCGTCACCTCCTACGTCAAAAAACCAACTCAGGTCAACGGAAAACTCGTCTTCAGCAACGACAAAGTCGAGCTCGCAAAGATGACCACCAAGATTGGACGCTCTTCTTTTACAACGACGTTGACAGTCAAAGACTACCTCGTGCAGGTCTTGCCCAAAAAACACCGTAATAAATCGACGGTCGTGACCTTCACGATGGATTCTCCGTTGATGGATCTCAACGAGATGTTGGGTATCAAATCCACCTCCAAGAGCAGCAAGTCCGGGAAGACCAAAAAGGTCGCCAAGGCGAGCAAATCGTCCTCCTCTTCGAGCACAGGGAACGAACCTTACTCCATTCCGAAGCTGCCGAATGTCGAGTTTGTCGGAAAGATCAACATCGCGAAGCTCCAATACTCCACTATCCCTATCAAGAAAGCCAAGCTCACCTTGACCTACAAAAAAGGCAAGATGAATATGGATATGTCCGCAGGCTGGTTTGATGGAAAAATGGTAGAGAAGCTCGCGGTCGATCTGACGAACCCCAAGCGCATCAAAATCAAAAACACACTCAACGCGCTCAAAGTCGAAGCCAACGACTTTATCTCCAACTTCAACGATGTCCCCAAGCCTGATGGTGGTTTTTTTGATAAGCTCCGTAGTATGGACAACGTCGTCTACGGAAAGCTCAACATGTACTCCAATTTGACGACATCGGGGATTACGACGAACCAATTCAAGAAGAATCTCTCGGGGAACATCAAGACGGTCCTGTCACGAGGTCGCATCAAAGGCGCGACGATCTTTGAGTCGATGAAGAGTGCATTGCCAAAGATCGTTCAGAAGTTCCTCCCCAAGATGGAGAATCTCCGCTCACGTGGTAGCACAACCCTCGACATGGTAGTCAAGCAGGGCAAAATTCACATCGACAAGCTCAACATCCCCACGCGCAAGTTTGCGCTTTTGGGTTACGGAACAATCGGCCTTGACGCCATCATGAATATGAAGATGGATATCGTCTTGGGTCGTCGAATCTCCCGAAAAATCCTACGCCAACAAAAGCGATTGATGCGTGCAGCCAAAGGTGCGCTCGGAAAACTCGGTGGAAACAACCCTCTCCTCAATCAATTGAAGGGACATGTTGGTGGTGCACTTGGTAAGATGAAGTTGATCCCAAGTGACAAAAAAGGACGTGTTGTCCCGATCATTGGGAACTTTGGTAGTATCAGCAAGATGGTGCACAAGTTTGTGGGCTTCAAGGGTGGAAAAGTCGACACAGGTGATAATGGTGGCGGAAAAGGCAAATCCCTCGGTGCGAGCGCGAAGGCCGCCGCCAAAGCTGCCCTAAACAAAGCCAAAGCCAAGGCGAAAGCAGCGATTGCAGCGGCAAAAGCCAAAGCAATGGCTGAGGCCAAAAAAGCCAAAGCCAAGGCGATGGCTGCTGCAAACAAAGCGAAGGCCAAAGCAATGGCTGAGGCCAAAAAAGCCAAAGCAAAAGCGATGGCTGAAGCCAAACGCGCCAAAGCCAAGGCACGCCAACAAGTCGCCAAAAAGAAAAAGATGCTCCAAAAGAAGGCCAAAGACGCGAAGAAGAAAGGTCTTGACGCCCTCAAAAAGTGGTAGACATCTGCTCCTCATCCACACACTTCGTGCGCTTTTTCCTCAACTCTTTTTTCTTGTAGTGGCCTTATCACTCCCACAAACGACCCCCATCACCCAAACCTCGAAGACTCTCCCCTGGCATGATACATACACAGACTGGATTTGATGCTCTCAACGTCAGCTATTTCTTGAACGATTTCAGAACATTTGACACCAAGTACAAAAAAAGTGTGAGAGACGTTCATTTTTTTTGCGACAAATGACAACGAGCGTCGTCCAATCCATTAACATGACTTTGTCGCATTCGATGAAGAAGAGTCGACACGAATCCAAAAGGAGACCTAGATGTCACAAACAAATCAACTTATTCGCCTCGGCATGATCGCTGTTTTCAGCGTAGGATGCTTTCTTGGACTGCATATTCAACAAGCAGATGCACAGCGCGTGAAGAGCGCCAGAACAGTGTTCAGTAAGAGTTGGAATCGCTGGAATGTCCGTATGGGCAGAAAAAACGTTCGTCTTCGCACAGTGTTCAGCAAGAGCTGGAATCGCTGGCGTGCACGTGTGGGTCGAAAAAATGTAAATATTCGCACAGTGTTCAGCAAGAGTTGGAATCGCTGGCGTATCACCTGGCGTGGTGGTCGCGCGGAGCTTCGCACAGTGTTCAGCAAGAGCTGGAATCGCTGGCGTTTGACAGTCCGTTACAAGCGAGGACGTCGTTACGTGACCAAGCGTTTTAACATCCGCACAGTGTTCAGCAAGAGCTGGAATCGCTGGCGTATTACGGGTTCAGGTCGTGCGTCTGTCCGCACAGTGTTCAGCAAGAGCTGGAATCGCTGGCGCATCAACGACCGTCTGAAGGGAATCCCCGCACCTGCGAGACTTGCAGCGATCTTCCCCTGCATTATGTCTGGTCCCATCTTCTCCAAACAACGTCGTCGTCGATAAGACAACAACCTCCCCGATTCCCCCCTCCCCCAACACCTATCCTTGCTCTCCAGTTTTTCCACACAAGCAGCCATCTTACACATTCCCCCTACACAATCTCGCTTCGATAGATTTATCCCTACACAAGCTCGCTTCAATTGGAGTGGCCTAAACAAAAAAAGGAGGTCAGCTGAAGCTAACCTCCCATTTGTTGCACTTCCATTTGATATCTCCAAATTGAAATGACTGTTCTTATCACTCATACGGAATGACAGGATTCGAACCTGTACTTCCAAACTCTCTAGAGCTTGGCGTGCTGCCTGTTCACACAACGTTCCGAATCGCCTCTATTGATTGAGGCATTGTAGCAATGGTGGGAGTCGAACCCACTGAGAAGTGCTTATGAGACACCTTGAGATGCCAATCTCCTCATTGCTAATATTCTTAGAGTTGATTCTAAGAAGGGATAGTGCACAAAACTCCCAACACAACACAAAAGGGAAATGACCGGTAAATTGACGACCTCTTCGAGGCTTGATTCATCGATGTAGCAAGTCACCGTGCTCGCTTCGTGCATTTGCTATATACTACGCAACGCCTCCAAAGAAGTTCTGATCTTTTTGAAAAGAAATCAAAACACACTACAAATCAAATCTTTACCTCACCGAAAAAAAGACAAACGAAGTGTTCAAGGGTGATCACACAAGCTGATCACGTGATCTTGTGGTACACTCACATCGTTACGCACCACACATCGGTGTGGGTGATTCGCCGAGATCAGGAGAAGTGTATGGCGCAAATTCATGAGTATTGTTCGTATTGTGGAACGGCTTTTCAAACCAGCAAGTGGCCCCGTCGTTGTTCATCATGTCACAAGGTAACCTACCGCAATCCAACCCCTGTTGCGGTGATGTTGATCCCAGTGGGTGAAGGATTGTTGACGATCCGCAGGGGAGTTGAACCACAAAAAGGACAGCTCGCGTTACCCGGAGGGTTCATCGATTACGGTGAGAGTTGGCAAGAGGCAGCTGCGAGGGAGGTCCTTGAGGAGACAGGGATCACACTTGTAGCAGATGAGATCGAGCTTTTCAGTGTGATGAGTCCACCAAGAGGCGAACATGTGATCATCTTTGGGATTTACGACACCTTTTTGAAGGATGGTCTGCCAGCCTTCACACCAAGCGAAGAGTGCAGTGAACGACTCGTGATCCATGAACCCATCGAATTGGCCTTTTCACTCCATACACAAATCGCTAAAGAGTTTTTTGAGTGTCTTGATGAATGATGAGTAAAGAATTCAGGTTTTGGAAAGAAAAACAGAGAGGGAGTAGGCTAACGGGTCTTTTGAAAAGACCCTGGCGCGCTTTGCTTGCCTTCCCAAACAGTTGAGTCGCTCCGCTCCTTTTCTCATCAACGTCAACCCGTGATTTTTCCCACCCCAACGTCACGAATTCGGTCTTTGTTTAGCCAGTTCTACCACATCCATCCCCATCGAGAGCCTTCCTATCCCCCCTTTTTTGTCTCAACAAGGTTCTACCCCCGTCGGTGGATAATTGTCGTCGCCTCTGCACCAAAAAAATCCGGTCGGTTGCTCTTGAGTTGCCAGTCGGGAGAGGTTACCACCCCCCTCTGGAACCTTGCGGAAGTGGTCTGGCGAGGTTGTTTCACTGCTCATTTGAATATGTTTTCTTCTGTTTTTGTGTAACGGACCGGAGATTTTTGTTGTGGAGGCGAATTTTTTTGGTTCGGAGCGGGTGATCGACCTCTCAGGAGCCGTGTTCTTTTGTTGACAGAGAGATTCCCAGCGGTGAGGAGGCAAAGAATGTTCTTGACGGAGTGAAGTTTTTTGGTGGTGGAGATGTATGAGTGGATGGAGGGAAGGGATTTTTGGGTGCTGGAGCAGAGCATGACATTCATTGAGTAGAGCACAGCATCCAATATTCATTCCATCAATTCTTTGGATAAAAAGACAAAGCAGTACATACAGTGCCGCCTTCACACGTGGTGTTTTTGGTGTGTCATATCACAAAAGGTCAAGCCTCTTTGTCTGTGTTAATTGCTCCGAATTCTATGGGGTCGAAGTTGTCAGGCCACTTGGTATCATTGTTATATTTGGCCCCTTTGAGCTTGGTCCCATGCAAATTTGCTTTTCGAAGATTGGCTCCTTCAAGGTTGGCTCCTTCAAGGTCGGCTCCTTCGAAATCGGCTCTATGAAGCCGGGTTGCTACAAGGTTGGCTCCTTTAAGGCTGGCTCCTTCAAGCTTGGCTCCTTCAAGATTAGAGAAGCAAAGCTCGACTCCTTTGAGGTCCGCTCCTTCGAGGTCCGCTCTCTCAAGATTGACTCCTACGAGCTCGGCTCCTACAAGAACAGCTTTTGGTCCAATCATCCCCACATTTTTGTGTTTGAATTTTCCCGGCCACTTTGTCTTACTATCGTAACGGGCTCCTTCAAGATTGGCTCCTTCGAGCTTGGCTCTTCGGAGATTGACTCCTTCAAGATTGACTCCTTCAAGATTGACTCCTTCAAGATTGACTCCTTCAAGATTGACTCCTTCAAGGTCGGCTCCTACGAGCTCGGCCCCTACAAGAACAGCTTTTGGTCCAATCATCCCCACATTTTTGTGTTTGAATTTTCCCGGCCACTTTGTCTTACTGTTGTAACGTGCCCTTTCAAGATTGGCTCCTTCGAGCTTGGCTCTTCGGAGGTTGGCTCCTTCAAGCTTGACCCTTCGAAGATTGGCTCCTTCAAGATTGACTCCTGAGAGATTAGCTCCTGAGAGATTGGCTCCTTCAAGATTGGCTCCTTCAAGGTCGGCTCCTTCAAGGTCGGCTCCCTGGAGCCTAGTTCTTACAAGATAGGTTCCCTGGAGATGGGCTCCTGAGAGATTGGCTCCTCGTAGATGAGCTCCTGAGAGATTGACTCCTCGTAGATGGGCTCCTGAGAGATTGGCTCTCGCGAGGTAGGCACCAGGGAGATTGGTTCCTTGGAGATTGGCTCCTTGGAGATTGGTTCCTTGGAGATTGGTTCCTTGGAGATTGGCTCCTTGGAGATTGACTTCTGGTAGATTGACTCCTGGTAGATTGGCTCCTAAGAGATTGGCTCCTGAGAGATTGACTCTTGAGAGATTGACTCTTGAGAGATTGACTCCTTGGAGATTGGCTCCTGAGAGATTGGCTCCTGAGAGATTGGCTCCTGAGAGATTGGCTCCTGAGAGATTGGCTCCTTGGAAGTCGACATCTAAGGCAATGAGCACAAGTGGCTTACTTTTCAACCAAAACCAAGCAATCATCGAACGTAGGCCCCCTTCACTCTCAAGTTTTATTCTTTGTCCCGAGGTTTCATAAAGAGAAGAACCAATGGCAAGAGCATCCCTACGCAAAACAGGCCTTGGATCCTTACCAAACGAAATAGTCGTGTGAGGCTCCTCGTCATTGAGAGTTTCTTGTGCCCACTCAAAAAGCTCGTTTCGTTCTTGTTCAGTCCAATCATCACCGTTCAGGAATTCCTTCAAAAACGAAAAACTGCGATCTTCATGTACAATTAACTCAGCACCGTGGAGAGCAGACTCGATCTTTGCTCGCTTCTGGCGATTTCTTGTCTTTGTTAACTTTCTCAGCTGATGTTGCCAAAATCTGGCTACAAGAAACTCCCGAAACGATTTATGACCGAAAAGAATTTGATCTGAGTTTCCGTCCAAGTCGGTTTGCAACACAAGCAAAAGCCCGAGTTGAACACAGCGCACGTCTTCCGAAGGGATCTCCAACTCACCATCCAGAATATTTTCGACTTTGCTTTTTGTCAGCGGCCTATCCGGTTTATTCTGCTGTTGTCGATGAGCTTCCCAGGCAACACGAGACATCAACCACAACATAGCCTGGACAACTTGGTCTCCGTTTCCAGAATCCTCACATTCCTCAAGTTCACCGCACTTGGTGAGACTCTCCAACAACCTTTTGGAGGCTGATTCTATCGGTGAATGCTCTTCTTTTCCCAGTTTATATTTCCCCCTCGCTATTGCACGAAAAAACTCTTCGTAAATATCCTTTCGGACAATGGTCTTTCCTTTGCTTTGGTGATTCTGCCAAGTGTAAGCGAGCATAAAGAGAAGGATTGGTGTCTGTGTGATTTTGAGGAGCTCCCCATCCTCATCTCTGGTACGAATCTCATCAATCGTAACGATTTGGTGGGTGCTATTTGTTACCCTCAATGTATTCCAACGATCAAGCCATTGTTCAACCTGCGATGTTTTTTGCCTTTCAGCCTCCAGCGTAAACGATTGAATCTTGACTACGGGTATACCTTCTCTCTTTGTCTGATGAGGCAAACCCGCAGGGCGAGACAAAACCAAAAAACGATGTTGGTTGGATGAGAAATCCTTCAGCTGCTGAAATAATTCACCTAACTCTCCAGGACTCAAGAGGACTTCGTCCAAACCATCTAGAATAATTACCGTTCTTTGTGCATCCGGTGGAAAATCAAATCCAGGATCCTCAATACTCCTTTCCAAACCAAAGCCTTTTGCGGCTCTTCGCAACGCCCGCTTCGCACCCTTTTTGATATCGCATTCTCGGCTAAGGAAATCCTCTCCACTTTTGACAAAGAGTGGGTAAAAAAGCTCCAGGCTGTTGGCAGGATCCTCCAAGTAACGTTGTGCCCACTCCCATGCCAGAGTTCGAGCCGTAAGGGATTTGCCATGTCCAAAGTCGGCACTCACAAGAACAATCGGATACTTTTCGAGGAGTTCATAAATGCACTCTTTTGCCTTTCGTGGAAAAGTTGAGCCTTCACCATCTGCATCACCAAGTTCAACAGAGACAAATGGCTCAACATACATTTTCTCCAGAGGCATATGCTCCATATCGTCGTGTTCTCTGACATTACCAAATACATGTCGTTCTTTCCACCCAACAAGCTCTTGGGCAATGAGAACCCGAACGAGTTCTGGCCAATGTTCTTCCAGACTTTGGATATACGAAAGAATTTCACGCCCTTGGGGAGCAGCCAACCCCTTGCGGTAGGCTAGAAGGAAATCCATTTCAAACTTTCTCCTCCCCCCATCTCCCAGTTCGAGCAAAATTTCATCATCTTCGCCAGATAGTTCCTCGTCTGTAAAGACATCAAAAAGAGCATCATAGTAAGGACTTTTCAGAGGATGACTTACCAGCCTCCCTAGCAGCTCCAACCCCGCCCTCTCCCCTTCGGCGCTCAATTGCGCAGAGAATTTATCAACAGCAGTTCTGACCCTAGCAGCAAGCTCTTTCCGCCGTTCGCTCTCCTCGCTCTCGTGGAAAAAATCATACCAACGCTTCTTCCAGACCTTCGGTGCGAGAGCATTATTCCCCCCCCAGTGCTCTTTGAAAGCATCGCCAAAAGAGCGAAGAACAAGTTCAAGGTGTTTTGCAGGAGCGTCAGGCTCAGAACCAAAAAGTTTGGCGAAGGTCGAAACCGACCCTGTGATCTCCTTTAAACATCTCAATTCGCTTGCACCGACCCCATCTTCTTTCGCAGCTTTCCACCCAGCCATACCCATACCAATGAGCTTGCTGAGTGCTGTCGCAAGCAAAATTACATCCGCCATTTCGTTCTCCATATGTGTTTTTGATGTGTACTCTCAATTTATACATCAAAAGCAAATATCCAACAAGACGACATAAGGTTGACCAAGCAGATTTTGTGAGTTCTGGACCAGAACACGACATTCATCAAGCAGACACAAACTTTGTCTGACTCACTCCACAGATTGGGGGACATTGACAAGAGAGGCTCTTGTGATACATTGCGATTGTATCCTGCAACCCGAAGGAAGGACGAATAGAGCCATCATGTATGCCAAAGAATTGTCTCTGCAAAACATCGGCCCCTTCAAAGAAGCCTCGCTTACATTCTTTGAAGACAACGAAAAAAAACCCCCTGTCGTCCTCATCACAGGTGAAAATGGCACGGGAAAAAGCATCATCCTCGACGCAATCAGAGGCATCTTTGGTCCACAATACTGTTTATTAGAAAGAGATATCCGCCGTTCAGGAACAACAGAACAAAGCATAAAGATGTCTGGTGTTGTCTCATACAACTCATCAACATCACTATTCTCGTTGGAATCTACAGGGATCATGGAAAACAAGATACGTCATGCAGACAAGCTCCTCCCTGGGATAGACGGCCTTCAATTAGACGCCATACCATTTCACTTATATCAATCAAAAGAGCCTGGAGTTTGTCCCAATTGGATACTCGATTATTGGCCGTCCTCGTTGGCGAGTGGGCAATCGTACAACATTAACTCCCTCGCAAATATCGACCATTACGCTTTCATGCGAGGCACTCTCCAAGGGACTCGTGAAAAGTCGGACCTCACACAGCTGATTTGTCACCTTGACTATCTACGAGATAGTCGCGACCCAGACGAAAAACACATGGCAGAACACCTTTGGGGTATGCTCGAACGGATCTTTGAGTTAAGTCTACTCGACGGAGGAAAGCTCAGTCATGTCGCCCGTACAACCTACGATCCCATTATCATCCAAAATGGACAACAAATCCGACTCGGCAATCTCAGCAGTGGCAATCTCTACCTCGTCCAACACCTACTCGGTCTCTTGAGGAAGATGTACTCCTCTCACTTCATTCGAAAAACGCCAGTGGAGAACATCGGCCAAACTCCAGGCATCCTCATCATCGACGAAGCAGAGAACCAACTTCACCCCAAATGGCAAAAACGCTTCATATCAAGTATCCTTACTCTCTTCCCAAACCTTCAAATCATCGCGACAACACACTCCCCTTTCATCATCTCGTCAGTCCCTCATGCCCGGCTTTTTGTATGTAAAGCCAAAACGGACTACTGCGAAGTCGTCGATGAAACAGCAGAATACGCCAACCGCCCCGTCGATGAAATCTTGATGTCACCCTTGTTTGAATCAACATCTCCATTCAACCAAGAAATTACTGACATCATGGCCAGACGCAAACAAGCCATTCAAGAAGATGATCAAGAGACAAAGACAAAGCTCGAAAAACAACTCAAAGAACTCAATCCGTCATACTTTTCTTACCTGGATATCGATGACTTGATTGGGGATGTGTTGGGGAAAGATGCATGAGATCGCTCACACGACTTCCCAAGCCCCAACTCCTCGAAGACAAAGAAAAGGAATGGAAAAAGAACTTTGAATACAGTCTGCTACCGCCGCCGCGTCAAAAATGATTGCTACAAGCCCTAACCCCCTTCCGACTCCCCCCTCTACGGACAAACCTCGTACCACTCCTTCAAATCGAGCTTTTTAAACAGCGTACTAAACTGCATACCCTTTAATCCATTGCACACCTTCGACTTCGAATGTGGTGGGTACTCGACATGAAAAACCGCCTTCCCAGCCTGGATAAATGGCGATATCATCTTGCATTCATTGTATTCAAAACACTGCTCATTCACTGCAAAATCAAAATCACCCACAAGCTGCTTCACCTGATCAAGGTCGTTCTTTAAACCAATCGACAAACCACGCTGATGCGCCGCTGCTGCCAACGCTTTGTTGTATGCCAACTGATCTGCTGCCGTGAATGGAAACCCTGTCTTGTTCTGATAACCATCGACATTATCGGGCTCAACACCATCACACCCCTTTGACTTTGCCAAGTCCAAACGCTTCTTCATCACATCTAAGACCCCCTTGTGACGAACATCTAACCACAACTCATCCCAACCATCCATCTTCTGTCCACGCGCTGCCTGTGGGATCATATCAGCATCCGTTCGCCACTTCTCATATGAACCCGCGCTAAAATAACAAACGACCTTCCGCCCCTTTGCTTTCAGTGACTGAATGGTCTTCACTGGTACATCAAATAGATCAATGTCATACACATCAACATTTACACTCATATCGATCGTCCCATTAAGCTGCCACTGCCACGTCGTTCCAGGTTTGGGAACCCAAATTGTAGATGCACAATCCTTCGGGCATGACACCTGTGTCTCTCCCACATCACACTTGCCATTGCCACACATACAATCCTGTGGACACGACGTTATATCCTCACTCGTATCGCACTTGCCATTACCACACAAACAATCCTTTGGACAGGTCGTCGCATTCTCCCCTGTGCCACAAACACCATCACCACATACCTCTTTCGAGACATCCTTTGGTCCCTTCTCTACGATTTTTTCGACAACAACACTCTTCTCAGGGACTGTCTCTTCAGGCTGAACAGAAGGCTCACTCTCTGGTGTCATCGTCGATTCAGAGACACCTTCAAAAGAGGATTCAGGCGTAGACTCAACAGCCGCGTCACTGACTGTTTTCTCCACCTGCTGCTCAGATGGCGACTGAATCGCCCCTGTACACGCGCCAAACAACATGAACAAACACATGACCAAAACCGTAGCACGACCAAGCATGATGACTCCGTATTTGAAAAAGCAACATATTCACAGAGTATCGATTTTGGGAAAAAATACAACTCAAGCTTTTCAAGAAGAGGGAGCAATCAACCGATATACACGAGAGATACTTGAAATCTGATCCGGCGGATGTTGCACTTGTGTCTCCGCAAACTCCCCTGACTCCACCAAATAATCCCCTCCTTTCTGGCGTATGTCGCAGGCGACATCCTTGGATTCCCTTTTGCTTTCGAGCTTTCAGTGGGTTTTTTGCGTCTTCACTTGCAATCATCCGCCTCAACAAACTCACCTCCCTGAGCCTTCGGCTCTTCCCTCCTCTCAAGCCTTTCGAGAGGAGGGACCAATTCACCGATGTATACGATAATTTGGCTCAAAATCTGTTCCGGCGGACGTTGCACTTGCGTCCAAAGCAAGCGCCCTGTGAGGGCGAAAGGTCAGAAGATAGAAAAAAGCATACGTAGGGGTGCAGGCTCAAGAGCCGGCAAGCAGGCGGGAGGAGGCGGCATAGCAACGCTCTGCCAACGACGAACAACGAACTTGATGGCCTTGACCCAAGCCCTGACGTATTCCTTTTTTCATCTTTT
>PCBK01000118.1 GCA_002731275.1 Deltaproteobacteria bacterium | reverse complement strand
GCTCGTAGCTACGAGAAACAGGCGAATATCCGAGAGGATTTCAATCACAAAACGAGCAAAAAGCTGGTCAAGAATGCCAGCGTGCTGATCTTCGAAGATCTGAAGACGAAACAAATTCACAGGTTGCTCATCGCTTTGCGAGAAAGTCATTGATCGCGTTGGCAGCTCTTTCTTTTCCCCACTTTCCGGAGGAGTACGATTGTGTCAGTGGCACATTTGTGCCCCATTGTTGAATGACGATCCTGTAGGTCTCATCTCCATCACTGTCTGTGCTCACGTCGACGAAAGCGCTGTTTACGGAGTGGAGTGGCAAGGTCTCTGTTTTGTTTCCTGATAGCCCAAATGAGGAGATGATGCACTCTTCTTTGTCGCGATCCAGTCGGACGAGTATGATGCGGGCAAGGAAGATAAACACTCCCAGACCAATCAGAACAGGTAACCAAGCCATGCCAGCTTGGCTTTTCTCTGAGATCTTCGAGAAGCCAAAAGGGGCGCTACCTTGTTTCATCCAAAGTGCGAAGTTGCTGACAACGCTGTTATGGTACTGTTCGCCACGTGTGTAGACGCCGTGGACTTCTTCGGCCCCTTGTGGTGTGAGGAAGGAGTGGGTGTATGTCGTTTGCTCGCTATCTTCATTGTAAGCCTTCTCGACTCGAAGCGCGCGCACTTGTTCGACACGTTTTTCGTTGAGCTGAAATCCCCATATACTGCCTTTTACATGACATGTTGCGGTGCCTGGAGAGAGTGAGGATTTTTTGCAGGTGACCTCGTATGTCGAGAGTGTGCTGAGGACTGTCCCAAGGCCAAAGGCGATAGCAAGTCCACTGATCAGCGTGATTCCAATCGGTATGTGTAGGAGCGTGAGTTTGGTAGCGTTCTTTTGGACGGTGAACATGAGAAAAAACCTCTGCTTATGATTTGGGTGATAGGTGCAACGGGGACATGATAAAATCGTTGATGCTCTCTACGAGCTTTTCCTGCGATTGTGTGCGTGTGCTGCTGTAGTTGATGAGTGGAACAGTGCGGTCTTTGAGTTGAAGAACGACGTGATAGGTATCATGCTCGCTATCATTTGTGGATTGGAGTGTCGCCTGTTCGATGGCGTGGAGAGCGAATTGTTGAGATTGTCTGCCTGTCAATCCCCAGGAGGTGAGGGTGCATTTGTTTTGCCTGTGGTCCATCGTCAGGCGGATAAAGCGGGCTAGAAACAGCATCGCGACGCCTCCAACAACAAAAAAATAGAGAAAATACCCAAGCGGTTCGGGAGCATTGTAAAAAGTGAAGACACCTTTGCCTTCACGTAACCACTTTTGGAATCTTTGTATTGTCAGTTCTTTGGGGGCCTTATCGAGATGATATGTGGCGGGATATGTAACGAACTTTTTTCGTGTCACAAAACCTAGAGCGTAGGTGAAGGTATTGTCCTCTTGGTCCATTTGACGATCCAGTCGCAGTGATCTGACGTGCGCAATACTTTGTTCGTGTACAGCGTGTCCAAGCAGAGTCCCTTTGAGTTGACAGTGCGCTGTTGTGGTGTGGGGATTCTTTGTGCAGTGGATCGTGTAGTGTTGTAATGTGTAGTAGATACCAATGACACCGGGGACAAGGAACATCAGACTTGCCAGTAAAATGGCATATGGGATGTGAAAGAGGTGGAGTTGATCTGGAGTTTTTTTTGTCACACGCATCATAAGGCCCTTTCTGTGAGGGTCTACTCTTTCTTGTTGTCTTTTGTCTTTGTTGCACTTGTGACAACAGCGTGTGCCCCCTCTGCATTCCCTCAGTGCGGTGAAAAATATCTTTGCGAAGATGTGACTACTTTTCGGCACTCATGCTCCGCGCCACATCAACGCTTCTTCTTCGGTCTCATCGAACTCTCCGTTAAGGATTGCCTCTACGCCACACAATGTCTCCTCCAATGAGACGGAGATGCCTGGCATTTGGCTAAATGACTCTGCGACAAAGAAGGGCTGGGTCATATAGCGTTCAAGACGACGTGTCCGTGCAAATGTTTGTCTCTCCTCTCGCTCAAGTGTTTGGTATTGTTCCTGGATAAAAGCCAACTGTCGGGCTTTTGCTTGTTCACGTGCATCAAGTGCGAACCATTCGAGATATACGGGATCTTGTGTGAGTGAACGTCCTTGCATCAGGAGTTCATGCGCTTGTTGTAGGAGTGTCGCGTGCCTTGAGGAGATGCGACCATCCTGAACAGCCCGTGAAGTTGTATAGAGAGGGTCCACCGCGGGCCAGAGACCTTCGGCGGCCTTCAGTGGGTTAAAGTAGAGCTTACAGTCCAAGTAGTCGACATCTTCGACGTACATAGGGTCAGCAGCACGTGGATGTAGCAGCCAGTACGTTTGCATATGAGGGTGGACGTCCCTTGAGAGCGCTGGTTCGTGTTCCAGCATATCCTGTGTACCATGAGCATTCCATCGGGTGCTATAGAAGAAGACCTGAAAGTCTCCTCGATGTTTGGATTGCAGGTGCAAAAGTTCCATCAAAAAAACAGCGCGTCCTACGCCTTCTTTTCCGAAGATGCCGATGCGATCTCCCTGAGAGAGTGGCGCAAAGAAGTCGAGGGCTTTGATCCCTGTTTCGACGATAGCATCGTCTTTTTGTGTGCGGATTTGATGGGCAATTTGGTGGAACAGTGTTTCATCGAGGAGCGGCTGGGCATCTTCAACGCCACCTGCGCGAAAGATGTGGTCTTCTGCTTGCACACCTTTTCCTGTAGAGACACAACGCAATCGACCATCTTCAAGGCGCTGGATCGCGATGAGTTTGGGCATTCTCTCTTTGTCTCCAGCCCGACTTCCTATCAGATCGAATACTTGGGTGGACTCTTCAAGTGTTTGTATATCGACCAGTCTACCTCTGACTCTTACGACTTCTCCGATGTTTTTGGCAAATTCTTCATCCAGTCTTTGTTCGCGAAATGTGTCTGCAGCCATGGCAAATAGTCTCCTTTTTAACAAGTTTCGGGCCTCATGAAGGGTGTTATTGACCTTCGTTTTGGGCCAACCAAGGAATGACGCTACCTCATCCTGTGATTGATCTTTGAGGTAGTACAAAGTGACTGCGAGTCGGTGCTTTTCAGGCAGACGTTTGATCGCTTCGAGCAGATACGCATGCTCTTGCTTCCTTTGAAGTGCCTCTTCTGTTTTGGCTGTTTGGAGGTCTTCAACGAGGTCTTCAACAGGAGCGGGCTTCTTTTGGCGAAAGACACGCATACATCGGTGATGCACGATACGTCTTAGCCAACCTGGAAAGGCTTCAGGGGATTCGAGAGTGTGGAGTTTTTCGTGGACGATCATGAAAGTCTCTTGCACGACATCTTGTGCGCGGTGGAAGTCTCCAAGGTAGGAGAACGCATAACCCAGCGCGAGATTCTGTGTGTGTACGACGAGTTGTGTGAACGCGTGGGGATCACCAGCTCTTGTTGATTCGATCCAATGTGTGATTTCCATCTCGATGTCCTCTCTGTGTTTTGTACAGTCACAAACAAGTGCCCTCGCGACAAGATCTGCTTTGTTTTTTTTGAAGAAAAAGATGTGTTTTCTTTCTATCTTTATGATTTTACATTGAAAATATTTGCACACGGTTTTGCACACGCCCATCCTCGATACTCAGTGATGTTCACCGAAACACCACTTCACGGAGGATACTCATGCGTTTACAGAGTTTGTTGGTTTGTCTTTTTAGTCTGGTCTTTTGCGCTTGCGGAATGCCCGAATCAGAGACCAAATTGTTGGAGAAGGGAGGAGATCGGACACGTCGAAATTCTGATCCGATGGGGCCAGAGAGTGTGTGTATGCCTCCTCCTGAGTCGTGGAATGAGTTCATGTCGCCAGAGCGAAAGCGCGAGATGATGGAGCGTGAGATCTTCCCTCAGATGAAAAGTATGTTCACGTCGTTTGACAAAAAGTACGCAAAAGCTGGAGCATTCCACTGCATGACATGTCACGGCGAACCTGATCAGGATTCTCCGGACTTCACGAAGCCGAGCAAGTTGTACCCACTCGACCCTGACAATATGCCGACTTCAGATGACCCTGATCCGAAACGCGCCGCGATGGTGAAATTCATGGAGAGGAAGGTCTTGCCGATGATGCAATCTTTGTTGCGTAACAAAGAACTGACTTGTTTTAGCTGTCATGCCAAAGGGAAGGAGCAGAGAAAGCAAGACGCGAAACACGCAGAGACGTTTGTGGACGCTCCTCAGCAGGTGGTAAAGGGGCACGGAGAGACATCGGCAAAACAGTGGTTGCTCAAGCAGTGAGCGTGTTTTTGGGCTGGGTGCTTTGAGTGTAAGAGTGGGAGGTGGTGTGTCTGTGGGGTGTGCAAGGCTTGGACAGGGGGTGTGTTGTATTTGAACACTGCCTGAGGGTGTGGTTTGGTGATTCTGTTGTATTCGTGAATTGTTATTTGCTTTATCATGTCTTGGTGTGGGTTTTGCTTGTGGGGGAAATCGATCTTTTGTTGGACATCATGGGAGAGAGGGAGTACGACATGGGGTTCGTACTGATTTTGCATGGGGCAAGGTGAATGGATAGAGTGGAAATAGATATGGAGAAGAGGGAGACACCGTTGGATGTGGCGCGTGCAGCGTTGCGAGAGGTGTTTGGGTATTCGTCGTTTCGATCTCTTCAAGAGGAGGCGTTGAAGCGCGTCTTGATCAAGAAGGACACGCTGGTGATCATGCCAACAGGGGGAGGGAAGTCTCTTTGCTACCAGATCCCTGCGTTGTTATTTCCCGGGTTGACAATCGTCGTCTCACCATTAATCGCCTTGATGAAGGATCAGGTTGAAGCCTTACAGAAGAGGGGGATTCCTGCATATTTTCTCAACAGTACATTGGATCTCGCCGAGTACGAAGAGATTATCTTGCGTTTGTATCGTGGTGACATTCGTTTGTTGTACATTGCCCCTGAGACGTTGATGAAGCCTTCTATCCGGGGGATGTTGTGCTCTTTGGCGGTGGATTGTCTGGCGATTGACGAGGCGCACTGTATCTCCGAGTGGGGAGATGAGTTTCGTCCCGAGTACAGGCAGCTTTATCAAGTCAGAAAGGCGTTCCCTGATGCCGTTTGTGTTGCGCTTACGGCGACAGCGACGCCGGCTGTGCAGCGTGATATCTGTGATTCATTGCGTTTGCCTGTGGGGGGGATTGTGTTGGATTCGTTTGACCGACCCAATTTGTTCCTTGCTGTGGGTGAGAAGTTCGATATTTTTACGCAGGCGTCGATGTTTATTCGCCGACGTGAAGGCGTCTCAGGGATGATCTACCGTTTCTCTCGTCGAGAGGTGGAAGCGTTGGCGATGGCGTTACAGGACGAGGGGTTGTCAGTCGCGGCCTACCACGCTGGTCTTGATGAGGAGACTCGTTCCGCTGTGCAAGAACAATTTATCAGAGGTGAGGTCGATGTGATCGTCGCGACAGTTGCCTTTGGGATGGGGATTGACAAACCGGACGTGCGTTTTGTGTTGCACGCCGATTTGCCGAAGAGTATGGAGCAATACTATCAACAAATTGGTCGGGCTGGACGAGATGGCAAACGTGCTGATTGTGTGTTGTTGTATGAACAGAATGACATGGAAAAGTTATCGTTCTTGATGAGGGGGAAGACACCTGAAGAGCAAGAGAAGATGATGGCGACTTGCCAGGATATGTGGGACTTTGCGCAAGTGAAGACGTGTCGAAGAGTCCACCTGCTCAACTACTTCCAGGAGTCCTACAAGCCGCCTTGTGGGATGTGTGACAATTGTCTACGTGCTACAGCAGGTGAAGGGATTTGACACGATGTGAATCATGCAAGTTTACGAAGAATGAGAGATTTGCCCGATATGCACGAGGGGGACTCGAATGCTGATCCGGCAGACGTTGCACCAGCGGGCGGCCGCTGGACCCCGGTTGAACCCCTGCGGGGTTGGGGCTTTACCACTGACAGAGCCCTTCTTGGAGAGGCTTCTCTTCGTGGCTGATTTGCTTCGTACGCTTTGCAACATATGCCTCGACAAACTCACCACCCTGAGCCTTCGGCTCTTCCCTCCTCTCAAGCCTTTCGAGAGGAGGGCGTATTCAATCGATACATACGCAGGTTGAGCCGCAAGTCTGTTCCGGCGGATGTTGCCTTTGTGTCTCCGCAAACTCCCTCATCGGGCTTATTTGCTTCATAATCATCGTAAAAAAGGTGCGTTTATGCGTTGAGGTGGGACTTTGAGTCCCACCGCAATTCTGAACGATGCGAAGCCGTTACGGCGAGCGTACCCTCTCTATAGCACCGGGTTTTAACCCGGTGGTACCAATCAAACGAATCCCTCTTTCCAATCATCCAAGCCATTGTCCTGGTGAGTGCATGAAGCAAATGACAACCGCATATGTTGTCCGAGCAATCGAGCGTTAGGAGGATGTTGCTTGCAATATCCGTGTTGTCATGAGGGATTGTAACGTGTGTTCGGGTGCACTTTGCGAAGACACAAGTGCAACTGCCCTGGAGCAGAACTCTAGAATACCCCGTATACACGGTATGGACGTCTCCTCTTGTTCCATGCCCTTGGGGACATTTGCGAAGATATGAGTGGCAACTGTCCCTTGGAGCAAATCAGTAGACTCTTGTGGGTCTCACCAGCGTTGATGTGTTTTGGGAGGCAATTGGAGAAACTCTTCGATCGCAGCTTCGCCACGGATGGTGACGCTTTCGTCTATCGTACCGTCGACCAGAGGAACCATTTCGTCATTTGGAAGCTCCAACTCCAAGGTGTACAAGTTATTACCATCACTGCTCGTCGTTTTTCGACTGTGAACGGCCTGAATTTGGTCGAGTGGAATGCTCTTTGAGCGCTTGAACACCAAGATACGCGACGTGGTAGAGACGGTCCCTTTCTTCTTGTTGAAGATGATCGACTTGCTTGGTTGAATGAAGAGTAACAAGAGGCCTGCGATGAGGTAGAGCAAAAGTTCTCCTCTGCTTTTGCGTTTTGTGGTGAGCGTGAATGATGCCTCTGTTTTTTGTGATATCCACTTTTTAAATAAATATTTGGCGTCGGTGACTGTTTGATGGACTCTTGCAGCCATTTTGGTATCTGTGAGTCGGACAAATGCGAAGGCTTCGAAGGTCAAAGCTCCCCAACTTGGGAAGTCTTTCACTTCAAGTCCCATGACTTTTTGTGTCTCTTTTGAACTGTAAGGAATCCCAAGCCATTGCTCTGTTACCGTACAGTCTGCGTATGAGGAGGTTGGGCTCTTTTTTTTACATTCAATATGGCTGGTTGGGAGCGTAAAAAATGAGAAGATGAGGGTCCCAATGAGAATGATGAGTCCTCCAATTGGCAGGTGGATAGGGTTGTGCTTGAGTTGCAATTCATCTGGCGTATGCTTTGCGATCTTCATCGTGTCCTCTCGTTAGGCTGTTCTTTCGATAAACAGGTTGATTTGGCGAATGATATCTGCTGCCTTGCGTTTGCTGACTTTGGGGAGGTTGAGCGAAACAGGAGCCTGTTCTTTGAGCACAAATGTAGCTTCCGGTTGGTCGATGACCTTGAGGATTTCGCTAAACGGAAAACGATAAGTCTCACCTTGGGAGGGTGGATTTGTTATACCTCGTGATGTTGAAATGACTGTACACTGTCTACGACTACCGTCCAGTTCGATGTGGATGTGACTCTTTCCATTTAGCGAAATGATTGTGACAAGAGGGGATATGTATGACCACCATGGTGGCGATGGTTGGAGATAGATGTACACACCAACAAGTGACAAGGGAAAAAGTATGTAATGCATTACAGGAACTTCGCGTATGATGAGCTTGTTCTTTTTTTCTCTGATGATAAGCATCTTTTTTATTTCGCTTGTACGCAAAAGACATCGTAGATTCGAGTGTTTTCCGAGCTTTTGGGGGAGAACGTTTGCACTGCCTACATTTATTCCTTGATTGGAAAAGTTGTGAAAAAGCCTGGTGAGGTGATGTCGTGGATGGTGTCTTTGAAGGTGCGTTGGAGGGGAGGCTCAGTCGTTGTCTGATGTGTGGCGAAGGAGGGTGCCCACACAGACTTTCTTTTGCCAGTCCAAGATGACGAACTCTTCTGGTTGGCAGTGAGCAATGGGGGCTGCTTGGAGATCGCGCAGGCGTACAGGCTGTTGCAGTGGAATGTCTTCGCCGTTGGGTAAGGTAATCAGGTTGGGGGTTTGTGGGTCAAACCCCTGGAATGTCTGGATGATCATAATGTTCTTGTTTTCCGTCGCGATCACCTTCCCCAAACAGCTCTGATCTCTGTGGACGTTTGTACCTGTGCGGAGCTTTTTGAACTGCGCGGTCGTATTGTTTGAGCGGAAGAATGGTGCACGTGTCGGACGCTCCCATGACTTTCTCAAGTCTTCTGGCTGCGTTACGATCTTGTCACAAAGCGATGCAATCGAGGACGCTGCATGTGGGGTGTCACTGAGGTGTCTGAGATCGATACGCAATGTGTGAAGACCGGCTTCTTTGAGTCCACCGAGTCGGTCGAGGATAAACTGGTCTTTGTCCAGAAACATCAACGTACCATGTTTGGATTGTTGAAAGGCAAACGGTCGATGATTCGAGATCTCAGAGGCACCCAATGCCCGCAAAGGCACCGCGTCATCATCTTCTGCTTCCAAAGGGAGCGTGAGCAGTGCACGAGGAGAGTAAAAGAGTTGAATCCTACCAGCACCAAGCAACTCACATTGAACAGGGAGGGTTTGGCAGTATTCGATCAGCTTGGCTTCGGGCAATTCAATCGAGAGAATAAGCCGTTCAAGTGTCGGTTGAAGCAACTCAATCCAGCCTTGAAGGGCGTAGATGTTGTGGCTTCCGGCCTCGACAAGGAGCTGAATAGGGAGTGATGGGTAGTGCTCTCGCAGCCAGAAGGCTGCGCCAACATCGATGACACGAATCGCGGCAAATGTGTCGAGGGGCCACGACGCGAGCGCTGTGAGCGCACGTGCCATCACATGTTCAGTCATCAAGGCGTCCCAGACGAGGACAGGGCGCAAGCTCTTCTGTTTTGCTTCTTGTGCGAGCGAGAGGGCTTGCTCTTTGCCAAGTGTGCCTTGCACCGCGAGGAGCGAGGGTTCGATAAGGACCTCGTTGAGGTTGGTAGCTTGTGCGCAGGCCTGGAGATCTTCACTTGAGGTGACAAAGGTATTGAATTGCATAATGATTTGAACTTTTTGTTAGGAGCCTGATTTCTGGGCGCGGATGACATTGAGCGGTGCGATGTCTTTCATCGACGCAGTCCTCGGGATGTGGACGACACTTTGCTGTCGGGCTGCGGTGATGCTCTGTCCTTCGAGATTGTACATGTTCTCAACAGTGTGGAAGACATGAGCATTTTGGAAGGGCATCAGCTCGATCTGGTGATGTTGTTGGAGAGGTGTGGAGAGGAACGCGGTGATATGTTCATCCGTCGTATCGAGGACAATACCAACAGGGACATGTGAGCCGATGTTTGGGTTTTCTCCTTGGAGATACACTGAATCAGCTTCGGCTGGGGCTGAGAGAGAGCCATCACAATAGTCCCTGCGTGAGAGCGTCTCCAGTTCATGTTGGTGCTGCGTGAGTGGGAGCTGTTGTTGTTGTGCGTACGCATCGATCAGGCGTCTGTATGTTTTGCAAGTTGTCGCGACGTAGAGCGAAGACTTCATACGACCTTCGATTTTGAGTGAGCAGATACGGTGTTGGAAGAAGGAGACGATCTGATCGGCACCCGCGAGATCTTTTGAAGAGAGAAAGGTCACGGCTTCGTCTGGTTGCAGGTTGTTACGCATCTCAGCTTGCGAGGAAACTGGGCTGTACGGGTGGAGCTGGTAAGAGAAGCGACATGATTGTGAGCAGCCACCTCGGTTGGAGTCCCGTCCCGCCGTGAAATTGGAGATGGTGCAGTGTCCAGAGTAGGACATACACATCGCACCGTGAATGAAGAGCTCGATGTCGATATCAGCAGATGCTCTGATGACTCCAGCTTCTTGGATGGAGACCTCTCTACCAAGGATGATACGCGTGACGCCCATCTGTTTCCAGACCTTGGCGGCGTATTGGTTGAGGCAGGAGGCTTGTGTCGAGAGGTGGATGTCGATAGAGCAGGCCTTTCGGACTTCGCGAAGGACACCAAGATCAGAGATGATCAGCGCGTCGATGTCGATGGACTCCAGATATGCACAGTACTCTTCGAGACCATCGAAGTCTTCGTCATGAAGAAAGGCGTTGAGTGTGACGTACAACTTGGCATTGTGTTGGTGCGCGAACGCCGCAGCGGAGGCCAGCTCCTGTCTTGTGAAGTTGTCGGCTCTTGCACGTAGGCCGTATTTTTGTCCACCTACGTAAACAGCATCGGCGCCGTAAAGGATCGCGACTTTCAGGCGCTCAAGGTTTTTGGCTGGTGCGAGCAATTCGGGCTTCCAGGTCACCATTCTCTCCTTCTTGTGGTCTGTGGTGCGTCTTTTGTGACGTACACCGAGAAAAAAGGGTTCGCATTGGGGAGCGAGTCATCTGCCTTTTTGGGTGAATGTACCAGAAGAGACCTTTGATTTGCAAAGGGTGATCATGTGCAAAGTGGTCACTCTTTGGAAGTGCATTGATGTGCTTGCTTTGTCAGACTTTTTCTCAAATGTGATCGGTGCTTCTACATTGTTGTGTACAGAAGATTGTATTTGCAGGCGATTGGGTTCTTTTGGGAAAAGGCATTGACATGGTGGAGGGTGTTCGATAGACTGGCTTTCATTCGAGCAAGATATTGACTTTTCATCCAACACACAAATCCGAAATGATCGTTCATTTGATCATGTCCACCAACATTCCCAAAGGATGTCTTTGTGAAAGTGACCAATTTGTGCATTTGGCTAATGGGTACCTGTATAGGGTCTCTTTTGTTTTCGTGCTCGGGGGCTGCTTTTGCCTCCAAAAAAGCCGGTGTTTGCGCTCCGTCTGAGCCTTCTATGTTGGGGCAAAAAAAGCACGGTGTGTTGACGACTTGTTGGAGTCCAACGCGCAAGAAAACATGGAAAAAGTGGTCTTTCGGCGTGCGTGTGGGGTGTTGGAAGAGTTGGCATGGTAATGGTGCTCTCAAGACCATTGAGTGCTGGCGATCGGGGCTGCGGGAGGGGAAGCAGGGAGAATGGCATCCCGATGGAATACCCCATTCTACCCGTCACTTTCGTGGTGGAAAACTTCATGGTGTCAGTCGTGTGTGGTTTGCCAACGGTCGCCTTCGTGTTGAGGGACACTGGTGGTACGGAAAAACACATGGCACTTGGAAGACCTACAATCGTCAGGGAGAGCGGATCGAAAAGCTCAGTCATGTGATGGGTGAACCTCACGGTATCTGGCGGCAGTGGTGGTCTCCACAGCAGCTTCGAAGCGAGGGGCGATGGTTCCACGGCAAACCCGTTGGGATGCATCGACGTTGGAACGCGAAAGGACAGCTTCTCCATCAAGACACATACAAACACGGACATCTTCATGGCCTTCAATTCTCCTGGTATGCAGGTGGACAGGTCAAAGAGGTCAGTGCCTTTATTGGAGGACAACAACACGGTTGGGTCACCACATGGCACGAAAATGGGGCCAAACAATCGACAGGGTTGTGGTCTTTTGGCAAAAGAGTGGGCGAGTGGTTGCGCTGGAACGATGAAGGAAAATTGTCGGCCAAACAACATTTTAAAGAGGGGAAAGCGTCGGGGACTTGGACATACTGGTACAAGAGCGGGCAAAAGAGAGCCGAAGGACGCTACGACACAAACGAACGTGAGGGAACATGGCGATATTGGTGGAGCAACGGCCAACTCAAGAGTCAGGGCAAGTGGTGTTATGGCCAACTTTGTGGGAAATGGACTCATTGGTGGCGTAACGGGAAGACCAAGGCCATCGAGCATTGGAAAGAGGATGACGCTGATAAACGCTGGGAACACTGGTTTCCGAATGGACAACGCCGGGCTGTGTATGGATTCTTAAAAGGCAAGCAAAACGGAACCTCAAAAACTTGGTACCAAAATGGCCAAATGCGCTCACTTGTCCATCACATCAAAAACAAACGACAAGGCAAATGGACGGTTTGGTATCGTGATGGAAAGATAAAGCGCGTGACACACTGGAAAAACGGAAAGAAACACGGTGTATTTGAAGAGTGGTATCGCGACGGGAAAAAGAAACACACATACCACTATCAAGAGGACCAAAAGACCGGTTTGTGGATGCAGTGGTATCCAAGTGGTCAAAAAAAGCTCTCTCTTCACTTTAAACATAACGAACAACAAGGTCTCAGCCAACAATGGCACCCCAACGGAGCGCTTCGTTCGAAGGGGCTTTGGAAGTCTGATCGTCCCCATGGTTTGTGGAAAACTTGGTTCTCCAATGGCAAACCTCGCTCTGCGGGAGGGTGGCTTGATGGCGTAAAAAGTGGGCGTTGGAGTGAATGGTTTGAGAATGGACGACGTCGAACAATTACTTTCTGGTCACATGGAAAACGATGTGGCCAATATTCTTCTTGGGATCGCAAGGGGACATTGTCGACAAAACAATATCCTCCCTGTCTCCCGTAGATGAGCACAACAAGTGCTCTTCTTTTTTTTCTTTTCTCACCTACTCAGCGAGGAGAATCATGAAAAAGTTTCTTTTTCCAGTCCTGGGATTGTTCTTGTTGGGGGCTGCGCCCCAACAGGCCGATGCTAATGCCAAAGTTCGCCAGATCCAGGCGAAACGTTTGAAACAATCAAAAGCGAAAAGCACGCTCGTGAGAAAGCAGTCTCTCGCGAAGAGACAAGCAAACGCAAAGATGCGCGCGAAAGCGAAGCAAAGCGCGCAGCTGAGAGTCAAAGCCCGCAAAGACAAGCGCAAAGCTCTTCTTCAAAAGAAAACCAAAAGTGACCTGAAGAAGATGATCCAGCGCAATCGCAAAAGTGTGATCGCTTCCAGACGACAAAGAGCCGCGAAGACTCGTAGAAGAGCACAGCTTACTAAAAAGTTGGCGCTCGCGAGAAGAAACGCAAATGGCCAAAAACTTGCGAAACAACGCAAAGTGAAACTGCAACGTAACAAAAAGAAACAAGGGCAGTTTAAAGCGAAGCAACGTAAAATCAAGCAACGCAAAGCCAAAACAGGCAATCAAAAGCGTATCAAACAGCGCAAAGCCAAAGCACAACGAAAAGCAAAGCAGCGTAAAATCAAGCAACGCAAAGCCAAAACAGGCAATCAAAAGCGTATCAAACAGCGTAAAGCCAAAGCACAACGAAAAGCAAAGCAACGTAAAATCAAGCAACGCAAAGCCAAAACAGGCAATCAAAAGCGTATCAAACAGCGCAAAGCCAAAGCACAGCGAAAAGCGAAGCAGCGTAAAATCAAGCAACGCAAAGCCAAAACAGGCAACCAAAAGCGCATCAAACAACGTCGCGCAAAGCAACGCAAAATCAAACAACGTCGTGCAAAACAACGCAAAATCAAGCAGCGCAAAGCCAAAGTTGGCAACCAAAAACGCGTCAAACAACGTCGCGCAAAAGGACTTGCAGCACAACGTCGTGCAAAACAACGCAAAGCCAAAGCAGGCGGACAAAAGCGCGTCAAACAACGTCGTGCAAAACAACGCAAAATCAAGCAACGCCGTGCAAAGCAACGCAAAATCAAACAACGCAAAATCAAACAACGACGCGCCAAAACAGGTGGACAAAAGCGCATCAAACAACGCAAAGCCAAGCAGCGTCGCGCAAAAGCGCTCGCAGCGCAACGCCGTGCAAAAGCACAACGTAAAGCCAAGGCAGGTGGACAAAAACGCATCAAACAACGTAAAGCCAAGCAGCGTCGTGCAAAAGCGCTCGCAGCACAACGTCGTGCAAAACAACGCAAAGCCAAGGCCAGTGGACAAAAGCGCGTCAAACAACGCAAAGCTAAGCAACGTCGCGCAAAAGCGCTCGCAGCGCAACGTCGTGCAAAACAACGCAAAGCTAAATCTGGCGGACAAAAGATCGCCAAACAACGCAAGGCGAAGACGCTCGCACAACGTCGCGCCAAACAACGCAAGGCAAAAGTTGTTGCAGCACAACGTCGTGCCAAACAACGCAAAGCCAAAGCAGGTGGACAAAAACTCGCGAAACAACGCAAAGCCAAAGCACAACGCAAAGTCAAAGCACAACGCCGCGCCAAAGCGACTGCAGCACAACGCCGTGCGAAACAACGCAAAGCCAAAACACTCGCAGCACAACGCCGCGCGAAGCAACGCAAAGCCAAAACCCGCGTGCCTTCCTTCCGCGTCTTTGCTGGTGACGGAAAATGTGGCGCAGGCTACCGTCTCGCGACTCTCTCTGTCGCTCGCAAGTACTTGAGAAATGCTTGTAACGCTCCAGGAATGGGTCGTTGGCACATCACCCGCCTCGCAGGTGGTGGTTCCCAAGATGGTCCCGGATACAGCTGTCGTAACCGTTCACGCGACACTCGTAAACTTGGACACTCCCTCTGCTACAAATAAATCCCCATGATCAACCGAATCCCTTCTTGGGGGTTCTGTTGTGTCCCCTCCTTTTTCACTTCATCAAATCCCCCTTTTTTGATATGATCCCACCATCCAACACCAGGATGGTGTGTTCGTTTCCTTTTGCCCGAGGTTTTCCATGAAATTCATGCTCCTGTTTGCTCTCCACTTGGGTGTGTTGATGAGTGGTGCTTCTGTCGGATTCGCTGCCCCTACATCACAGCCTGTACACACTTCGTACAAGCAACCCAAAGATCGTCATCCCACACTCGCTCGTATCGCGCGTTATCTCAAGCGTTCTGCGCCAAAGATGAAAAAGATGGGCTTCGATATCGATGATAGCTATTGTCATATCGGCGCGGCCTACTCGGCTGCATACTTGTCTCGGATCGGCGTCGAACCACAACTCTTTCAACCACGCTCCCACCACATGCTCGTCTACTTTTGGCTAGGTCAAAAACAATACTTTATCGACCAGACGATGGCGCAATTCTTCAAGAAAAAGAGCAAAGCCCACGCGCTCTTGATGAAAAGGGGCGGGTTCTTTGGGACGAAGGATGATTTTAAGCGCTTCTATCGCAAGTACATCGATGACGTAAAAGCCTGGGGAGATTATCTCCATGGCGGCTACTCCCCCCGAAATATCGACCAGGTCGTCAGCGAAATTGTGACGTACGAGATGTGGGAACAAGGTACCCGATGGAAGGCCATGAATACTCCCCAAGCGCGAACGGATAGGGTGATTTTTATCTGGTATAACGATTTTGTGTCCGACTCTTCGCATAAGCAAAGCGCCGGTCTGCTCTGGAGTGCGAAGTACTACTACCACATCTTTCACGGGAACTTCTTCGCGGTTGGCAAAAAGACAGTGTTGGCCAAATGAGATATCTCCTCCCCATTCTGCTCCTTGTCCTCTGCCTCGCTGCTTGTGTGGACCCCCCATGTGTTCGTGAAAAGATCGACGTGAAGTACACCTTTCATACGAGCTGTACAGGTGTCTCTTCTCAATCCAATGGAGAGATCGCCTTGTCTCTCTCACAAGCCGGTCGATACGAAGGTGAGATCTCCAGACTGCTCAGTGAACAAGCACAACAATCCGGGCTATCAGTGAAGGAAGTTTTCTTGCGTTGGGAAGCGAACACCTGTGAAGATCGCACGACACCTCTCAAAGTCCTCGGTGTTGAGCGCATCGTCCTTGAACCTGAGAGTGTCGATAGTAGCGTCCAGTTGTTGCTCGTCTGTACACCCATCTCCAGCGATGACAACGGACTGCAAAAGGAAATGCTACTCGCCTGCCGCAAAGGCACACAAAAGCAAACCCATTGCTCTATGACCCTGAACCCTGTTCTCTGACTGTTCTTTTGGGGAGAGGCTATCAAGCCGATGGGGTAGGTTCTGTTCCCTGTTTGCGTTGGCGCAGCCAAAGCAGCAAGCCGATCAAACCACACAACATCGTGACCCACAGACCACTTGTTAGCCCAGGAGGACGGTAGCGCAAGTCGATTTTTCCTGATGCTGGGATCTTGACCGCGAAGTGTCTTCTCAAGGCAAATGACTTGAGCTTCGTAAAAATGGGCTCCCCGTTGCGCTGCCACCCCTTCCCTGGGTTGAGGTTGATCAACAAGAAGTGACCAGCCGGAAGACCTGAGAATTGAATGTGGTTGGGAGACCAATATGTCGGTTGGACGGGACGCTTTCCATCAACTGTGTATTCGCCTTTGTAAGATGGATGCTCTGTGTACCAACGGATGCTCCTCGTCGGACCATAACCAAACAAAGGTTCGTATCCACCGACAACACCAATGTTTTCACGGAATAGCGCGTAGTACGTCGGGAGTCCACCTTTTCGGTAGAGCATGCGTCTCTTTGAGAGCATGTGTTTGGTTTGTGGTAGTTTGAGCGATGTCCTCGATACGTTGGGGAAGTGTGTCGTCAGGACATGTTGATACCAGCCTGGCATCAAGAGCACGATCAGCTCAAGAGGGGCGAGCCATACGGCGATTTTCCACCAACGCAAAGATGACGCTTCTTCTCGCTCTTGCAACAATATATCGATGGCATGTGCCGCGCAGAGGGCAAGGCAGGCGAGGAGAAGGACACGCCAACGTGTAAAGACCCACATTGAGCGAAAGGGAGGGATGTGTGAGAGCCAGCTAGAGGGGAGCCAAAAAGCCGTATTTCCGAGCGTCAACAAAAAAGACAGCCCCGCACCTACATGGAAGAACTTGATGCCCTTGCGCAGTGAAAAGAGCGACAAGAGAAGTGTGATGTACCCTGCGAATGCGTAGAATTCACATCCTGAGACGCGAAATAGCTGCCCCTGATATGGGAGCGTAAGCCATGTCTGCGCTGGACCTACAGCTGGGATCAGAAACATCCTCCAAAGGATATCCAAGTTGAGCGCGTATGGTAACGAGATGGAGCGCGGAAAATCCGACATCACAGACAAAATTGGAAACAACCTGATCGACGCCACAAAGAAAAAACACAGCAAAAAGAGCCCCGAAAATTGTAGCGTCACCCACCATTTTTTTGTTTTCAGTGTTTGATACGCCGCCAACATCGCACAGAAGAGAAAGATGTAGACGACGTAGTAATGAAGACCGATATGCACCATCAGACCGGCTGTCAGACCTGCATAAAGACTAGCCTTGGGATCGTCGTGCATGTTGAGGAAGAACAGAATCAACCACGCAGAGAGCGGGTAAGCCGCAAAGCAAAAGTGTCCCATCACGAGATGCGCGGCGAGTGCGCCGTTAAGGGCGAAGAGCAATCCCGCAATGATGGCCGCTTCTTTGGTGCGGAACAGGTGTCTACCCAAGGCGCGACCACCTTCAAAGGAGAGCAGGTACCCAAACCACAAACCCCACTTCAACCCTGTAACAGGGCCGAGGACGAGGACAAATGGTGTGAGATAGGAGACCGGTCCTATTTGAGGATTGGCCCACAGCGGCGAACCGAGACTCATCCAGGGGTTGTATCCCGGAAATTGCCCATACCCAATGACACTTTCCCTCACTGCGTAAAAGTAGCTGGTAAACCAATCCCAATCGAGGATGCCGTACATGTCCGATTTGAGAAACAGTGGTATGCACCAGAGCGTGAGCAAAATGTAAGAAAGGAAACATTGTCGCCAGTCATCCCGTTGCAGAAATCGCCAGCCAGCTCGTGTTTGCATGGAAAACCCTTGTTGAGGTAGAGAGATAAAAGAGATGCGTTCTCATCGCTGTGCGTAGACTAAGGCGGTTGTTTTGGGGATGTCAAGACGTTTTCTGTCTTTGTGATGGGCAGGGTTCTTTGGCTCTGTTGTGTTCTATCGACCGAGTTTATCGAGCAGGGAGGGAGAGTGGGCGAGCTCCAAAGAAGTGTTTGGTTGCGAGGAGAGAGAGCGCGATCCCTCTCGTGACCATGAAGGCTGTCATCGCGAGCCAGAGCGCATGATTCCCCAGGTACGGATAGGTCAGGCGAAAGAGCGGGTAGAAGACCACAAACGCTGCGATGAACATCGTGTTGCGCAGCAGATCTGTCCGGGTCGCGCCGAGATAGACACCATCCCACAAAAAGGCCAAACAGGAGAGCAGGGGCACAAACAAAGTCCAGATGAAATATGTGTTGGCGATCTCAAGGACTTTTGGCTGATCAGTGAAGAGGGACAAGAGGTGCATCTTGCCAAGGCCAAAGACGAGCATCAACACAAAGGCGAGCGCAAAACCCCACGCGAAGACGTATTTGATGGCGACCTGGATCTTCTCGATCCGTTTGGCACCCAGGTACTTTCCAACGAGCGACTCGGCTGCGTCGGAGAACCCATCAATACCATACGCTGTGAGCAGCCAGAATTGTTGCAAGACGGCGTTCGCTGCGAGGAACGCGTCGCCAAATTGTGCGGACTGCGCTGTAAAGTAAGTGAAGACAAAGATCAACGCCAGCGTACGCAGGAAGATATCTCTGTTGATACTGAAGAGTTTTTGGAGGGCGCTCCATTTGATGATGTTCTCGAACTTGAGGTGACGCAAGGTCGGACGGTAGCGCAGTACAATGAGACCGACGCCCACAGAGAGCGCCGTGTATTGGGCGATCAACGTGCCGAGCGCGATCCCGTCGGACTTCATGCCCATGACTTTGACGAAGTACAGGTTGAGGCCGATGTTAAAGGCGTTGGAGGTCAGCGCGAGATAGAGCGGAAAGCGCGCGTTCTGCATCCCCAGAAACCAACCGTGCATCACGAGGAGTGACAACGTCGCAGGTGCCGCGTAGATGCGAATGGAGAGATAGATGCGGGCGTGTTTCTCGACGAGTGGAGAGGCCTTCATGATGGAGAGTCCTGCCCAAAATACGAGATCTTGCAGCAGGATCAACAAGACACCAAAGAACAACGCGACACAGATCGCTCGCCCAAATTGGGAGGCCTCCTCTTCTCGGTCCTGACTGCCGTGTGCCTGTGCTGTCGGCCCTGTTGTGCCCATTCGCAGAAAGGAGAAGCCCCAATACACCATGTTGAGGATGGCGCCGCCGACAGCAATGGCGCCGATATAGTGGACACCATTGAGGTGGCCGACGAGCGCCGTGTCGACACTGCTCAACAACGGAATGGACAAATTGCTGAGGATGTTGGGGATGGCCAGTCGAAGGACTTCTCGATTCATCAAAGATATTCCCTTTCGTGTGGGGGGAGGATGCCAAAAGTGGACGCGCGAGAAAATAGGTTGAATCCCACCGTGGGATCTGCATCATAACAGGCGCCCTCATACAGATGGGGGGTTGATCATATACACCATGCCCTCTCCCTGTTGAGAGAACGTAGGATAAAGCAGGTGCATCCTGTGGATAGGAGGTCGAGATGTCAACAAGTACGTGGATGAATCATCGCCCAAGGCGGCTTCGTCGAGTGGAAGGTATTCGGAGAATGGTGAGAGAGACGCGGTTGTCTGTGGACAACTTGATCGCGCCACTGTTCCTCGTCGAGGGAGAAGGAGTGCGTGAAGCGATCCACTCGATGCCTGGACAATACCGCATGAGTATCGACACCTTACTCGAAGAGGTCGGACGTTTATCGGCGCTACGCATCCCTGGTGTTGCGCTGTTTCCGGCGATTCATGATGAGGTAAAGGATGAAGTCGGTACAGAAGGACTCAACGCCGAAGGGCTGTTTCCGCGAGCCATTCGTGCGGTCAAAGAAGCCTACCCCGACATGCTCGTCGTCTCAGATGTTGCGCTTGATCCATACTCTTCCGATGGTCACGATGGTGTCGTCAGAGATGGTGTCGTCGTCAACGATGAAACGTTGGGTATTTTGGCGCAGATGGCTGTCGTCCAAGCAGAGGCGGGCGCTGATATTGTTGCGCCATCCGATATGATGGATGGTCGCGTCGGTGTTCTACGTGATGCCCTCGATGAAGCAGGCTTCACAGATGTTTCGATTCTCTCTTACACGGCCAAGTACGCGTCTGCGCTGTATGGGCCCTTCAGAGATGCGCTCGACTCAGCGCCTCGCAAAAGAGAAGGTATCCCCGAAGACAAGCGCACTTATCAGATGGACCCTTGCAACGTTCGCGAGGCGCTTCGAGAGACCGCGCTCGATCTCGACGAAGGTGCTGACATGGTGATGGTGAAGCCTGCAGGGATGTATCTCGACGTGATCCGCCGGGTAAGAGAAGTCTCTGACGTTCCCGTGGCTGCGTATCAGGTGAGCGGTGAGTATGCGATGCTTCACGCTGCTGGTCAGGCGGGTTATCTCGACCTGGAAGCTGTCGCGATGGAGAGTCTGATCGCAATTCGTCGTGCCGGGGCTGATATTATCCTGACCTATTTCGCCGCTGATGTAGCCGAGTGGCTCGCCGCTTAGTTTGCTCTTTTCGATATTTCGGGGTGCGACGTGACAACATTTTCCAATACTCAACCACAACAGGTCTTTGTGACCGCCTTTTCTGAACATCCTCAAGACGCGATCTCCAAACATATGAAGCGACGTGAGGTCTCTGTGCCCGATGTCAATGCGCTAAAGTCGACAGATGTCGTCGTCGCGATTCGTAGCTCGGCTGTAGGGTGGGTCGATCTGTTGATGACAAGTGGTCTCTATCAACATTCGCTTCAGCCTCCATATACACCGGGACTTGAGTACAGTGGTGTTGTCGAATGGGTGGGGAGTGACGTCACCCAAACATCTGTCGGCGAGAAAGTCATTGTGGATGCTTTTGTCTCGGGGCCTCGGACCTCTGGAGATTACCAAAAGTACGGTGGTTTTGCCTCGTATGCGGTCGCGCCTCAAGAGGCAATACACGCGATGCCGAAAGGCTTTTCATTTGATCAAGGGTGTCACTTTCTCGGCAATTACGAGACAGCCTATCACTGCTTGATCGCGTGTGGTGAATTGAAGGCAGGTGAGACCGTATTGATCCACGGCGCATCAGGTTCGACAGGGTTGGCTGCGGTCCACCTCGCGAAGTTGGTCGGGGCGACTGTGATCGCGACTGGACGAAGTGAGGAGAAGCTCGCTGTGGTGAAAGAGCAGGGGGCCGATCATGTCATTCATACGAAAGATCCAGAGACAGGTGGGCTGCGTTCTTTTCGCAAAGAGGTGAAGGCTTTGACGGGAGGGCGCGGTGTCGACGTTGTATACGATCCTGTTGGTGGTCCTATCTCCGAAGAGTCGATGCGTTCGATGTGCTTTGGTGGGCGATTTTTGGTCGTGGGGTGGGCTTCCACGCCATTTGTGGCGAAGGGTGAAAAAGGGAAAGCCAACCCAAATCAGCTCCCGACAAACCTGATCATGATGAAGGGGTTGAAGGTCCTCGGCTGTCCGGCTGTGATCTCCGCACAAAAAGATCCTTCCATTCGGGTTAAGCGGTTACAAGACTTACTCGCTTGGGCCGGTGAAGGGAATATTCAACCTTATGTCTCCGACGTCTTCTCTTTTGAGGATTATCGAGAAGCGCTCCTACACAAGTGGCGTTCAAAAAGCGTTGGTGGTTGTGTTTTACGCGTCTCCACCGATGTGTGACGTATAGTGTCCTCTTGCAATGTATCATTGCTGGGAACATGCAGGGAGTATGTGGGGGATTTGACTTCCTCTTTGTATCCACATAGGCTCTCTGGATGTTTTTCTTTTCAACGTATGTTGCTCGACACAACCCCATTTGTTTTTGTGTTTGCGTCGGGCCTTAAAGGAGGATGTTGTGGTTGTTTTTAACCTCGCCGCGATCCCTGTGGCCTTGCTGATTGCTTTGGTCTGTTGGGGGATAAACTTTGTCATTCCGTTCTCAGATGGTCCCTATGAGTGGTTTATTATTGGGCTCGTGACGACAGTCGTCAGTGGGATCTGCGAGGTTGTCGGGCTCGAAGGTCGATTGTTTTGGATCCCGATGTGGTTGCTTGGGATCATTGTCTCGGCGTATCAATCGTATGCGCTCTGGGGAGGACTTGGCGCGGCGATCGGTGTGGGCGCGTTGATCGGTTCTGTGGTCGTGCTGATCTTGGTCATCCGTGCTGACGAGCAGAAGCAATGGAAAGAGGCACCACGTAAGTTTGCCGAGGCGCGGGATTACATGAGAGGAGGGCAGGATGAGAAGATGTGGGAAGCCCTCGAAGTCGCCTTCTTTGTGCCGGCCTTTCTCACCATGACACCTGCGATGTATAGCCACACGATCGAAGTCTTGCAGTTGATCGCCGAGTACACCGACGTCAACGGTTATCCCGACTTTGTCTTGGACGTGATCGAGGCGCTTGAGGATATGATGATGGCGGCGCGAGACGTTGGTGAACGTCCTGAGGGATTCGACGAGAACAAAGAGTTTGTCGAGCGCCTGATCAAAAACCGTGGCGCGCTCCCACCACCTGAAGACGACTGAGGAAACAAGTTATTCTCCCATCCCAGACATCGACCCCCTGCCAAAAACATGTTTTCGTGAGTCTCCTCTTACCTGGACATCCCAAAAAAACATGTTTTCGTAAGTCGCCTCTTGTCAGAGCCTCCAAAAAAACATGTTTTTTTTCGTAGGGAGTGCTCCGGAACGCAATAAAAACCTCTCTTGATGCGTTCCGACGCGATCCGGACGCTAAAAAAACCTTTCTTGATGCGTTCCGAAGCGATCCGGACGCTAAAAAATATGTTTTTGAGGTGATACTTCGAACATACATCTCTTGAAAAACATGTTTTCTACCTCCCTGGTGGCTTGTGATCATGGAAAAACATGTTTTTTCACACTTTGTTCCATGTGAGACCACAAAAAACATGTTTTTTTTTTCATAGGTAGTGCTCCGGAACGCATCAAGAGAGGTTTTTGAGAAAATATTATTTCCCAAAAAAGAGTGGTGCATACGTCCAACAATATGTTACCTTCTTGGAAGGTTGTGTTGGCTCGGTGGTGAAAAAAGGATCGTTGGGATGTTATCTGAAGTAGAACATATATTGAAGAACAGGCGTTTGCGTGGTTTGGCATTTGTCTCTATGCTCTTGTCTTTCATGCTCTTTGGTTGTGGACAAGGGCAGGTGGTAGAGCCTTCGATTCTTATCAATCTTTCCGAACACTCCATACATTTTTTGCGTTGTCGACCAGGTCATCCTGAGAGTAAGACCTTTGCGATACGGGCGAATGGTGATAGGACGATCGATATACAAAGTGCGAAGATCATCCATTCCTTCCCGACAGCGAAGGAGGAAGTGTTCTCTTATCAGCTTCCTACGTTGCCTACATCTCTCGCAAAAAACGAAGTCACCATTTTTTCTATTGGGTGCGCAAGTCCTTTAGAAGATCTCTACGAAGGTCAATTGCAAATCAAACTCGTCGATTGGAGTATCAAGGGTGGGCGTCCTTTTACGTTGCGTATCGCGTTAAAGCGACCTGCGTTGACCCTGCCAGGGCTCCCTTTGTATCGTTGTGAGCAATCGCCTGAAACCTTTGGACCCCTCTCTGCAGGTAAACAGCGAGCGATCTCTTGTATTTTCCATAACCAAGAAGACAGGCCCGTCCAACTCGTAAATGTGACCCTCACATCAGAACAAAAGAATGCCTTTTCGATCCAATTGCCCTTTCTCCCCGTTACGATCCCGGCAAGAAGCAAACTTCCTTTTCAACTCTTATTCCATCCCTACAAAAATGCATCTGTCCAGTTCAATGGGACGTGGCAATTTGTGTTCAACTCAGCCTCCCATCCACGTCGAGAACAACGAATTCTTGTGTCTGGACAACGTGAGGTCGCTGATGTTCGGGCCATTGGGTTGTATGGTGAGTGTCAGAGCGACAAAGATTGTGCGACGTATTCCTCCTCATGGACATGTCGTTCACACCCTTACGACCGACGTCTGAGATGTCTTCCTCCTGAAGAGGATACGACCTTGTGGCTACCCTATCTACCGATCGGAGAGCAGGGAGATATTCGATTTGTGTTGATGTCTTCTGGGAGCAAAACGCTTCACATCTCTCGTTTTGGCGTCAATGCGGCGGTGAAAGATATGACGTTCGAGACGTCTTTGTATCCTCGCCCGCTGGCGTTGTCTCCTGAGCAGAGTGTACCTGTAAAAGCTTGGTATCAACGTAAGTCAAAGAACACTATCAAAGGTGAGCTTTGGGTCAACACAAACGCTGAGACGAGAGCGTTCCCTGTCAGGATGTTACCATCAGGGTGTGTGCTCAAAGTCTCGACACGAGCGCTCCATTTTTCTGAAGCTGGTAAACAGACCATCACATTAAAGAATATCGGAAATCGTGATTGCTTTTTTCGTGACGTTGGTGTCGTCTCCCGTGTAAAGGATGATGCGACCTATTTTTCGATGGAACCACCTACGCTCAAGGGGCTTGTTGTGGGGGAGGAGATTCCATTGGAGATCTCGTTTTCGAGGTCAACTGCGACATTGCGACGTGCGGAGGTTCTTATCACCTTCAAAGATGAGCGAAAAGAGTCTTTGTCCATCACTTTAACAGGGCAGAGTGCCTCGAAAGTGTGCGTGTTGACCTCGTCTTCTTTGGAGGTCTCGATGGGATGGCTGCCTGTTGGGAAGCAGAGAGAGCGTTCTTTTACAATCCAAAACAGAGGAAGCGGTGATTGTGTCCTGGAGAGACCTGTTTGGAGCGGTGATAGTGAAGGATTTGCACTTGTGTCTCCATCGGTCTGGCCGGCGACTGTGGCATCTGGCTCCTCGATCTCTGTGCGTGTTGCATGGTCTCCAAAGAGGGAACAAAGTTCGTACAAGGCGACTCTTGCTTGGAAGGCTGGCGCTGCGAGGCTTGAGCAATCTTTCTCTGGTTCATCACAGGCAAAGTGTTTGTTGGTCGTCCCTGGGACGTTGGATTTTGGCGAGCAAGAAGTGGGTTGTGGCGCTTCGGTGCAGACCGTTCATGTGTACCATACAGGGGCGAGTGGATGTCCTGATTCTATCGAGATCTATGATATCGCCTGGGTCCAAAAAGGAGGGCATCCATTTAAGGTAACAAAGCAACCGTTGTTGCCGGTGACATTGCAAGCTCGTGAGCAGCTCTCTGTGGCGGTCCATTTTGAGGCGGAGAAGGTCGGTCTCTTTTCGAACCAGTTGGTGTTCCACAGCACGACAAAAGGGCTTATAGAGCAGCTCGCTGTCAAAGGGAAGGTTGTCGATGGATATGAGCAGATTGAGACCTTTCGGCAGATAAGCAGACCGAAAGTGGACGTCTTGTTTGTACTTGATACGTCTTCAAAGATGGCGACATACCAAAAGGATGTGGTCGCTGGATTGAAGAAGTTTGCTGAATGGATACATACATGGAGCAGTGACACGCAAGTCGCTATTGTTTCGACGGAGAGTTTGCAAGGGGATGGAGGGCAAGGTTGTTTTGTTGGCTCCAAGAAAATATTGTCGATCTCTGACCCCCACTTTTTGAAGCAATTCGAGAATCAAGTGCGGGTAGGTGTGACGACTCGTCGTGAGAGTAAGGTGCTTGCGACGATGGAACAAGCGCTTTCATCGAAGATGCTCAACAACACGAAGTGTAACAAGGGGTTTTTGCGAAAAGGTGCTATCTTAGAAGTGTATGTTATCTCTGCAACGCAAGATACATCTCCGAAGAGCATTGAGTATTATATACATTCCATCAAAGCTCTGCAAAAGTCTCATGGTCTACTTTCTATTCGTGTCAACGTTGTTGGACCCAGTATTTGTACGCATGATGGTTTGTGTCCCCATGAGAAGAGTCGATATCTTCGTTTGTCTCGTCTTTTGAAAGGTGTATATGTCCATATCGGTAGAGAGCTTTTTTGGCAGGGTTTGATGCCTCTTTGCAGCATGTGCGGGTTTGGTGGTTTGCCCTCTAGCTTTTCATTGTCACGCATTCCAAGACCTTCGACTCTTTCTGTCTCCGTGAATGGTCAACGAGTCAAGAAAAGTGCTCAGGATGGCTGGGAGTATTTTTCTGCATACAATACAATCTATTTCTCCAAGTTTGCACAGCCACCATACGACAGTCAGATCGATGTCCGATACCGGGCACGGACGTGTGGGAAGTAAGTGTCGTCCACAGTACACTGTTCACGATAAGGTTGTAGGGCCGTTGGATGGAGCAAGGCATAAGGAGAAGGCATGGCAACGCCATGTCGACGACGAATCACAAAGTCTGTGGCTTCAACAGGAACCTTCTGTGTTTGTCTCATTTTCCGTATCCTTTTTTGGATTCGATGGTCTTACTGGTCCTCTCGCGAAAAGGACATACAACATAGAGGTCGGACACAAGGCCCGACCCTACGGGGGAAATGCAAGACCATACCCATGCGCTTACTTCGCTAGAGGACCATCCAGGCGGTAGGTTCACTGGAGACGATGAAGACGTCTTCGCTTTGCCCAAATATGTGCTGGTTTGGGATAATGCACTTCGAGGTGTCCATCTCGTACGACATGCCAATTACATCGATGAGGTCGTGGACGTGAACGATGAAAATGTTCGAGGCGTGTGTTTGGGCAATGTTCATTGGGGGTCATCCCTGAGAGGGTGCACACTTTTTGCGTTCTGATTCCTTCTGGTTTGGGCGGAAGGTGGAGTCTCTTGCCTTTACTCGCATACAAAAGTCCAGCCCTCACGATCGGGCCGGCTGTGTACATCGCCCACATCCCTTTGATCGGTTTGCCATCAAATGTCCCTGCCCACGCTGCGACTGTGTATTCACTTGTGATGCCGACTGCCACAGTGTCTGCAAAGCCCTGCGCTGTCCCTGTCTTCACTGCGACTTTGTAAGGCAAGTCAACAGGCAGCTCCATGCCAAAGACGTGGTGACGTGCGCCTTCATCGGAGAGAATGTCCATCGTCAGCCAGCTCGTCAGCGCCGAATACACTTCGTGTTCTTTCTGTGGAGGGGATGATGTCTGTGTCCCCTGTGCGTCTGTATGATGTTTGTACCAACGAGGAGATATCACTTTGCCTTGACGGACCAAAAATCCATACGCAGACGCGAGGTCGAGTAAGCGGATCTTTGGCGAACCCAACACTATTTGGTGTCCGTAGGTGCTGGGACTTCCATCGAGAGGTCCAAGTCCTGCGGCTTTGAGTCGAGAGATCATTCGGGCGACGCCAACGCGCTCAACCGCTTGTAGTGCCGAAATATTATACGAACCTGCGAGCGCCTCGCGAAAAGAGACGGGGCCACGTTCTCGCTGACGGCTTGTCAGGATACCAAAAGATGCCGGCCAGCGTTGGATCTCGTACACAATGGACGCGGGGCTTGCGCCATCTTCCATCGCCAATGCGTAAGCAAAGGGTTTGAGCGCGGAGCCTGGGTAACGCCGCCACATCGTGATGTTGATCTGTCCTTCTGGTTTGTTGTAATTCTTGGAGCCCACCATCGACACGATCTCGCCTGTCTTACTGTCCAAAATCACAGCACCTGCCTGTTTGATGCCGTACTTTTTCATCGAGGTCACGTGGTCTTCGATGAACGCCTCCATGCGCGCTTGAACGGTCGCATCAATTGTCGTCCGGATCGTCCCTCCACGTTGGGAGTAAGTTTTAGGTAATCGCTTGAGCAACGCATCGACAAAGTGTGGTGCTTTGAATGGTGTGCGTGTCACATCGAGGGTGATCGTCTGCTGCTCTGCGCGTTTTATCTGGTCTTTCGTGAGGAGGCCTCTCTTTTGGAGCAGGTAAAAGAGTTGTTTTCTTCTGACAAGGGCTCTATCGCGATGGCGTACAAGGTCGTAGTACATCGGAGAGCGTGGGAGTACACAGAGCAAAGTCGCTTCGCCAATACTTAGACTGGTCGCGGGTTTGTTGAAATACGTCCTCGCCGCTGCTTCGATACCATAGGCCCCACGCCCAAAGTAGACTCTGTTGACGTACTGTTCGAGGATATGATGTTTGCGCATCACACGCTCCACCCTGAGCGCGAGGATCGCTTCTTTGATCTTGTTGTACAGATTCCTTGGCATGCCGGGAGAGTGGACATTCTTCATCAATTGCATGGTGATGGTGGACGCTCCGTACCCTTTGCGTCGTTCTTTGAGGTTGAGGAACAAAGCTCTTGAGATGGCTTGAAAATCGACCCCTTTGTGGGTGAAGAAGTTGGCGTCTTCAGAAGCCAGCAGTGTATTGACCGCAATTGATGGGATATCGGAGAGCTGTGTCCACGCTTGTCGGCCCGGACGTCCTCCCTCTCTGGGGATACTACGTAACAGGACGCCGTGTCTGTCTTCGATGAGCAGTGGACCATCTCTCTCTGGAGACAGTTGGGCGACTGGGTATGTGACTGTGTACACACTGAGCACGACACCTGTCAGCCCGATGAGCGCTGTCAATACTGTTCCGAGTAAGATCGATGTTGCCCACTGTCGGGCTGACAAAACGTTCATGTTGAGACCACCTTTCTTTTGCTTTTATCCCGGTATGCTCGACTCGACAAGGAGATGGATACATATCTTCCAGGGGAGCGCTGGTGGAGCTGTATCCATCCCCTTGCCGACCCATTGGATCGGCTTGGGAAATATATGGGGTTTGTGGGTTGAGGGAGGAATTAGGGTTGGATGCTCATCTTTCTTTCGTTGGTACGACCGAAGATGTGGGGGGAGTACATGGCTTCGACTTTCGCAGGTTGGATGGAGAATGTTCCGCTTAGTGTCGCTCTCACACGGTACTCAAAGGTGTGTGTGCCGGAGTACATGTTGTTTGCGAACGCGTAGATGCGGTCATCTTTGAGCGCGACGTAGTTCCAGATGTAGCTGCGTCGGTTGCGGCGATTGGCACGTGAAGTGGTCGCGAGACCTTCGTTGATCGCCTCAAAGCCTGCGGGGAGTCTATCAGTCATCGCGACGTAGTAGCGACGTTTGGGAGTCTTCACGATGACACGGACTTTTACGACCTGTCCAACCTTAAAGCTGTCGATCACTTTATTGGTCTTGGGATCGAGATACAGACGTGTGATGCTGAAGCCATTGAACTTGAAGTTCGGCGCTTTCCAACGACCGACGAGATTGAGGACAGCTCTGACGTGAGCGCGTCCTTTTGACTCGATGGTCATGGGACCTTGTGGGACAGACTTCAATGTTGGGTTGTGGCGGACCACGCTTCGGCCAGAGATGAACTTCATCGTCGTGCTGTTTTTGAGCCTGATCTGGACTGTCGAAGAACCTTTGGCGAGTGTTCTTGCGTGGTCCGCGATCGCGACGAGTGAGTAAATGTTCTCCTGTGTATTACTCCAGCGTCCCCAGCGGTTTTGTCGACTCTTCAGTCCACGTACCAACATCGGGATGAGTGGGTGCTTGGGTGAGACTTCGAGAATGGCGGAGAGCAAAATGGCTGTCGTGCGGACCGTTGAGCTCATGTACCATGCGAGTGGGCGACAGAGTGCTTTGGAGAACATCGCGTGGCAAGGTTTGGCCATCGCGATCGCGCCCTTCATCTCAATCGCAGAGGTGATCTCTTTCAAGAAGGCTTTGAGTTGTGTTTCCGACGTCCCAGAGCGCTTCATCGCACGGAGCAGGAAGCCTTTGCCGTATGTTGGCAGGAGCTGTCGCGCTTCGTAAAGACGGGCGTTAAGGCTAGCGTTGGGTTTACCAAGTTCTGCGAGAACAAACGCTGCCATCGCCAGGGTTCCGGATTTTCCGCCAAAGAGCAATTTGGTCTTCTGTTGACTCCACTTGTGAAGTGCTTTGAGACCTTTTTTGATCGCGCGCTCGTCGACTTTGAGACCGGCTTTTTTGGCCTCGTTGAGGCCGTAAAGAGCGTACGCTGTGAGCTGCGCTTGTGGTGTACCACCAGGCCATAAGCTGAAGTGGCCGTTGGCGTGTTGGTGACGCACGATTTTGGCGAGTCCGATCTTCAAGAACTTCTTCATCTGTTTACGCAGATTGCCTTTGAGCTTGAGGGCGGAGAGCAGCTCTCGTGCTTTGGTCAGAGGGATCGTCTTAGACAGTGTTTGTTCGAGACAACCGTATGGATAGCGGATAAGATACATCAACCCTTCGCGGAGGTCGAGGACGCCTGTGCGATCCATGCTGACGTTGAGGCGACTTTGGTTGGCAAAGACACCTTTTTGAGGCCAGCTAACTCGTGTGGTGATCTTCGAATCTTTTAACTCTGCCTTCGCGACGAGTTGTGATTCTTTCATGATGATCTGGTTGATGGGGAGTTTTTTGAGCACGGCGTCTTTGTGTTTGCCGAGCTTCGCGACAAATAAGAAAGAGCCTTGTGAGACATCCTTTGCGCGGACATCGAAGAGTACACGTGTTGAGCCATTTTTGGAGACGAAGGTCTCTTTTTGGGTCTCTTTGGCTTCGACACCCTTGGCCTGCATCGTGACGGTGGCTTTCCCATCTTTTTTGGAGTAGTTGTGCAAGACGATACCGACACGTGCGACATCACCTCGGACCAAAAAGCGCGGCAGGATAGGTGTGGCCATCAAGTCTTTGCGGACGCGAATGTTGCGTTGACCAGAACCAAACTTGCTACCTTTGTCAGCGGCAACAGCCATCAAACGGAAAGATGTGAGGTTGTCAGGCAGCTTGAAGGAGAAGCGGACTTCACCTTTTGCGTTGGTGAGCAGGTGAGGTGCCCAGAACGCTGATGAGACGAACTTTGAACGTACTTTCGCCTGGGAAGCCGCCATCGCACCTCCATCCGAACCTTGTTGGCGGATGATGGCTTTTGCGGATTTGGTGTAGAGGAGCGTCACGAGGCTCGTCGCGACATCGACACCCCATCCCCAAGGTGCGTAGAAGGTCTTCTTGGGTGCAGGTGTTTTGTAGTTAATCAGTTGCAAGACACCTTCGTCGGCGACGGAGAGTGAGACCTCTGAGAGGACGGGTTGTCCACCTGAGAGGACTTTGATCACACCGCTGACTTTGTCACCGGGCTTGTAAGTCTCTTTATCCGTGTTGATCACGACCTTGAGTTTATGTTGCTTGGTCGAGACCTTGAGCTGTACGACACCCATTTGGAAACGTGGGCGTTTGCTCGCGTCGTTACCTTTTCGGGTCTGGTACGTGAAGACCGAGACGAAGACGTTAGGAGCGTACGCTTTTTTGATGGGAAGGTTGATGACCTTTCCACCTTTGACCTGTGTGATGAATGCGTCCGCGACACCATCGCGTTCAACGGTGACGAGGGCTGTTCCGCTGAGATGTGTGTTGGGGACGATCTTGGCTGTGTCGCCGACCTTGTAGGAGGCTTTGTTGGCGAGCAATTTCATACGAGGGCTGTTGGAAGGTCTGTAGTTTGCGTAGGCTCCACCGGACATCCAGATGTAGCTCGATGCGACGGATTTTCGGCCTTTTTTGTCTGTTGTTGTGACGCGGACAAAGTATGTCCCTGCGACCTTTGCGGTCACATCTGCCGTTGAGACACCACTCGCGAGGATATTGGTACCGAACATCGAGACGGGCTCTTTGTGTCGTTTCCATCGGCAGTATCCACTCTTTTTACAGTGTCTTTTCCAGTACGTTCGGTAGAACTCGACCTGTGCATTTGCTGCGACACGGCGACCTTTTTGGTCAACAGCGCGAAGCAGCACTTTGGTCGCCTCACCTACTTTTCCGACGTAGCTTTTGAATTTCACGCCGACATACGTGTCACTTGAGTGGACGAGGTACATCTTGCTCTTACTGACTGCCTGGTTGGTTTTGTCTGTCGCTGTCGCTTCGACGATGTAGTCCCAGGGAGAGCTGACCTGGCGTTTTTTGAAGGAGAGGACCAACTCACCATTTGCGTCGAGTGTGCCATTTCCGCTCGCGAGATAGGAGCGGTAAGAACTTGGGCTGTTGTAGTACCAGTGCCCGGAGGATGCGGCATCGTAGAAGGAGTATCCTGCGTGCTTAGGAAAGGAGATATAGTGTCGGCGGTGGTATACACGCCAGCCCACTTTCGCACCGGTGAGAGGGGAGCCAAACAGGTATTGTCCGCTGACCTTCACGCGCATGGTGTGTTGTTCTTCTGCGACCTTGCGAAGCGCCAATGTAAAGGAGACTTTGCGAAACTCTTGTACCGAGAATTTTTCGACGAAGGTCTTTTTGCCCAATGTCGCTTTGACGTAGTAGTCACCGAGTGAGGCGTTCTTTTTGAGCTTGAGGTCCAGTGAGAAGCCACCGAACTCTGTGAGCGTCTTTGTGCCGTTGTAAAGCTCTTCACGTCGTGAGTTGATGATCTTCACTTTTAATGTTTTTTGGCCAGGGACACGAGGAAGTGTGCCGAAGGCGATCTCGCGAACGAGTCCTTTAAAGTGGACGGTCTCGCCTGGACGATAGATGCCTCGGTCCGACTGAATGAAGCCACGGATCGCGACTTTTTGCTTGTAAGAATCAGTGGGAACACCGAAGCTCCATTTGTACAGTCCGTCTCTCCAGTTGCTGTTGAAGACGGCGACGTCATTTGCTTTTTTGGCGACGAGGAGAAAAGCGCCGTAGCGTTTTCCTCGGAGTTGTGATTGTGAAGGCAGGCGGAGCAAACCTTTGGCGTTGGTGACGCCAGAGAACACCTTTTTTCCTTTTGCGTCGAAGGCATCGACATTCGCGCCGGAGACAGGTTGACCTGTCTTGAGGTTTGTGACCCAGGCGATACCATTTCGTTCGCCGGTCTTGGCGACGATAAACATGTTCGTGATGTTTGCGACGATACGGTGTGGTGGTGCCTCACCTGAGAAGCCTTTGACGGTGACCTTCTCTGCGTGTGTGAATTCTGCGACGTAGAGGCCATTCTTGTCGCCGTTGTCACAGAGTTTTCCGAGCTGAAGGTATTTGAGGGTCCACTTCTTCTCGGGGATCTTGACATTGACTGTGTTGTTTTGGGGGGTGAGACCCAACTTTTTCCATTTAATGGGTTTTTTGTTGGGGTTTCCTGACAGTGGGTTGGTTTTGTAATGACTAAGGGCGTGGAGTGTTGTGCCCATTTTGGCGAGGGGGACACGCGCACAAGTCAGGTTGAATTTTCCAAGGTCCCGCAACCACACTGGGTAGCCACGAGTCGCTTCGACGGAGAAACGCCCACGCTCAACGACTATACGTGGTTGGGCTTTTGCGGTGACAAATGCGAAGCGGAGATCTTCTTCGAGTTTGCGACCAAAATCGTCCGTCAACCCTGGTTTGAGGCGGATGGTGTAAGTCTGTGATTCTTTGAGCTTGAGATATGTGGTGTAGGTGGTGCGGGAGTAATCGAGTGTTCCTTTCCACTTAAACCCCTTGGGCGTAGGCTCAATGACGAGCATACTTTGCAGTGTTTTGCGCTTGACGGGGGTGGAGAAGTGGATCTGCACCTTTGCGCTGTCGTGTCGTACAAGTCCCATTGGGCTGTATTTGACAACTCTGAAGCTCTCTCGCACGCGAAAAGAGAAGTAACCCCAGCGACTGTAGTAGCTGTAATTGCCGCCGATGCCTTTGAGTCCCATGCACTTAAATCGGTAGCGTTTGCCTGGGGTGAGGCTGTGTACAGGGCGAATTGTCATGTTGCTTGCGACGGGAGTTTGTTGAGGGGTGATGAGCTTTAACTTGACGCTAGAGCGACCTTTAGAGACGACAAACCGGCAGCGAGCCAGTACCTCTGCGACTTTTACGTCCTGGTTCCACATCAGCTCGATAGAGGGCAACTGGGCTGTGTAGCGGTAGTGGATACCTTTGTATCGGGTCAACCGGACGGGAGCGTACACAAAGGATTTGCTCACAGGTCTGGCCATGCCCTTTGCGTTGATCGTGATCGTGTACTTTGTGGAGCGTGTAAAGTTCTCCAGCGGTTTGATCACGAGGGTTTGCCGGTCAGACCAGTAAGGCGCTGTGCGCAGGGCTGGTGTGATCTGGACTGGGATGCTGGTTGCGACTTTTCCGACGAATGCCTGCGCGACCATCGGCTTGTTGAAGCGAATCTGGATAGGTCGTTTGTTTTTAACCTGCCATGAATAGCGTGGGCTGTAAGACACGACGTAGACTGTCGCTGCGCCAGCGTCTGCTTGTGGAGCGGGGAGTGACAAAAAGGCGAAGAGGAAAGCGAGCAGCCACCATGCTTTTCTTCCTTCGGCTTTTTGGAGGACGAGGTGTTTCATGTTTGACTCCTTTTTGCGAACAAAACAAATAGAGAGCGAAGCGCATATCCCATCCGTTCTTTGGCGTGTTCACATCGTCTTGATGTGCTCCTCTTGTGATGATCTTTCACTGGGGTAGAGATCACCTTAGGAGCCTTGGAACCCTCCAAGCATGGGAGCGCTGTTTGTTCTGGCTGGGACTTTAGCACAGTTGTTGAGTAATAGACACTCACGAGATGGAAGTATCTTGTCAATCATGAGCTAAGTGTGAAGTTCGCGTGAAATTTTCATCTTTTTTCTCGTAATGGGCGACCGATTTCTGTTCCAGGAGAATCCTACCACCTGTCTGTTACATCACAAGAATGTCTGAAGATGTGCAGCGAAATGGCCCAAACGAGCACAGGACTGTGCTCGTTTGGAGAGGACTCAACACCTCGGTATAAGGAGGAGGTGAGGGCTCTTTATGACTTTTTGGTTCATTTTTGTGCCAAATGGTGTATCATCTGTGTTGCAATGACTTCAGGGATGTTCTTTTTTTCCTAAAGGCCTTGCGTCTGGCTGTGAGACCGGGCTAATCCGTTGGCAAAAGGAATACTAGTTTCGTGAAATCATGTCCTCGATGTAAACAAATGAGTCCGGACGATGCGCTCTTTTGTTCGTTTTGTGGGTTTGACCCACAGGGCGTACGTCCTCGGATGATGAAGCCGACAATCCAGCCTCTCGCGCAGTTTGTGCATGTTGAACATATGTACGAACCCGAAGAGCATTATGTCGAGACAGCCGCAAGGAAACCCCAAGAAGCCTCTCTCCGAGAGACACTCGATCGTTTCCACAACCAAGATCTTGAGTTTGGTGGTCTCGAAGCTGAGAGGAGCCAAGATCGTCTGCAAGCCCTTCCGAAGCAGGCGCCAAGAGATGGGTTGCAAACCGGCTCTCTTCTCGACGACCTCGGCGCAACGTACGGTCAAAAGTCATCAGGATCACTTGCCTACAACACTCGCCCCGAGACAGCCCCAAAACTTCTCCGGCGGACACCTCCTTCAGGGATCTCCAGCAAAACACCATTGCCTAACACATCGGTTGTACGAGGTGCTGTTCCACCTACATCCAAACAGCCCCACTCACAGATCTCCCAAAGCTCACAAACACTACGAGCCGTTGTTGCGACACGCACAAATGTGCAACCTGCCTGTATGAAAGAGACAGAGGGGGGCCTCTCACAGCTCTGTTGGGATGAGTTTGCGACGGAGCCAAACACGCAGGAGTTCTGGCGGGAGTGGCACAAGCGCCTTCGTTTTGTTGAAAATCGTGACATCATGGTTGGAGGCTTTGTGCTCGAAGAGGTCCGCCTCGAATCGCTGATCAAATTTTGTTGTGGCAACAACGCAGAGCTTCAAGTGATCGAAGACCCGTGGGTTGCGCTGCGGACGTTGTACCAACGCATCCCCCACTTGTTGATCGTGAGAGTGTTACCCCAAGGTCTCGACAAATGGCTCGTGTTGTTTCGCGAGCTTGCTAGAGCATCGGAGCTAAAACGTATTCCTTTGTTGCTGTTCTGTGAGCAGAATATGAAGGCGTTGATGATGCAAGAGTTGATCGAGCAAGACTCCCTACTGTTTTTCCCCACCGAAGAGTAAGACTTTCTTTAGCGAAAGTGAATCCCATCACCAGCATCAAAACATCGCCGGACACTGTTCCAAAAAGAGCGGTATGTCGCGTTGCCTGTCACCGCACCTTTCGCGGCGGGGTTGATCCGTTTCATTTCAAGACAAAAACGGCCACTGTCTTCGCTCTTTGGACCCCACAAATTGACCTCTGTGATGTGGTATTCGAGGTCTGGTTCGGCGATCAGTCTGGCTTTCACCTTATCAAACCCCAAACCACTTGAGAGGGCGAGGATGGCCATTGTGTTGACGTTGTTGGGAGCGTATTCACAGAGCTTTCGAAGGGGACCTTCGTAGAGCGTGGTGGTCTCTTTGACTTCTGAGAGTGGTTTGTCGAGTGGTCCGAGGTAGTTGATACTCTCTGGGGCCTTGATCATGGCGATGTCAGCTTCGACGAGTCGGCCATCGGCGGCCATATCGAGTACATCACGCAGACCCGGCAGGGCACCTTTGGGGATGTAAAGCCCATGACCATTTGGCGTTTCGGCGGCTGCTCTGAGTGCATCTTCGAGAGCTTGGTCGGCGAAGGCTGTGGGAGAGCCCGCCATGTAATTGGTGTGCGCGAGAAAATCGGCGCCGTAATCTCGGCTGATCACAGGGTGGGCGACTTCCACGATCAAATCGGTCTCGATGGTGTGAAAATCTTTTAATTCGTGCAGAACAGGGAGCCCTTCATCTATCTCTTTGGGATCGAGATTCCAGACAAAGGACAACTCCATATCTTCTGTTTGTTTGATCTTATCGACGAGATAGCGGCCGACTCGGCCATATCCTACAATGCCTACTTTGCGTGTGTGGCTCATGAAGGCTCTCCATTGGTTTCTTGTGTGAGTTGGATTCGACGTTCGCCTCGCTGTGTTGCTCGCCCCATGACGCGAACACCTACAATGTCTCCGTTGGAGACTTCGAGCGATGCGAGTAATTCAGAGGGCTCACCGATCTCGTATCCCTGCTCGAACGAGAGGTCGGTGAGTGCGTGAGGGGCGAGCTGGTCGTAAGTGTACAGCAAGCAGCTGAGGGCCGCACAGGAGGTCCCTGTCGCGGCGTCTTCCGATATCCCAACTGCCGGCGCGAAGTTGCGACAATGGGCTGTTGCGCCCGTCTCACTCTCCAGTGTAAAGGTGTAGATGCCTGTCACGTTGTGTTGATGACTGAGCGTCTTGATCGCTTCGAGATCTGGCTGAATCGACTGTATCGCTGAGAGTGAGCGAATGGGGGCGAGGATCTTGTTAAGCCCTGTGGAGACGATCTGAATGGGGATATCCGAAGCGAAGTCATCTGCCGAGATGCCAAGCAGTGGACCGATCTCTTTGGGAGAGAGTGTTGCACCGAAGGTCGGCCTGTTTTGGCTCATTCCGATCAAGCCATCTTCCGACACTGTGATATCTTGGACACCAGCTTGTGTCCACATTGTATACGCACCTGCTGTGAGTTTGCCTTGGTGGAATTGTTGTGCGTATCCCGCGATGGTCCCATGACCACAGAGGGGCACCTCTTTGAGAGGCGCGAAGAAGCGGACCGTGTGATCCGCGCCTTCTTTGGGGGGGCAAAAGAACACGGTCTCTGAGTAATTGGTTTGTGCTGCGATATCCTGCATTTGTGGTGCAGTGAGCGCGCTGGCGTCGAGCAAGACACCTGCGGCATTTCCACCCTGTCCATCCTTCGTGAAGGCATAGACGACATCTACGACGATCTCTTTCATCGACAACCTCTTGTGCTTACTTCTTCTTTTTGGAAGGCTTCTTTTTGCTGCCTTTGTGTTTTCCGAGGACATAGTACTCAAACCAACGGATATCCCATTTGATCTTCGCGAGTCTGTGTGAGCGCTTGCTCAGGCCGTGGTATGCGCCGGGGTAAATCAAGAGTTGTGAGGGCACCTTGAGATATTTATAGAGTGATCGATAGAGTCCTTGGCTGTGGGCGACAGGGACACGAGGATCTTTTTGTCCGACGTGGATGAGTGTGGGGGTTTTGGCTTTGTGGATACCGTACAGTGGGGATGCTTTTTGAAGCTGTTGGCTTCGTTGCCACGGGAGCCCCTTGTTGAAGTTAATCACGTGACCGGGGGTGTCTTCGATCATCCACTGCATGCTCAAGTCAAAGACGCCTGCGCCGCTACTTGCGGCCTTGAAGATGTTGGTTTTTGTGATCAAACAGTTGACGAGATAGCCACCGTTGGACCAACCCATCATCGCGAGTTTTTTGGGGTCGGCGATGCCGAGCTTGATCATCGCCTGTACACCTGTGAGGATGTCGTCGATGTCCCGGTCATTTTTGTGACCGATGAGCTGTGTGAGGAATGTGTCACCATAACCTGTTGAGCCGCGGTAATTAGGGCTAAGTGTTGCCCAACCCTTCGAGGCAAAGATCGTGCGTCCTGCATAGGAGAAGCGGAATCTTTGTTTGACAGACCAGGTGGGACCGCCATGAAGGATGACGACGAGGGGAAGTGGTTTGCCTGGCTTGTATCCCGGTGGTAGCTCCAAGATCCCTTCGACGATGCTGCCGTCTTTGCTTTTCCACTGGATTTTTTTGATCGTGGGCAATTTCCAGGTGTCGATTTGGGGGTTGATACGAGTCAGTCTCTTGAGTGCTTTTGGACTCACAAACGCCGGACCAAAGAAGAAGTCGATCAGGAAGTCCTGCCCATCTGCGAGCACCAAGAACTTTTTGCCATCACCTGAGTACGCAAAGTCCTGGACGTTTCGACCTGAGAAGTCGACCTTCTCTACGGGCATTTGTTTGCCTCTTCTGTATCCCGTGCAGTACAGGTGTTTTCTGGCTTTGTGGGCGCCAACATAACAGAAGGCTGGTACGTGAGGTGCCCACTTTGAGGGGCCTTCGTAGTGTTCCTCTTCTTTGCGCTTGAGTTTGAAGGAGCGTTTCTCTTTGAGCAGGACGAAGTACACTTCTGGTGGGTATCCGTCATATCCGACGTGTAAGGAGACGATGTTGCTGTCTGGTGACCAGCGTGGGTGTTCCAACCAGCCGTAGGGAGATGGAGCTTTTTTACGCCAAAGACTCGCATCTGGTGTGTACATCTTTTGGCTTTTGATGTCGTAGATGTCGAGTCGAGACCAACCTTCGTTGCTGATCAGTTTGTTGTCTGGTGCGGTCAACAGGGCGAGCTTTTGTCCATTTGGTGAGAGCTGGAACTCGTTGATCGCGCGGGTTGATTTGAGGATGAGTTTGGTGCGCCATGACTCTAAATCGAGACGCCAGATCCGACCTGCGCGGAGTGTTCCATGTGCATAACGCAGCTTGGAGAATTGTTTTCGCAGCCCTTGAAAGGGACCCTTTTGGACGTGTTTGGCTGCTGTTTTGTAGTAGACATACCGACCGTCTTTGCTCAACTGGTAGGCGTGGATGCCTTTTGGGGCGCGTGTGACAGCCATCAGGCGTCCTCCATCTGGCCGGATGCGCCAGACCTGTCTTTTCCCCAGGGCGGGATCGCTTTTTTTAGCCTTTCGTCGGCTCATAAAATAGATCCATCTTCCATCTGCTGACCATTGTGGTCGAAGATCTGCGGCTTTCGAGAAGGTCAGTCGTTGACGACGACGTGTTGCTGTGTTGACAACCCACAGGTCGATGTTACGTGAGGCGCCTTGCCACCGACTCTCCGTGTACGCTACGTGCTTACCTTTTGGAGAGACAACACCGCCAAACGCGTAGCCCAGCGAAAAGTAATCCTTGAACTGAATGGTGTGGGTTCTACGTTGTTTTTTGGTTTTTTTGTTTGGTGCAGGGGTCGGCTTCTTCGCTTTGGTGGGGGGCGTTTGAGCTGCCGACTTCTGGGTTTTGGATGTTTTTTGGGACGCTGACTTTTCAGCCTTTTGTGTCTTTTTGGTCTGTGCGTCGGCATGTGGGGAGAGCAGGAACGTTATGAGTAGCAGACTTTGTGCGATGATACCGCTCAATGTTGTCGGTTTGTGCATCGTTTTGGAACCTCCAATAGGGTGAAAGTAGGGCAGACGTCTATCATTTAGACTACTGCGAGGAAAAAAGCGCACGTAGGAGGGCAGGAGATGGAGCCTCAGGCAAGGCATGAGGAGAAGGCATGGCACCGCCATGTCGACGACGAATCACGATGCTTGCGGTTTCAGCTGCAACCTCCACGTGCGTTTCTTTTTCCTCTACACTTTTTTTCTTGCAGTAGCCTTAAGTTCAACGCACGAGCACCATACACCAAACCCGGCACTTTTTCGAGAGCGTTTGTGTGCGCAATATTTCAAAGAATTGTGCTTGATGAAAAAAAATGTATTTTTTGCACAACTCATCAATGGCTCTGCCGATACTGAAAGCAACAAAGAGACACATATCGACGATGTCGTCACCAAATATAGAGGAGTCCACCATGACCAGAATCGCTCAACCTACAGCAACCGTAAGAGCCAACCAACCCACGACCACAGAGATCTTCGAGCGTGAACGCGCTGCAGTGACTGGAAATGGTGCAGGGTTTGAAACTGCTCGTCCCCACCATATCGCTCAGTCCAATGTTGGACAGCGACTGCAATCATCTGTTGGTTCTGGTAAAATCCTCAAGAAAGGGGCGTCTGGTGAAGATGTTAAAGAGATGCAGCAATTGCTCAACAGAGCAGGTGCCAATCCTCCTCTCGAAACAGACGGTAAGTTTGGTCCCAAGACACAAACAGCGCTGCGTCAGTTCCAACAACAAAGCAACATCTCCGTTGATGGCAAATTTGGTCCCCAAAGTATGGGAGCGATGCAGCAAAGCCTCCAGATGAACCCCGCTGCACCCCAAACGCCAGCCAATCCGACTTCGCCACAAAATCCCGGAAACCCAACTGCACCAGAAGGGCCACAGGGCGCACAAGGGGCGCAAGGTGTGCAGGACACTTCTGGCATGTCACAAGATCAAAAGTACGACTACTACGCTCAGTTGATCGAACAAAATGGTGGTCAGCTGAAAGATGGTGTCAACCAACGCAATATCGTCGGTCTTCGGACTGAGACGGATGCCGATGTCAATGGCGGAAATGGTCGCTATGACGATAAAATGGTGATGATCTGGAAAGACAGCCAAGGACGCAAGCAAGTCCGCGAGTACACTGGAAACACAGAGCCAAGCGCACGCTACCGCGGTCGTATGGGGGTTGACGTCAATGGAGACGGTCGATTGGATCAAGGACGCTTGCCCTCAGGATACTACGAGTTCACCAAAGGTCACTCCAGTCGACTTGGTAGTGTTCTCCGTCCGACTCGAAACACAATGGCTGAACGTGACACCAACCAAGATGGACTGTTCAACGATGGTGCAACAGGCAGCGCAGGTCGGAGCATGCTCTTCCACAAAGGCGGTAACTCGATGACTGGAAGCGCGGGCTGTCAAACACTCAATCCCACTGAGTGGCGACGTTTCTGGCGTGACCTGAATGCAAATGGTAATCCTGGAACAATCGGATATACCTTGATCAATACCTGATTTCTTTTTTCGACACCTCCACCGCTCTCCTCACTCTCCACATTTTTTCGCTCCATACTCAAGTCCTCACAACAGACTGCCGTTCTCTATTTCTATGTGCAAAATACGATGTCTGTGAGTCTACGACTCTACGTAGTCTCCATGTACACAATGAAGTGCCTCCCAAAGAAACCTCTTTGTAAAGTCGTAGGATGCATGCTACATTTGTACGTAATCAGAGTAAGACTTTTTCTTTCATCTTCCCAGTGAGAGGCTTTGCATGGATGCAGGAGTGGTAGAGAATATCAAAGAACGTCATCGATCCGAAGAGTTTGATGCGGAGAAGGCACTGGAGAATCTCGTCGTTGGAACGGCCTCTGTGACTGGAGAGCGTTTTTTTCCAGCGTTGGTGACGCACATCGCGGAATCATTTGGCGTTGATTTTGTGAGTATCTCAAGGCATGAAAAAGAACACATCCGATTCTTGGCGATGTCGATCGACGGTAATCTGCATGGCGAGGAGATAAGACCGCGAAGGGGTGGGGGTTGTTGTGAGTGTACTCTTCATGAGGGGAGTGTGTATTGTGTTTCTTCGTTGAGTGATTGTGATCGCGATTGTCAGGCGATGGCTGGTGAAGATATCAATGTTTCACTCAGCGTGGCTCTACACAGCCCACAAGGAGAGGCGATTGGCGCTTTGTGTATTGGTAACCGCACCCCATTAGCGGATGTCAGATGGTTTAAGAAGATCTTGAATATCTTTGCGGCGAGAGCCTCTGCCGAGCTTTCTCGTTATGAGTCTGCTGAACGAATAGCCATCCTCAATATTGAGCTTGAATCGAGAATCCAAGCACGCACATCTGAGCTGAGAGAGCGTGAGCTTCAGCTGATGGACTTCTTTGAAAACGCACATGATCTCATTCAAATTGTCTCTCTTGAGAGCTACAGCTTTTTGTTTGTCAATCGGGCTTGGCGTGAAAGATTAGGATACTCCGAGGAAGAGGCTCGTGAGTTTGGTTTTTGTCACATCGTGCATCGTGAACATGTCTCAGAGTTGGACGGATGGATTGAACGAGTCATAGAGGGTAAGGAGAAGGGGTCAAAACGGTTCGAACTGACGCTGATTACGAAGTCAGGAGAGCACGTCCTCGTCGAAGGCAGTTTGGACTGTCAAATGGTGGACGGTAAAGCGCTCACACTTCGAGGCATTTTCCGCGATGTCACGAAAACAAAGCGTGTGGAGCAAAATCTTAAGCGTTTATTTGTTGCGATCGAGTCAGCTGTTGATGGTGTCGCGATTTTTGAAGAGGGAAAGTTTGTTTATCTCAACCAGGCCCACATCGATCTCTTTGGTTACCAAAAGGCTGAAGACCTTTTAGGTCATTCATGGCGGGTATTGTATGGGGAAGACGAGATTGGTCGTTTTGAGAGGATGATCTTACCCCGGGCGGAGGCTCGTGGTTTTTGGAGCGGTGAGGCGGTCGGTCTCAAAAAAGACGGGACGAGTTTTTCGGAGGGGCTCTCTCTGACTATCCTTGATGGAGGAGTGATTGTTTGTGTCTGTCGTGATATCAGCCAGCGAAAGCGATATGAGTTGCAGCTTAGGGATACCAACGCGGCTCTCGCGAGGGCGACCCGGCTTAAGGATGAATTTTTGGCAAACATGAGCCACGAACTTCGTACGCCTTTGACTGCAATTCTTGGGATGTCAGAGGGGATGCTCGACTCTGTGTTTGGTTCGATTAATGACAGGCAGCGTAAGGCTGTAAAGTCGATTGAGCGGGGAGGGCGTCACCTGCTGAACCTCATCAATGACATTCTCGATCTATCCAAGATCGAATCGGGGAGACTCGATCTTGAGTTGTCCAAAGTTCCTATCTTGAATGTCTGCAGTGCGAGTTTGAGTTTTGTTCGCCAGATGGCATTCCACAAAGAGATTCAGCTTGAGTTGGATTTGCCTGACTCTCTCCGTCGCGTGAAGTTGATGATCGACGATCGTCGTATTCAGCAAGCGTTGATCAACTTGTTGAGCAACGCCGTGAAGTTTACTCCACGGGGTGGGAAGGTCAAACTCGTCGTTGAACAATTTGAGGGCGCGACAACGCCCACACGGCCTGGAACGGCTTCAACGTTCACAGACGGTATCAGGTTCTCTGTACTCGACACAGGGATTGGGATCGCAGAGCATGACCTGCATCGGTTGTTTGAAACCTTCACACAAATCGACAGCAAGCTGAGTCGCCAGTATACCGGCTCGGGACTGGGGCTTGCGTTGGTTCGCAAATTAGTGGAGCTGCATCATGGCGAGGTCGAGGTGGAGAGCGAACTTGGCGAGGGGAGTCGCTTCTCCCTTGTGTTTCCCTCTGAGTTGATTGTCGATGAGAATGACACAGCACCTCACCAATCATACCGACAAAAACTCCAGCCTGCGAATGGACGAGTGTTGATCGTGGATGATTCGACCGAGTTTGTCCAACAGATCACGTATTATCTGGCAGAGATGAATTGTCAGTGCACGATCCTCTCAAATGGTAGCAATGTTCTATCAAGTATCCAGTTGCTCCAACCATCTCTCGTGATACTCGACATCCAACTACCTGACATTTCGGGATGGGAGGTGTTGAAGCGTATTCGTTCACACTCTCTGTATCGTTCATTGCCTGTTTTGGTCGCCTCTGTCGTGGATGACGCGAAGCGAGCGCGCTCTCTCGGGGCGCAAGGGTTCTTGTTAAAACCGTTCTCTCGTGGATATTTTGTGTCTGTATATAACGACGTGATGGGGAGTCGTGAGACGCCTGCAGATGGGGTTGAGGTGGTTCCACGCGAAGGAAAAGGAAAAGGACGCCTTCTCCTCGTCGACGACAACAAAGACAATATTGAGAGCACGACGGCGTACCTGGAGGGCTCTGGGTTTGATGTCGACATCGCGATGAGTGGTCTGCGCGCGATTGAAATGGTCCGTGATAACAAACCAGATCTGGTCTTAATGGATATTCAGATGCCTGGAATGGACGGACTGACTGCGACGCGAATGATTCGCCAACGTCTCAAAGGTGAGAGGCTTCCTATTATCGCACTCACCGCGCTCGCGATGCCAGGGGATCGCGAGCGTTGTTTAGAAGCCGGTGCCGATGACTACGTTGCTAAGCCCGTCTCAATGAAGGAGTTGATCAAGCGTATTGAAGGTTTCCTCGACGGAGCAGAATCCCCGTAAGGTCAGGCTTTGTATCTGACTACAGGCCAATCTGTGCAATGTTGATCCGGCGGATGTTGCACCATCGCAGCGCGCTGGACCGCATTTGAACCCCCGCGGGGTTGGGGCTTTACCACTTGCAGAACTCTTCTAGGAGGGGCTTCTCTTCGTGGCTGATTTGCCTCGTACGCTTTGCAACATATGCCTCAACAAACTCACCACCCTTCGCCTTCGGCTCTTCCCTCCTCTCAAGCCTTTCGAGAGGAGGGGCCATTTAACCGATATATAGGGGGGGTAGCTTGGAATTTGATCCGGCAGACGTTGCACTTGCGCCCAAAGCAAAGCGTCCTATGAGGACGTTTGCTCCGTACGCTTTGCAACATATGCCTCAACAAACTCTCCACCCTGTCGCTTCGCGACTTCCCTCCTCTCAAGCCTTTCGAGAGGAGGGACCAATCAGCCGATATGCGCGAGGATTGAGGTCGGACACAAGGCCCGACCCTACTGACATTCTACCGGTATACACGAATTATTCGTTTGTATCGCGATATATCGTTTGGTATGCATCGCTCCCCTTGCCGACAGGAGCGGAGCGCAAGTCGTGTAGGGGGAGCTGGACGAGCATTCGCTCGGACTGAGGGGGTTTTGCATTGCTCTCCTTGCCAACGAAGTTGAACTGCAGAGGGAACTGGACGAGCATTTTCTCGGACTGAGGGGGGCTTGTCTCGCTCCTTTGCGTTTTTCCTCAAGAACCAGAAGAACATTCTCGCAGAAGGACTTCTTTTCGAATGGATCGGTCTTTCCAAGGCTGATTGGGAGTAGGTTGTTGATGTGCTCTTTTTTCTTGCAGTTGTCTTGGGGGGTTGCATCTCTCTGCTTGGTTGATTATGTTGGGCATGAAAAAGCCCGCGCTGTTCCAGGAGAAGAGCGTTGAAATCGTATCATTTGAATCTGTTCTTGTTGGGTTGTGTTCTCTTCGCAGGAGGACAACAAGCGCACGCCGTCCCCATCGAAGTGACTCTTGCACCTTCACAAACAACTCTCTTCGCGCAAGTCTCTATCGCGCCGAAGAGATGGCAGCAAATACAACGTCAAAAGTGGCAGTTTGTAGCTCGTATCTCCGATCCTTCCTCTCGTGTGATTCTACAAAAAGTTATCCCAACACAACGCTGGGTCGCGACATTTCCCCGAGTGACCCTTTGTAAACGTGCTTCTGGTCAGGTTGCGCTCTCTTTTGATATCTCCATTCGTTTTCGTGACTGGTGGTGGGATCGAAGCAGCAGAAGGTGGAAAAAAAACTACACCTACATGACGCGCAAACAAACAACCATCTCTTGTGGCAAAGGACTCAAGCGCCGTGTGGTAGATCCTTTCGCTGGCCGAAGGGGACGTACATTGCGTAAAGCCACACGTGCCCGAGTGCTTCGTAGGTCCACTCGTGCTCGTTCGATGCGCACCCGGACATTGCGAAGGGCAACACGCACCCGGACCTTGCGAAGGTCGACACGCACACGTACCTATCGCCGTCGCTTGAGACGAAGTACACGCGCGACGACCAAGCATCGAGCTGGTATCTTTCGCGCGACTCGGCGTCCACAAGCGCCGAAAACGCTCGCTGGACGCAGCCCGGCGACAAAGACAAAGTACTATTCAGATGATCGTTTCTGGAAATTTAAGAACTTCTTGAAGAGACAAAGAGGGGAACAGCGGCGTGTGAAGTTGATCAATGTTTGGCTTCAAAAGAGACTCAAACCACGCGGAGCTTTGCTGCGGTACAATCACGTGCGCGTTTTGTTGCGGGACTTTGACTACGCACTGACTCGCTACCAAGCTGCGCAAGTCCTGCGCCCCTTCCTACCTCGCAATCTAACCGCAAAACAACTCGCACGTCTACTGAAACTCTTCTCATTTGGCGCGGATCGTGCGCGCGTCGCCAAACTCTATTGTCATCGCATCAACGATCCCCAGAATCTTCGATATGTTCTCGGTGTCATGCAATTTTCCCACCACCGTAGAGAAGTGCTCGCTGCATGTCAAAGGCAGCGCAGTTCTTTCTAAGAGAAGAGTTCGGTCATTGAATACGTTTGATCGAGTGGACTTTGACGAAGTTCGTCGTGGTCCAATCAAATACAACCTCGATGATCGCGCCTGTTGGACTCTGTAGTTTTGTGTAGACACTGCTGTGTGCATACGGGAAGTCTTTCTCCCTCTTGCCTAAGAGGGAGTAAGTCGCGAGGTCTTTCCAGCCTTTGCCTCTGGTGAAACTAACGATACGGTATCCATGATACTTATCCCACGATACGTTGAAGCGAAGGGCGACTTCGAGTGTTCTCGAAGGGCAATGTGAGCCTGTTGTGGGGTCGAGCTGGAGTGTTGTCGTGTAACTGTAACTACGTGGATCTGTCGGAGGTCTTGTCGTCTCAAAGGGGAACGTACAACCTGTCTGGCACACGGAGTTGCCACCTCGTCCGTTGTCAATTTGACCATCACAATCGTCATCTAATCCATTGCACTCTTCTGTTTTTGAAGAGGTTTGTTTGGGCTTGCAGACAAACGTACCTTGTTCGCAATGTTGAACGCCTTTTGCGCACTCACCTTGCTTTTGTGTGGAGTGGTCGCAGGCGACACCTTCGTCTACGACATTATCATCGATGGTACCGTTACAATTGTCGTCCAGTCCATTACACGTTTCTTGTGTGGGGAGGGTCGCGCCGACACACTGTCCAGACCATTTACCTGTGACATCACACGTTTTCGTGCCTTGTGTACATGCGCCCTGTGAGGGGCCACAAGCGGTTGTTTCACCGGGTGTGCACGTTTTACAGGCACCTGCATGGCAGACCTTCCCTGTTGGGCAGGCGTTCCCGCAAGCCCCACAATGTTTTTCGCTGTCAGAGAGGACTGTACAGTACCGGCCACACCTTGTCTCACCGTCTTTACACGGTGGAAGTTTGTAGCAAGCACCTGCCTGACAGTATTCTGTCATCAAGCAATCATCGTCTTTTTTGCAACCGACCGTTTTGGAAGTGTCTGTCGGTTTTGGCTCTGGAGGTGTCGCTTCTTCTTCAACGACTGGCTCTTGCTCCTTTGGTTCGGAGCCACCATCATTTGGGGATGATTTACACGTCCCCTCTGTCTTACAATCAGTGGAGGTGTTGTTTGGGGAGAATGTCTGGCAAGCAGCACACATCAAAAAGAATGGGAGCATCATCAACAAACAAAAACGTCTCATATACCTTCCTCCTGTGGTCTTCAACTTCCGTGTTCTTTTTTTCGTCCAATAAACGAGAAACTTGGGTTTTGTGTTGCTTATTTGCAAAGATGATACCACAGGGCGATGAAAACCTCTTTTTCATCTTGTCTTTGTCTTTTTCTTTATATAAATCAGTCAATCACGTGGGAGGGGGAGAGTCTGTTTTGCGATACTCATGGCTTCTTTTTTGGAGATCGGGAGGATAGAAGGTATCCGATCTTGTTCGATAGGATAGAAAGTAGTTTCGTTTGTTGGTCTTGTGTATATGTGTTTCAAAGTGACACGTGGATGGGGTATGGTGGCGAGGTGTGATTGTATGTTGTTGGAGAAGACCTGATAGGAGCATGGTTGATGGCGTCCAAATTTACATTGCGACCGTATCAAAAGGAAGCGGTTGGATCGGTTGTACAACACTTTCGAACGCGAAAAGACCCGGCGCTCGTGGTGTTGCCGACAGGGGCAGGGAAGAGTCTTGTGATCGCGGAGTTGTGCAGGATCGCGAATGGGCGGGTGTTGGTGCTCGCACACGTAAAAGAACTCGTCGAGCAAAACCACGGGAAGTTCGAGGCTCTTGGTGAACAAGGTGCGATTTTTTCTGCAGGACTCAGTCGACGAGAGACACAGGGAAAGGTTGTTTTTGGGAGCGTTCAATCAGTCTCTCGCCACTTGGACAAGTTTGACAAGCAATTTTCGCTGCTGATCGTCGATGAGTGTCACCGCATCTCAGAAGGTGAAAAGACCCAATACCAACAAGTCTTTCGCCATATGATGCAGACCAACAGGGAGGTCAAAATTGTCGGGTTGACTGCGACGCCGTATCGTTTGGGGATGGGGTGGATTTATCGCTATCATCACAAGGGTACAGTGCGTTCGACCAAGCCGAAGTTTTTTGATCACTGTGTGTACGAGTTGCCTTTGCGTACGTTGATCGATCAACAGTACCTGACACCAGCTCACATCGTCGATGTGCTCGCGGCACAGTACGACTTTAGTGCGTTGGAGCACGAATTGGATGGCTCGTATATCGAGTCCGAGTTACAACGTCTTGTTGCGGAGAATAAGCGTGTCACGCCGTTGATTATTCAGCAGGTCATTGAGTACGCAAGGGACCGAAAGGGCGTGATGATCTTTGCCTCTTCTGTACAGCACGCCAAGGAGATACTGGGTTTGTTGCCGAAGGGTGAGGCGGCGCTGATTGTCGGTGATACGCCCTCTGAGGAGCGCGATGAGCTGATCCAATCTTTCAAGGACATGAAGATCAAGTACCTCGTAAATGTCTCGGTCTTGACGACTGGATTTGACGCGCCACATGTCGACTTGATCGCGTTGCTGCGGCCGACTGCGTCTGTGAGTCTGTTTCAACAGATGATCGGTCGAGGGTTGCGTTTGTTTCCTGACAAGACCGAGTGCTTGGTGCTGGATTACGCGTGTAACGGTTTTGATCTCTTTGCGCCTGAGGTTGGGGAACCTCGTCCCGATCGAAAGTCCGTCCCCGTTGAAATCCCATGTCCTCAATGTGGTCATATCAACGACTTTTGGGGGAAGGTCGGTCCAGGTGGAGAGTTGATCGAGCACTACGGTCGTAAGTGTAAGGGTTTTGCCGAGCTTCACGGTGAGATCGAGTATTGTGACTTTCGCTTTCGCTACAAGGTGTGTCCTGCTTGTGGTGCTGAAAATGACATCTCTGCGAGACAATGTCACTCGTGTAAGCAGATGTTGGTGGATCCTGACAAGAAGTTACGCGATGCGTTGAGAGAGCGTGGAACGATGGTGATACGATGTGCGGGGATCCAGTTTTCCAGGCATCTCAACAAACACGATCAATCCAGCCTGAAGGTGACCTATCACGGTGAAGAAGGCGGTGAGATCGATGAATATTTTCGGCTCGATACGCCCAAGCAAAAGCGGGCCTTTTACTACTACTTTGTGAGAGAACATCATCGTCTACCTGGGACGACGTTCCAAATCAAAAGTATCGAGCAGATCATTGAAGACGCTCACCAATTCCGCCACCCCGACTTTGTGATCGCCAAAAAACAGGGGAAGTTTTGGCGCATTGAAGACAAGATCTTTGATTACAAAGGGAGATATCGAACAGCCAGTGAGGCCGGACCTTCATCCTAAGAGGAGAGGGAGCATCTTTTTTACCCAATAACGTACGAAATCTTCCGGGATGTCGTCTCCTCGTCTTGTTTTTCTTTACATCTTGTCTGAAGGTCTTTATCGTACAAGAAGTGCCGCAGCACGGAAGTCGCTGCGGAAAAAAGTCGCCAGGAAGCACGAACCGTTTTACGCGAAATGGTGAGATATGCGTTGTGTTGGTCATTGGGTCAGAGGTCTGATCGTGTTAGGAGGGTTGGGGTTGTGTGCTTCCGATGTGGAAGCCAAGCATCCTGTTCTACAAGAGAAGGAGCTTCGATGTAAGCGTCTCTTTGCACAAAAACACTATGTGAAATCGGCTGAATGCTTTCGTGGGCTTGACGAGCAGGTCGAGCAGCATACCCCAAAGGAGCGGGTTGGTTTCTTCAGAGACCGGTACCTGCGCTTCGCTGCGATCTCCTACGCGAAGGCTGCTAAAAAGACCAAGTCCACCGAACACCGTGGTTTTTGGTTGTCACGTGCTTCTGCTTTGCTCAAAATTACGTTTCAAAAGGGGTACTGTGAGGCGACAAGTCGTTGTCACTTACACCGCAGCCTCGCGGATACATTTGAGAAGCAAATCCAATATGCCGAGCTTGTTGTCTCGACAAAAGAAACGCGCGCTGGCATTGAGGTGAACGGCTTTCAGTACAGTCATTTCGAAAGACATCAATTCCAAGCGACGTTGCGGCCTGGAACATACCGCGTGACTGTCAGCTTGCCATCAGGGAAAAAGCATAAGCATGTGATCCGACTCGGTCCCAAGAAGAGAATGGTGCTCAAAGTCGACCAGGTCAAAGTGAAGATCCTCGAACAACGAATTATTGTGGAGAAGAAGATTCCACCACTCGTGATGGTGAGTTATGTGGCAGGTGGGATTGCGTTTGTGAGCTCGCTCTTAATGCTCGCTCATTCTCTCTCCACACAGACGTATCTCAACGCCCAACTTCAGGATGTGACGCGTAACAAACAACTCACGGATAAACAGTACGATGAGCAGTTCACAACGGCAGAGAGGGTACGAGATGTTGGTTTTGTTGTGGGGGGGGCAGCGTTTGTGTTGGGCTCTGTCGGGTTCATTGTGTACATGGCAACGCCTCAAAAAAAACAAAGAGTCATGCAGCCTGTCCGTGTAAAGTCTGAGGTCATTTTGTTTCGGGGGATGGATTGATGATGCGGGGCTGTCTATTGTTTGTTTGTTTGTTGTTGTTGGCTGGTTGTATCGAGCGAGTCGAGCGGGTGTGTGAGACAGACGACAATTGCCTGACGAACGAAGTGACTGTGTGTCATAACCAGCGATGCCTTCCTAAGCTCTGTGATCTCGGAGATATACAAAAGTGTACCGAGGTGACTGAGCGTGGGGTCTGTGTCGGAGGGTTACAGTATTGCACAGATCATGGCAGCGCGTGGTCCGAATGCCTTGCACAAGTGACCAAGCAAACTGAACGATGTGATGGCTTGGACAACGATTGTGATGGGAGCATCGATGAGGGTCTCGAATGTGGCTGTGAGAGGGGTACAAGGCGTGCTTGTTTCAGCGCAAATGAGCGCTTGTTGCAGTCGAGTACCGCGCCATGTTCCCGTGGGATTCAATATTGTACACAAGAGCAAACATGGGGGCGATGTCTGGTCCAGATCTTGCCACAACAACAGCTTGTCGCCGAAGTCCACAACCTGAATGGCACCAAAGCCACCCACGACAGACTGACTGCTTGTATCGATCGCGACAAAGATTGTGACGGTTTACTCGATGAGACCCCTGCGTGTTTGTGTGAGAAAGGACAAACACGCTCTTGTTATCTCGGTGATCCCAAACAGCAAGGTGATGGACGACCCTGTAAGGCTGGAACACAGCGGTGTGTTCAAGATCCCGAAAAGAATCGGTGGGTGTGGGGGTTTTGTGAAGAGCAAGTGTTACCCACACCCGAGGAGAATCCCTCCGGACAAGGGGCTGTTTGTAACCAGCTCGACGACGATTGTGATGGTCTGATCGACAACCAAAGTGGAACAACCGCACCTCTTTGGCGTCGCTGTTCATCTCAACCAGAGAGCTGTCGGATCCAAGTCTGCGAAGGTTCCGCATGGAGTGAGTGTCGTCTCCTTGAACTTTGTGGAAATTTGATGGATGATAACTGTGATGGTGCGATTGATGAAGCTGGCTGTGTTTCGGCGAAATGATGCAGCAAGACGATATTCCTCGTCGCTTTCGGACAATGACCGGGATGGCATATGGACAGATACGATGTAAAAAGGTGGAGACTTTCGCTCCTGCAGGGAGGAGGGTTGTACTTGATGACTTGCTTGCTTATGCCTGCGTATGGGTGGTCTGGTGAAAAAGCATGTAAGAAGTTGTATCACAACAATCAATTTGTGAAAGCCGGGCGTTGTTTTTTGCAATTGACGCAGCAGGTGAGTAAGCACCTCAGTTGGAAGGAAAAAAAAGCGTTTTACAAAGACCGATTTTTATCCAACGCGGCGGCTTGCTTCGTCAAAAGAGCTGGGCAAGTGACGAGACCAGAGGTGCAACGATATTGGAAGGAGAGAGCCGCTGACCTCCTCACCATATCTTTTGACAAAAAGTACTGTATGGCGACCTCTTCTTGTAGAGTCCGTCGCACAAAGGCCGAAGCGCTCATGAAAGAGGTCAGGAAAACACCCCTCTCCATCCTGACCGGTGTCCAAGGTGCAGTGATCACCCTGAAGGGATTTCGCTTTCGCTCTCAAAAACGCTACGAATTACATAACACGTTGAGGCCAGGGCCCTACACTGTACACATCACCTATCCCAAAAAAACCCCCTTTACAAAGAAAATACAGCTCCTCGCAGGGCGTCCACTGACGCTCAACCTGACACCGGCAAAGATTCGCATCGTCAAGCGCAAAATATTGCTCGCAAAGAAGGTCCCAGCCTTTGTCATCGTTGGATACGTCGTTGGGGGGATCGCGCTTACTGTTGGAGGTGGATTGGCCATTTACGGAGGGACACGGCAAAGCGAAATTAACGCCATCGTATCCGATCCGAATCGGCAGCGTGAGTTGCCGCCTGCAGTGGCCAAAAGTGAGTTTGAACAAGCTCGCTCTATTACGACCATCGGCTTTGTTGTGATGTCGATGGGGGTTCTTACTCTTGCTGGAGCCGGTCTGACACATTTTTTGACGGAGCGTGCTTACGCAGGTAACAAAGCACCCAAGTCACCTCCTCATCCACGTAGAGAACCTGCCGGCTCGATCCTCGTGAGGTACTGATGGATATGTCTTCACAACCGCTCTGTCCACAATGTAAATCGCCCTTGCCCGAACAGCTTCCTGATCAGATGTGTCCTTTTTGTCACTTGCCGATCATCGTCGTCGCAGGGAAATACTCTATCAAAAAGAAAATCGGCGAAGGTGGGTTTGGATTGGTGTATCTCGCCAAGCACCTCCACCTGACGATCAACCCCTACCGCGCGATCAAGTTTTTACCTCCTCAGTTCATGCAAAACGAGCAGTTGCGTGAACGGTTTTACCAGGAAATTCTGCTGACTGCGGGGGTTTCGCAGGAAAACGAACATATCGTCAGGGTCTTTGATGATTTTGGTGTTGTGCCGAACCTAGGCGCGTTTTATGTGATGGAGTATCTCGAAGGGCAGAGCTTGCAGGAGATGTTGACCTCGTCTACAGAGCCCCTTCCGTTATCTTTGATCATGCATATGTTCAAACAAGTCTGTTCGGCACTTGTGAGCGCACACGCGAACAACATCATTCACAGGGATCTCAAACCTGAGAACATATTGCTGACGAAGAGAGGAAGGGATCCCCACTTTGTCAAAGTTCTCGATTTTGGTATCGCAAAGTTCCAAGAGTCCAGCGAGATCATGACAAATCCAGGCGAAGGTGCGCTTGGTACGCCTGTATACATGGCACCTGAGCAAATCCTCACGAGCTCTATCGATCACAGAACGGATCTTTATGCGCTTGGGATCTTGCTTTACGAAATGCTCACCAAACAGACGCCATTTGTGGATCCAAGTCAAAAGTCTGTTTCGCTCGTGAAGCTGATGGAGCGACAACTCTACTTTGTTCCTCAGCCGCCGTCTGGACTTCGTACAGATGTTCCCCCAGAGGTCGATTTCCTGGTAATGCATTGTTTGCAAAAACAACCAGATGATCGTCCCCAAAGTATCTACGAGGTCCTTGAGTACCTCGATCGTATGGGGGAGACGTTGGAGGAGCTTCAAACTTCATCTTCTCCAGTGCAAGAGGCAGAACAGCAGAATCGTGAAGAGATCGCGAGTATTTTGGAGCCATTCTTTGCGTTTGAGAAGGAGCTTGCTGCGAAGGGTCCTGGTGGTGGAGCTGCTTCTGTTACACCACAGACAAATCCTCGCATACATACACACACCGGACTTGAACACGATCCTGATGAGAGAACTTCGGAGGGGGAGCGATACATCTTTGTGTTTATGTCGGTGATGTTGTTGTTGTTCCTTTTTATGGGAGGGGTTGGTGTCTATCAACTCTTTCTGCCACCAAAAAAACAAGCCTCGCCACTACGTAGAAGAGCGGTCACTGTACGTTTGAAAAAAGTAACGCCACGCCGCCCCGTAAAAGCCACTGTGCCTGTACGTCGTCGCACTCCACCCCAAAGACCCGTTCTTAGAAAGTCCCCACCGAGTCGTCGCCTTGTCAAGAGAAGAAGACGTCCTGTACGACGGCGCAAGCGTATCTCAAGGAGTCGTCCTCGTCGGGTTGTTGTGAGGAAGGTGAAGCCTCGTATGAGAGCTGACATTCCATCGACGAGGATCAAGGGATGTCCCAAGGACCCGCTCCCTAGTCGGTGGATATATTTGAGCGTGCGTCCATTCTCTGCGCGCTTTTCCACAAAATCGACTTATATTCGTTTTGCGAGTTGGTATTGTCTCATGCAGAGCAAGCCTGGAGAGAAGATTACGGTCAACATGACCGCACCAGGATACCAACCTTGTTCTTTTCAAAAGAAGTTTCACAAGCGTAAGTGGCGACTTGTCCTCAAAAAGAACGCAGACGGGTTGTCTCTGGATGACAGCGTTGATTACTGTGTTCAGGGACGTTGAGACGATGTTTTTGTAGGTTGGTTTTTACGCTTCGGACTGTTGGACCATCGCAGAGGGGAGATGGATACAGAAGGTGCTACCTGAGCCGTTTTCGCTCTTGAAAGAGAGCTGCCCACCCATATTTTCGATCAGTCGCTTGCTTAAGCTCAGACCGAGCCCCAATCCGCTCGTTGTTCGCAGCACGTGTGTCTCTGTTTTTGTAAACTGATCAAAAAGTTGGGGCTGAAACTCTGTGGGGATACCTGGTCCCTGATCGACGACCCTAATACACAACTCTTTGCTGTTGTTGTGGACAGAGATTCGTATCTGACTTTCTTCCCATGAAAACTTAATGGCGTTGGACAACAACTCGTCGACAACCTTTTTGAACACGTCTGGATCTAATGTGACGTGTACATGCTCGTTGTGTCCCATGTCGAGGGTGATGCCGCTGTTCTTGCTTTGTGCGGCGGGTTCATATCGTTTCAGGCTGTCTTGGAGGAGCGCTTGCAAGTGGCAGACCTTCGTTTGAACGACAGCTTTGCTTTGGTCTGTTGCCTGAAAGTCGAGGAGATTGTTGATCAATCTGTGTAGCTGTTCCGAGTTTCGGTTGGCGATGGAGAGGAGCTGTTTTCCTTGTGGTGACAAGGCAGCTTTGTCTGTGTGTTCGAGCAACTGAAGCGCGCCCTTGATCGAAGTGAGTGGGGTCCTCAATTCATGGCTCACACGTGTGATGAACTCGTTCTTTTTGTTTTGGTTTTCTTTTGCTTGCGCCTTGAGGTTGCGTTGGTTTTTGTGGAAGAAGATACTACCTATCATCGAAGATACCAGGACGACGACGAAGGTTGTATAGCGAGATGAGGGGCTGGATGCGTGAGGTTGCGGTAGAAGTTGTGTGTCAACCACAAACAACAAAGTCGCAGCCCCTACGCCCAAAACGCCGAAAAGGATGCTTCCTTTTGTATCGAGATACAAAACAGTCAACAAGGGAAGAAAGAAGAGGAGGTCGAAAAACTCGGAGTATATCCTCCCCGAGGTCAAGGACAATCCGGTGATCGAGACCAAGTAGAGGCCACAGATGATGTAACCTGTTGACTTCAAATAACCGAGCTTGAGACACAGAGGAGGGAGAGTGAGATAAAGCAGCCCGGAGGTGAAGAGCACGTACAAGAGTTGTTTGGGAGCACCTATCCATCCGTACAAGGGCAACAACAACAATGAACCAAGGGAGCAACAAAGCGCCGAGAAAAAGAAAAACATGGCACGCAGATAGATTTCGTCATCTGCGAGCAGGCTTTTGTGCAAAAATTTACCTGATAAGTGGAAGATCTTAGGGTTGATGTGGGTCATTGAAGTCCTTTTCCTTGTTGCTTCGCGTAAACGAGCCACTTCCTTTTCTTGCAGACTTGCACTATCCGTGCCGAATTACGGGTTGGATGAATTGAGTGATTGTGTTTGTGCCAATATAAACAGACACTGTTCTTTTTTTCAGCCGCACAAGTGTTAACTATGGGTAACACTGTGTGTATAAAAGTTGTCACCATCGCTTGGCGTTTGGCTTACAATTTCCATTGAATAGAGATGTAGAATGAGCGCCCTGGCAAGGGGTACCCACCATAATCTGAGAGTGCTTGCTTGATCTCCTTGATGTTTGGAAGAGGGGGACGTAAAGGGACAAAAGCGACACGTTGATCGAGGATATTTTTGACCTCAAGTGTCAATCTAAGGTGATGCCAAGGGAATGTACTCCCGAGTGCGCGGGCAAGTTTGATGGGCGAGATGGTGAGACCAAGGTTGTGAATGTGTCGAGGTGCGAGCTCTTGTAGGTTCGCTGTGTCCAGGTAGTTTCCACCTAAGCCTGTGTAAGAATAAAACAATCGTCCCCATGAAAGTGTGATGTCGCTTCGTATGGAGACCTCCCAGAGCGGACGGCCAGGGAGTTGTTTTCCGTTTTCCGCGACAATCTCCGACTGGTTGATAGCCTCCATCCATGTGATATCAGCAGATAGATGCCATATGTCTGCGATATTCACGCGAGCTTGCAGTTCATGACCGGTGATATGGGCCTCTGAGATGTTGACCGCGATCGCTGTCTGTTGGGAGTTTTGGATGAATCTTATCAGATCAGTACTTTGTGTATGAAAGAAGGCGTACCCAAAGCGGACCTCTCGTAAGATTCCGAGCTTCTTGAATTGGAGCACACCCCCTGCGTCCATGCTGAGGCCGACTTCTGGTTTGAGCCTTGGATTACCGATCGTGATCCCTCTGTCTCCGTGAAGTTCCCAAAACGTGGGAGGACGCACATAACGTCCGACGTTGCCTTGGACGAGGACAAATGACCAGGGCTGAATGCGCAGTCCAGCTCGGCCTATCGGTAACAACATGGTCTCTTCTTCTGGCTGGAAGCCCGGCATGATAGGGACTGGAAGTGCAGGTGTACAAAGGTATTCTAATTGACCACTTGCAATGATCGAGATCCGTTCATCCCACAGGTAAAACAAGCTCTGTAGAGTCGGTTGAAGCGACCATCTTGAGCGCTCTGGTTGTTCCAGTGTGGGTTGTAGCTCATCTTTGGGTTGGAAGCTCTCTCTACGGGCGTGGAAACTGAGTGTTCCTTCCCAAAAAGCCACAGGCGCCCAGCGGATGAGAGACTTCCACCCAGCCACGAGGCTGTGGTTATTGGTATCCTGACGACCGAGTCCAATCTCACCTAGCAGGTCCTTAAACACCTCTTGTTGTTGGATGAAATACACTCTGCTCTGCCAACGAAGGCCTGCCAGTGGGAGATGCTTGCCTGCAACGTGCAATTGGAGGAGGTGTCTTGTTGAACCAAAACTCGCCTCTTCTGAACGATAGTTTCCGACACCTGGTACGCCCATATTTCGACCGACGAGCATGTAGGTGAGGGAGAGTTTGAGTTTTTTGATGGGTTGAAAGGCGGCACGTGCGAGCGTTGAGAATAGGTGGTTTTGGTTGTTCTGTCTTACTGCGTCAGGTAAGTCGTCTTCTGTCTGTAAGGGGGTTCCGTGGTTGTCAAAGTATGGGAAATTTCCTTCTGTGCCGATGTAATGGGCGAGTAAGAACCATTCCCACTGACCTTGTCTGCCTCCCCATGAGAGATTTGTTTTGAGCGTCCCAAAGGAGCCTGCGGTGATATTGGCTTGGAAGGTCGAAGATTCCTGAGGAAAGAGCGTGATGAGGTTGACGACCCCCCCGATCGCGCCGCCTAAGTGTGCGGGCGCGAAGCCTCTGTAGATGACCGCTTCTTTGAGCGTATCAAGTGGCAGGTCGCTGAGGTTAATCGCGCCACTTCCGCCGTGATTGAGGGGGATACCGTCGAGTAAAATCTGGACCTGTGAGGAGGAAGAGCCTCTGATGGAGAGGGCGCTCCAGGCGCCTGTTCCTCCTGTTGAACGCGCATTGACCCCTGCGCTCTCTCTGAGAGATTCACCGAGAGAGCGCACACGCTGGTGTTGTTTGCTCAGATCGATGACGGTCGCAAAACCTGTTGGTTCTTTTTCTTCGGGTGTTTCTACGCGTTTCTTTTTTTTGACGTCGATGGGTTTGATCGTGATGGGGGATGTTGCCTTTTTTGGGGTGTTTTTCTTGGAGGGCGTGGGGTTGGTTTTGGCGTCAACCGTTGCACCAAACACAAACAGAAGGCAACACCATAGGAGAGGATACCGCATCAGAGACGGCCTTACGGTTGGACGGGGTAGAAGAAGATGGACGCAGGAGGGAGCTTCATGTCGATGGGTTTGGTGGTCTTCTCTGTGCCTGTTGCGCCGTCGAAGATACGCACACCTGGTGCTGTCGCCAAACCATCTGCAATGTAGAACTCACCGAGGACTTTGTTGTACGCGATGTCCGAGAAGGTGTAGCAGTCTGTCGTTGACGTACAAGGTGCTGAGACGACTGTTTTGCCTACTTTTTGCGTACTTGTGTCGAAAGAGATGACCTCTGTCTGGAACTTCGCGTTGGTGCGGATGACATATCCAGTGGTTCCTGCGATGACGAAGCTTCCGATGTTTCCGCCTAACTCCTGCTCAGAGAGCACTGTACCTGTGAACTCTTGCTTCTCCAAGTCGAGGACTTCGATGTATCCGTCGAGATCTGGTGAAAAGTCGGGTTTTGAGAAGTTGCCTGTCTCTCCCACATAGAGTTTTGTGGGATCGCTTCCGACAAATAGGGCTGTGGGGTTTTGGGCTTTTGTCTTAATCTTCTTGATGACCTTATCTGTTGTGGTGTCGATGACCGCGATGTAGGAACCATCAAATGCTTTGAATTGTTGGTTGCGATCAAGGCGTTGGATGAGGACAAACAATTTGTCCTTGTAAAGATGCATGAGGCCGGCTTCTGGGATGCCATCACGAGCACATTTCCCGCTCACACATTTTTTGGATGCACTGCACTCGTTATCCGTTGCACAGGTTTTTGTGTCATCGACCTCGATGAGGTCTGTGAGGTCGACTTCTCCGAGTTTTTTCCCTGTAAGTGGTTCGACAATTAAGATGCTCGCGAGGGCATAGCGGCTGATGTATGCTTTGTTTTTGTCGACGATCGCGATGTCGTAGGGGTTGGATTTTGAACCTGTTGAGTATTGTCTTACGAGAGAAAAGTCTTTGGCATTCATGGCCTGAATGTTATCTGCGCCAAGTCTGTTGACGACAAAGATGTAACCATTCCAATAGCGCATAAAGGCATCTGAGTGAGTGGAGCCGAGCTGCACTTTGGCGGTTTGGGTTTTCGTGTCGATGGTTCCGAAGAAGCCTGTCTGTCCCTGACGGCTGAGCACAAAGGCCATCTGGTCTTGGGGTTGTGTGGGTTCGTCTTTGGGTGGGTCTTCTTTGACGATGTCATCCGCTGGACCTGCGTCGTTTTTGGATGGTTCCTCTTGTTTTGGTTCTTCGGCGGTTTCTTCTTGTGTGGGCTCTTCTTGTTTGGGTTCTTCGGCAGTCTCTTCTTGTGTGGGCTCTTCGGCCTTTTCTTTGGTTGTGGACTCGTCAGGTGTACCACTGTCTTTGGTGGTTTCGTTGTTGACGGGGGTAGAGCAACCAGTGGTTGTGGAGGTGAGAGCAAAAGCCAAGCAGATCGAAAAAAGGATAAAAAACGCGAGATGTTTCGCGCCATGAGATGGGGATGGTTGTGTCATGAATGTCTCCCAACATGTTTGTTGGGGATAGGGCAGGGAAACCCACAGGGGATGGGAACGCGTTGTCAGGTCTTGGGTCGCGAACACATGTTGTAGGATTTCTCGCCTATCCCATGTCCCGAGGATAGTAGAGATGTCTCGCTTGACCGGTCTCCTGACTTACGGCCTTTGTCTCTTCCGCCTTCCCATCGCTTGTTGCAGACAGTGGTCGAAAAAGAAGAGCTTGACCGATTACAGTGGCGGGTCCGTACCGGAATTTCACCGGTTTCCCTTTGCTCACGTTGGTGTTGTGGGCTGAGGCCGCTGTTTGTGGACAGCGGTCTCCGTCAAACGAGAATGTCGCCAATGAGGCTTCATTTTATGTCTATAATCTCTTGTGCATTTTAATAAAAGCAAAACATTTTCAGTGTGTTATGTTTGCTTTTGCGCTGCACAATTCGCGGCAGTCTATCAGGAGGGGTAGGCGTTGTCAAGAGAAGTTGGGATGTTTGTGTTGGGTGTCGTTTCGCGAGGGAATGAGCGGAGTTTGGATGTTTGCAGAGCTTCAGGTTGATTGTCGGTTGGGGGAGGATGTTGTATGGTAGTATCGTGTTCTCTCCTCGCTTGTTACGGAGCGAAGGAGGGGAGGTGATATTCCTTGTTGGTCGATGAAAGGTGAGGTCGATGGAGCGCGTTTTGGGTCGGTGTTTGCGTTGGGTTGTGTTCGTTTTCAGTCTGTCTTTTGTGTTTGTCGCTGTTGGGTGTCCTGGTACACTGCGTCCGTCGGATTTGTGGGATGAAGAGCCCAATGTTGAGCCTCCCAGCTCGCGGACTGAGCCTCAATCGGAGCCTGTGACCTCTGAACCACAGGCTGAACCTGTTGTCTTTGAGAGCGCTGTTGAGCCTGATAAACAAGAGCCTTCGATGTCCGACGCTTCGAGTGGGAACGATGGGCTGCCTGACGCTCTTGTTGAGCAAGCACAGGAGTCTGTCCCTGACATGATGGAAGAGCGACTTCCTGATATGACTGAGTCAACAGTGGAGATCGCTCCAGAACCTCAACCTGAACCAGCACCTCCGCTCCGTTCTGTGTGGGTTGGTGTGGGGAATTTTGGCCTTCGTGCTCGTACATTCGACGGTGTGAAGTGGCTCAAGATCGGTGGGAATGGCAGCGGAAACCAACACACCGCAGATCTTCTTCGTGGCGTTGATTATGGTGATGGTGTCTTTGTCGCTGTCGGTGGAAACACGAACTCCGGGATCATGAGGACGGAAGATGGTGGCGCGACGTGGACGGATGTTGGCTTCAAGACGGGGGGATGGCTCGGTGGGGTGACGTACTTTGCAGATACGAAGACTTGGTTTGCGGCAAAAGGTTACAGCGCCGAGGTGTTGCGTTCAGTGGATAAGGGAAAAACTTGGACCGCCGTCGATATGTCGAAGTCCAAGATCAGGCGCAGCTCTGGCATTCGGAATATGACCGCGGGGCAAGGAAAGGTCATGATGTTTGGTGACAATGGTTCTCTGTATGTGTCATCGGATAAGGGGGTGACATGGGTCGATCGGCAACTTGTCGGCAAGGGCGGGCTCAAGTTTGTGACTTACTTTAAAGGGAGTTGGTATACGGCCTCTGGGGACTATTGTGGTGTATCCAAAGATCTGAAGACATGGAGCAATTGTCCATTTACGACCAAGAGCGTTCACTCCGCTGTTGTCGCGAATGGTGAACTGTTTGTGTTTATGGGGGGGCCTTACCAGACATTTATCACTCACTCCAAAGACGCCAAGACATGGAAGACTTTTACGCTGAAGCCATTCTCTGGGTTGTTTGCGAATGGGTTATGGTTGGCGATGCGTTACGCAGACGTGTACACTGGTACAACGCTTCAGGGATTGAAGCTGCAACCTCGTGGCAACAGTCCTGGTGGATTTCGCAGTTGGGCGGTCGGTCAAACACGCTAGTACCAAAGGAAACATGTGATGAGTCAAGATCAGGTGAAGGGTTTTGTGGCAGCAGGGTTCGAGCGAGTACAGGAACAGTTTTTGGAGCACTTACGAAGTGGTGAGGAGCGGGGCGCGGCACTATGTGTGACCAAAGATCAAGAGATTGTCGTGAATATATGGGGCGGATACCAAGACAAAGCGAAGCAACAGCCCTGGCAAGAAGACACACTTTGCCTGATGTATTCTGTGACAAAGGCGCTCGCGGCGACTGTGATGATGAAGCTTCATGAGCAGGGGCGGTTTACTTATGAGATGCCGGTCTCTGAGATCTGGCCGGAGTTTGGACAAGCTGGCAAGGAAGACATGACGATCAAGACCTTGCTCTCTCATCGCGGTGGTCTTCCGGCCCTGGATGATGTGCTTTGTCTTGAGGAGATCTTCGAGCCTTCTAAGCAAGCGGAGCTCGTTGCACGTTTGGCCAGCCAAAAACCTCTGTGGACACCTGGAGAAGGGCAAGGATACCACGCACTGACGTATGGTTTGTATGTTCACGAGTTGTACAAACGGCTGGAAGACCAGCCTTTTGGTGCGTTCTTCCGAGAGCATATCGCCGAACCTTTAGGTGCGGACGTGTGGGTTGGTGTGGATGATACATTGGCACCAAGGATCGCGGAGGTTGAACCTCCTTCTACTTTGAAGCGGTTGGCCGGGATGTTACCTCATATTATCAAAGGAGGAACGACAGAGGCGAACGTTGGGCGTTCATTCTTTAAGAGGGGAAGCATCAGCAAAAGGGCATTACTTGCGATAAAATCGGAGAGAGGAGGGCCTGAAGCCTATAATCTCCCAGATGTCCGTAAGCATCCGGTGTTGTGGGCTGGGGGGATTGGTTCTGCGCAAGGGATCGCGAGGATCTTCGGTATGCTCGCGAATGATGGTCAATTTGATGATGTGAAGATCTTTGAGGAGGGATTCTTGCGACCTGTTTACCAACGAGAAGGTTGGAGCACACAGGACGCAGTTTTGGGGAAGCCACTTGGTTGGAATAGAGGGTTTTTAAAGGAAGAGGTGGGGATGTTCTCAAACAACGAAGAGAGTTTTGGTCACTCAGGTCTGGGTGGGGCGCTTGGTTGGGCAGATCCTGTCAATCGCGTGTCCATTGGTTATATTACAGGTTCACTTGATTGGCGGGTTCGTTCACCACGTTGTTTGCGCCTATGTGATGCGATCTCGTCGTGTGTTGAGGGATGAGGGGACGCGTTATTTTTTGCGACGCTTGGCGAGTTTTTGCTTGAGTGTTCTTTGGATGAGCTTGCTTCTTTTGCTGATTTTCTTCTTCAGCTTTTTCCTTTTGGGGCATTTGGTTTTGCAACGGGCTTTGCAGGATCTTTTGCGAATATTACAGCGGCGACTACACTTCTTGTATGCTTTGTGACAGCGCTTGGTTCGTGCGTTTCCGATGCTGTTACAGCTCTCGATACAGCGGATGGGGTTGGTGTGCCCAGGACGTTTACAGACGGCCATGCATTTTTTGTGGGCTGTATATTTCGCCATTTTGCATCGATCGAGGTTGCGAAAACAAGTCCCCTTGCAGCTGTTGCTTTGGGAGTTGCACTTGCTTCTGCATTTTTTGAGACACTTTTTTCTGCCAGCTTGTGCGTCTTGTGCAGTAAAAGTCAGCGCTGCGAACATCAACAAGGTGATGGATAAGATGTGTTTCATGGGTAGCTCTCCTTTGGTATGAAAAGTTGGGTGTTGACCTACAAACTATCCTGTTTGGGACACGGGAAGTTGGACGAGGGGAGAGTCTCTTTATTCATTTTGGGCTTTGGAAGGGCTTGTATCTGATGCCTATTTTTTCCTCTACTTGGGAACTTCTATCATCGTACTTTTTCGTTTTTTGTTTCAATGATTAACGCGTATTTGGTTTTCTAGTGTGCAGTGTGATGCCTCAGCTCGACATTCCGAGTGTGGTGATTCTTTACAGCCAGGAGCGAAGTGATGAAACGAGAACATTTGTGTTGTCCCCACTGTGGTGAAGAGAGCTTGACGGTGTTTCAGAAACTATCCCTTGGGGCAATGATGTCGAGGAAGTGCGAGGTTTGTGGTTGGCACTTTGGTGTCTCTGCGATTGCTTGGCTTGCGATGGTACCGGCTTTCATCTCTGTTGTGTTGGCAGAGGCTGCGGATACACTTGTCCCTAAGCTACTGTGTTGGGGGGTTGGGATATTTGTTAGCTCGCTATTTTACTTGTATGGAGTGCCTTTGGTCTCGAAGGAGTAAGGTCGTTGGGGTTTTGAGGAGAGAAGAGAGGGTTATTTAAAGGTGATGGTACCTACACGGATGTATTTTCCGTCGATGATATAGGATGTTCCGTTACGAATGCGGAGACTGTTTCGTTGGTATGTCTTTACGTCCATCGTGGCTTTTGTGCTCTTGACCCCTTGGGGAGTGTATCGATACCACGTGACGGCAGCGGTTCGATTGCCACCATCTCGGAGAACAAAGTCATCGCCGAGCAGCTCAACATCGATATTGGCGAAGCGGAAAGCATCAAAAATTTGATCCATTGCTGTACCGACAGTTAGGGATTTTGTGAGCGTTCCATCGGCCGCGTAAAAGTGTGCAAAGAAGGTCTTTTGGTAGCTACTCTGCCATTCAATCACAAACTCCCCTTTGTCGTTGACACCGAGAAGGTGGCTTGCGTACCAGGAGCTGTTACTTTTGGTGTCCTTGACTTCGACGAGAGCGTCATCGAGCAGCTTACCGGTTCCATCAAAGCGTTTGTAATAGATGGGGTTGGATGAATGGTTCTGACACGATACGACACCATTTCCGTTTGAAGATGAGACTGCAATATGGATCATGTGTACGCATTTTTTGCGGCTGTTATTTGCGTCGAGCTTTTCGAGGGCTGTTGCTGGTGTTGTGAGTGTGCCTGTGTTGTCATATCGTCGCCAGGTGAGGAGGGCATCTTCATTGTAGTAGACCAGGGAGAATTGCCCTTTGTTATCGATTGCGGCGTCGTACCACTCTCGACTTTGTTTGTTGGTCAACTCAATGGTGTCTGTAATGGGGGTGCAATCACCTTTGTACAAGCGTGCGTAGATACGATAGTTCGTCTCTGTGTACGGTCCTGTTCCTCGCCACATGACGACTATATATTGGCCATTTCGTGACATTTTGATGATAGGAGAGACGATCCTCTTTGAGCGTTCGCTGATCTTGAAGGTGCTGCGTTTGACCTTTCCATCAGGAGCAAAGCAGTACCCTAAGAGTGCTTTTTGGGTCCAGTGAATCGCGGCGATGTCGCCTTTGTCTGATACTGTGAAGTCGGTGATTCCTGGAACACTGATATCTTTGGAGCCATCACAGTCTTCGTCGGCTTTGCCGTCGCAGTCGTCGTCTTTTTGATTGCCACAGATCTCTGGTGCTGGGAGGATTTCATCTTTACATGTGCTCCAGCCGAGTCCATCGGCCTGGCACGTTTGTATGCCCGTTTTACACGTGCCGCGTACATTGGAAGAGCTGCCACCGTTGTAACATGTTCGTGTGCTGTTGGGTTTGCAGAGACATGGTTGGTTTCCACAGAGGCCGATTCCACTGTCGAAGTTTATGGGCTTAATGGTTCTGTTCTCCACGATGTAGGCTTGCTTCCCGTTTGTTCGCAGTAGCCAGGGCTGAAATGCGCCACGTAGCGCGCTCACGAGTGTTCCATCTGCTGTGTATCGGTACCAGATGGGGATATCACGGGCTTGTCTTGGAGTGCTTCTCAGGATGAAGTCACTACCGATCAGTGGGAGCTCTTGGTGTTCATAGCGAAAACCATCATATCCGGATCCTACGAATGTCGTGATCAGGACATCGGACTTAGTGGCTTTACCGTCCTTTCCAAAGAACGTCGCGAGATTTTGTTTTTTGTTATTGGCTTGCCAGTAGAGTACGGATTCACCTTTGTCATTGATACCGAGGGCATGGCTCTTGTACCAGGAGCTGTTTTTGATGGAGCCTGGGAGTTCTTGGAGACCTGTGTCTGTGAAGGTGTGGTTTGCAGAGAAGCGTCTATAATACACAGCATCTCCTGAATGTTTTTGACATGAAACCATCCCTGCGCCTGTGGGGTCCATCACGACATGGACCCCATATGTGCCCCCTGGACATTTGAGTGTGTCACCTGTTTCGACGGTCAGGTCTGTTTGTTTTTTGCCATCTTTGTCGTAAAAGACGATGCGTAGTTGTTTCTTCTCATCGTTGAACAGAGCTGCGAAGTTGCCTTGTCCATCGAATGTAATGCTATGTGTGTAGTGATTTGTGGCGTTGTTGTAGGGCCATTTGATCACGTCACCGATGGGCTGACATGAGGCGTCGAAGCGTTGCATAAAGAGTTGGGTTGGTGCCGTATTTTTTTGAGCCCACTCGACCCAGCTCAGCAGGAATGTTTTGTTTGCAGTGTTCTTTCGTACGGATACACCTGCGGCTGCTTCGCCCTTGATGGTCGCGGCCGTGAATGTCCCGCGAAGTGTCGAGCCATCAGTTTTGTAACAGCTCGCCTTGATGTCTTTTTTATCGGTTCCAGCGACGACAAAGATTTGTCCTTCTGGTAAGACCGCGTAGTCAGCGATGTTGCCGTTGACATTGATGAATGTGCATTCGGATGCTTCATCGATTTCGCCGTCACAATCGTCGTCTTTGTTATTGCCACAGATCTCGCGGATGTTGGTTGTCGTGCAGGGTTCGCATGTGCCTTTGGAGCAAGTTTTCTTTGCGGGGCATTGGTTGCCACAGGCCCCACAGTGGTAGTCATTGTCTTGTGTGTCGACACATTGGCCAGAGCACGCTGTTTTGTTGTCTTTGCAAGTGATACTACAGGAACCGTCGACACAGACTTCTCCGCTTTTGCAGACTTTGTTGCACCCGCCACAGTGTTTTGTATCTTTTTTGAAATCGACACATGTTGTGCCACAGGCATTTGTGCCTGCTTCGCAGTTGAGGCCACATGCGCCTTGTCCCGAACACTTGTTTCCTGATGGACATGTTTTGGCCGTAGTGCTCCATTCCCAGCAGCCTTTGTCGTTTTGCGCGCACTCAAGGTACTGGTCAGAAGCGCTTGTTGCGCAGCGTCGGTCACCTTGTTTGCAGGGAGGGTTGGCCGGGCAGGATGAAACGCAGACGCCTTCGTCACAGCTTTCGCCGGCGGCGCAATCTTTTTCGCTCCCACAGACACAGCGCTTGTCGTCTGTGCATACACGTGTTGGGGCGTTTGTTGTGCGGCAGTGTTCATCTTTGAGGCAGGCGACACATCTTCCTGCGACGTCGCCTTCTTTGAGGCAGCGTTCGGGGCATGTTTTGCAATCATTTTGTGCGTTGTTGTTATTGTTGTTGTTCTCGCCACCACAACCAAATGAGCCCATTGCGAAGAGCGCCAATAAAATGAGCGTGTGAGTGATTTGTTCGTAGAGGCCGTTTGGAGGGGGTTGTACGTATCTTCTGTGCATGTGTCTCATCCTGTCTGAGAGTGTATGGAGCTGGGATATGTTTGGACACAGCCAATGTACGTGCGATGATGTGGTGGATCAAGTTCTTGCAGGGGAAAAGTTGCGGCCGTTTGGTTTGTTGCCCATTCTTAGGGGGTTTTTGTTTTGTGTTCCCATTTTTGTGGGTTGTTTTTGATGTATTGTCGTACCCTTGGGTATGCACGCGATGTATGGACGATGCTGTCGTAATAGTTCCGCAACCAAACACGAAGGTATGGGTTTTCTGTGTGTGTACGGATTCTTCTTGTGACAGATGCTTTGAAGTTCCCAACCACCGCACCCAGAGATTGTTTCTTTGCACCATTCAGTATACATGGGGAGTTCGAAGGTTGAGTTGGTTGATCTGTTTGTGTTGTGTTGTCAAAGTGTACCAGCGCGTGGAAGTGATCTGGCATGACAACGTATTCATCCAACCGGATATATGGTCTTAGTTGTGCGGATTTTTCCCATTCTTCTGTGACGATCTCACCCCATGGGCTTACTTGCATTTCCCCATCCACAATCTCCCCAAAAAGATGTCTCCTTCTCCAGGTGACAAGCGTGATAAAGTACGTGCATTCTTGGGTGTAGTCGTGTCCTTTTGCACGTGTCGATTGACGATTGTGTTTCATCTGTTTTCCCCTCTTCGTTACTCTGGGCAGGTTTCCACTTGCCCTGGGGCAGGTTTCCACTTGCCCTTACTTTACTACTTTGGGGCAAGTTTCCACTTGCCCTTACTTTTACTTTACTACTTTGGGGCAAGTTTCCACTTGCCCTTACTCTTACTCTCGGCCGGTTGGCTGTTGCTGGGGCAAGTTTCCACTTGCCCTTACTTTACTCTTACTCTGGGGCAAGCTTCCACTTGCCCTTTACCTTTACCTTGGGGCAGGTTTCCGCTTGCCTTGCTCTGGGGCAAGTTTCCACTTGCCCTTACTCTGGGCAGGCTTCCACTTGCCCTTACCTTTACCTTGGGGCAGGTTTCCGCTTACCCTTACTTTTGTCTTTGTTTGCTGGAGGTCTGGCTCTCTGTCTGCTAGGGTAGACTCTGGTCCTGTTGGTTTTTCTGTCGGTTGGCTCCCCCTATCAGTTGGCTTTTTCCCTGTCTGCTGTTGGGGCAAGTGGCAACTTGCCCTTTTCATGGGACGTTGTTCGGTTTTTCTTCTGCCTGTTGGGGCAAGTGGCAACTTGCCCTTCATTTTCTTTTTCTTCCGCCTGTTGCTGTTGGGGCAAGTGGCCACTTGCCCTTCTCGGTTTTTTCTTTTTCTTCTGCCTGTTGCCTGTTGGGGCAGGTGAGAACTTGCCCTTCTCGGTTTTCCTTCTTTCTTCCGCCTGTTCCCCTGTCTTTTTCCCCTTATGGTTCCCCTTTTGATTATTTGGATGGTATGGAGATAAAAAAAAAGCCCGAAAGCAATCAAATTTGCTTCCGGGCTTTTTGTACCACGGGTCGGACTCGAACCGACAACTGAGTCTCCCCAAACGGATTTTGAATCCGCCGCCTGTACCAATTCGGCTACCGTGGCGGTACGGACGTGATTTATACGGAGATCACCCCCTACTGTCAAGCAAAAAAGATGACTTTCTTTCAACTCCACGTTTGCACAACATAATTCATCCTCTCTTTTTCCCATCACATCATTCTTTTCCACCCCAAAAGCCTACTCACGGGTACACAAAATGTACCTCTCAACATCCTCATCACCTTTGTCGTACCTCTGCGCGACTATCCGCAATCGCGCAGCCGTCAATGAAGAGATCGTTGGATAGATCTCATCTCCTGTCTCTTCAGGCCATTGCACAAGGATAAAACGCCTCGTCCCACCGTCTTCTTGGTTGAGTGACCAGATAGCTTCTCCTGTCGTCCCTGTCCCCGCAAAAAAGTCCAACACAACCGCGTCTTTCTTCCAGTATGTCGCAGCCCGCAACAAAGTCTCGATCAAACCAAGTGGCTTGGGATACCCTATCAAGTGACTGTCCACAGGTAGTCCCAAACGCTCGGCCACTTCTTCTGTCGCGTCCTCGTTTGTCCCGACCTCTTTGAGCAACAAAGTCGAGAGCGCTTTGAACCCACGACTGGCCTCTGACTTGAGAACCCTCGGCTGTAAACGCTTTGTGTGCATCGTAAAGTGACCCCCACGTGAGACCTCCAAATCGACCCGCTCCTGTGTCCAAATAAAACGACCCCTCAACACGATATCCTCCGTGAATCCACCATCCTTGATAGAAGTCTCCTCCAACAATTCGACCTGACTGTTCCCTTTACCATACACACCCGGAGCGAGCGATTGGTCCTTCAAGCGCGTCCGCACACTCTCTTTTGGGAAGCGCAATGTCCCCTCATTCGAGATCTTCTTGACGAGCGGCTGGGTCTCTTGGGCCGAGGCTGGTTCACCGTACAACTTGAGTCCCTTGCTCTGCTTTGCGTAGACGAAGATGTACTCCGTCTTTTTGGTCAATTGCTTGGAGAGATGACTCCCTTTGCGCTTGCGTTCCCAGATTAACATCCCCACAAAGTGTTGGGAACCAAAGATCTCATCGAGTAGATGGCGTAGATTATGACATTCATGATCGTCAATCGAACAAAACAAGACACCTTTCTCCGAGAGCAAGTCCCTCGCCAATGACAATCTCGGGTACATCATTGAGAGCCAACGTGAATGGTAGCGACCTTCCAATTGCCGGGCCTGCTCTTGTTTGTGATGACGATGATCGAGCTGTTTGAGGTAGGAGGAAGGGGACTCTCGGAAGTTGTCGAGGTACACGAAGTCTTGTCCTGTGTTGTACGGAGGGTCAATGTAGATGACATCGACTTTTCCCGCGTGTGTGTCGGACAAGATCTTGAGGGCTTCGAGATTGTCACCCTCTATCAAGATGTCTTTGTCTGAAGGGGGAGTCTCTTCGACTCCATCGGTTGTATGGAGGACTGTCGTTGAAGGTGTTTTGGCTGTGTTCTGGGCTTCTTGTTTACCTACCCACTGCAACCCATAGGACTCATGAGAGGGAGCGCTGAAGTCCATTCCAAGTGTCGATGCGAGCCGCTCGAAGTTAAGAGTTCCTTCTGAAAACGCCTCTGGTAGGAGAGCTTTGAGTTGTTCGACGCGCTGCTCTGTGGAGACTTCTTTTTTTGCCATACGCAATCCTCACGGGGTGGATCAATCGGTGCGTGTTCATTCACTTTTTCACGCCCCAACATAGCACACTCTTTGCCCAAAAAGGAGAAGTGTTCGCTTTTTTGTTGTTTCCTTTGCCAGGTTTTCAGGGGAAATAGTGTTCTGTGACAGAACGTTTTTCATCTGATGTTGTCTTTTTCACTCTACGAGTTCTTTTATTGAGCTTTTAAGGGGATTATGAGACATTGGAGAACTGTCAAATGGATCTTGTCTGGAGACAAAAAAAGGAGCCTTGGATGATAAGTTTGCGTGTTGGAAGTATATTTGGAGCTTGCCTGCTCATGGCGTTGACTTGCTTGATGCCATCTTGCAATAAGCCCACCTGCACTCACGGAATCAACACTGCCTTGATCGATCCTGCTGGCAGCCCATGTGAGCAGGATTGTGATTGCAGTAACCAGCGCTACGAAGGTTATTGCTATGAAGGGAAGTGCACCGCGTTCAAACGCTCTACTTGTGATGCACCCAAAAAAGACCAAGAGTGTAGCCTTCCGAGTGCCTTCAAAAAGGTCTTTGTTGGCAAATATTGTCCTGACGCGAAGCTGCACCAAGTGTGTAAACCAGAAGGAATGAGCGAAGCCTATTGGGGAAATTGTACCTGCAAATCAGGTTGGAAAACGGGCACACCTGCTGAACCCAAAAAAGAGCCATCCTCTCCTGATGGTGGACCAAATGGTCCTGACGGCATGTATGGTCCTGATGGTATGTATTACCCCGATGATATCTGGGGGCCCGATGCTAACTACGAACCCTGGTATCCCGATGGAGGGAGCGGTCCCGAAGCGTTTTGCACAGACGTCGGAAATACATGTTCTGTTTCTGGAGACTGCTGCTCTGGATATTGCAATATGGCAATTGGACAGTGTGCGAAAGAAGCTTGTTCCCTTGCTCAGGGGATTTGTTCAATGCGTACAGATTGTTGTAGTGGGACTTGTCAGGCTGGTGTGTGTACAGACTAGATAGACAGAGTAGAGGGGAGTTGTGTCAGGCGTAGCCGATAGAGACGGCGAGCAGCAAGAATCCGACAGAGACAGCCATCAAGCAGAGCTGCAGAGGGAGCACCCACTTGAGCCACTGTTTATAACTGACACCTGCGAGCCCAAGCGCGATCAACAACATCGGATTGGTCGGCCAGAGCAAGTTCGAGAAGCCATCCCCAAATTGATACGCCAACACAATACTTTGTCTGGAGATCCCCACAATGTCACCAAGTGGCGCGAGGATCGGGATCGTCAAAACAGCCTGTCCGGTCCCTGATGGGACAAACAAATTGAGCAACATCTGAAAACCGTAGATGATCACGATCGCCGGTCCTTTTCCCATCCCACCGACGTATTGAGATGTCTTGTGCAGAATCGTCGGCATCACATTCCCGATCTCGATCATGTACCCAACACTCGCCGCCATCAAGATCAAGACAATCGCAGGTGCAAAGTCCGCGAGTCCTTTCAGGAAGTGTTTGAAGGTCTGTCCGATACCAATTTGTGCGAGAAGACCGACACCAAAGCCCATGATTAAAAAGATCAACGCGATGATCGGGAAAGCCAGCTCCTGCAAAATGGAGATCTGTGTGCCACCAAAGACCACACCTGCGACGAGCGCAAAACACACGAGTAAGTAAACCGTGATTTTTCCTGGGTTGGCAACCTCTTCGATGTCTTGTCCCTCTGTAGACTGCAATTTGCGTTTTTGATCCAGCTCATATGTTGGACTCTTTGTCGGGTCTTTCTCGATTTTTCTCGTGTAGTAAAGCAAATACCCAAGCACCATCAACAAGGTGATCGCAAAAAACAGTGCGCGCAGCCATAAACCCGAAAACAACGGAAGCTCTGCGAGTTTTTGTGCGGTCCCCACTGTGAAGGGGTTAAACATCGCCGCCGCAAAACCAAAACCCGCCGACAAAAACGGTATCGCCAACCCCGTGACCGAGTCCCAACCCATCCTGTAGGCGATAGGCACAAAGAACAAGATCATCGGCACGATCTCTTCCATGATACCGAGAGAGGCTCCTAACAACATGAAGACACCGACATTCATACACAAAAAGAGCGTCTTTTTGTCGGCAAATTGTGTCGCAAACTTGGCCAAAATGGCCGGCAAGGCGCCGCTCTTGTTCATGATCGAGAAGCTACCACCAATCAAGAGGATAAACAGAATCAACACGATGATCTTTGGACCATTTTTCCCTGTGAGACAGAGAATCGGAGAGAGCGCGATCTTCCAAATCGGGATGGGGGTTGCCTGCGCGGCTTTGTAAACCTTGATCTGCTTGCCTTGTTTGGCGACCTCTTCGAATGTCCCTGCTGGGATATAGTAGCTCGCAAAGCCTGCCACAAAGATCAACGCACCCAAAAACAAGATCGTCGTCAAAAACACCTTGCCCTCAATGAGACTCGGCTCGTTACTTTCCGTCATTTACACTTCCTTTGGTACACACCAGGTTTTGTTTTCGCTTTTGTTCAATGGCGGGTATACTAACCCAGATCCCACATCGTGTGGAAGATTTTCGGAAAAATCGCGAACCATGGAGGCTGAGTATGACCCAAGAAAAACGAGCAAGCCTTACCGCAGTGATGGTCGCTGCGTTACGTGCAGAAGCATCGGCGTGGCCTGATGCGATCTGTCACGACCCCTGGGCTGCCCAACTTGCTGGCGAAGAAGGTCTCCGATATGCCGAACGTAGCAAGCGCTCCTTTCCTCCTATGGCTCTTTGGCTCGCCGTCAGGACCGCTTATATCGACGCTCATGTCCGCCACTTTATCGAACACGCTGGGACACAAGTCGTGCTCCTTGGAGCTGGATTGGATACACGTGCACAGCGTCTGGCACACCCCAACGTCTCTTTTTACGAAGTCGATACACCACAAAGCAGCCAACATAAACAAACGCAGCTCCAGCGTCTCGATGGGTATCCCCTCGATGCTGCGACATATGTCACCTGCAACTTCGAACACCAAGATCCTATCGAGAGACTTCAGCGAGCCGGATTTTCGACAGAACTTCCCGCCTTCTTTGTGTGGGAGGGGGTGACCTATTATCTCACGGAGGAGGCTGTTAGGGCGACTGTGAGAAGCTTTGCGGAGCAAGCGCATCCTCAAAGTTTGTTGCTCTTCGATATCTTCAGTAAGCGCTTTGTCCGGGCTGATACTGGGCAGCAAGGCGATCGGGAGAGTGTCCAAATGGTCGAAGACATGGGAGAACCCTTTCGATGGGGGACAAATGATCCGTTGCCATTGCTATTCGAAGAGGGTCTCCGCTACGTCGACATCACACGTTTTGATGAGGCCTGCCTTGCATTGACCGGTAGCTACGAGAGAGAACGGATGTTCCGCTTTCAGTCTTTTGTGTTGTGTGCCAAACAAGTGCCCTCCATACTTCCTCCTCTCCACTCCGTCCAAAAGTGAACGCAACGTGAAACGACGAAGATGGCTCTACCAAATGTGGATGGTCTTTGCTTTCCTCCTCGCTGTCGGGAGTATACTCTGGTACTTTTCTCACAAGAGTAGGCCTTCACTGCGCTCTTTCCAAAGCGAACATCCACTCCGGCAAACACTCGCGAAGCGTTTACGACACAAACAATGGCTCTCCGCTCGTATTCTTCGATGGAAACGTTGGGATGGAACAAGCATCCTGTGGGATCGAGTGCGTGCGGTCGTTCGTGTCGACGTTCCCCAAACACACATGACGTTCTTGTTTCATGAAAGAGGACCTTCAACTGCACGTGTTATGCGCCAAGGGATCGACGTAAAAGGCCAGAAGGCTGCGCATGCTGCGCGGCGACATTGGTACATGTGGAAGCAAGAGGTTCGCTGGTTGTTTCCGTATACCGTGCTTTTCAAGCGTGAGAGTTTGATTCATGTCTCCCAGCACAAAGAGACTTCGGAGATATGCGCCTTATCAAAACACACAAAACGCATCGATTGCTTTTGGCTTGATCGTCAGTTGCGGCCTATACGTTGGAGGTTTTGGCAAGAAGGTTCTCTGTTAAGTGGGCTCGCCTTCTCTCTTGGAGGGTGGAAATGGTCGGGACCAATCCCTTGGTCTTCTCGAAGGAGAGGGTTGTTGGTCCGATGGTCGTGGCCCTCTCTTCACATGTCGCGTGAGCACTCCGACTCCAACACACGACTCTTTTCGAGCATCAAGCGTCCTGACAAACAAATGGTTATCGAGTCAAAGGGCTTGTCCCTTTGGGGGGTGTTTTTGGGGGCGTTATGTCTGTTGCTGGTGTCTCGTTTCTTGCTCGTCCGTTTTCTACCCTTGCGAAGGGATATGATTGTGTTCCCTTCGGAGCTTGAACACCCTCTGAAGTATGGCTACATCCGCAGGGGTTGTATGTCGAAAACGCTCTGTTCACAGTGTCTCCGTGCGGCTGAGGCTGGTTCGTGGACGAAAGAGCGACATACACAGGCGACACAAGATCAGCGAATCGATACACTCCCTGCGATATACGACGAACTCACAGCTTGTTTGCAAAAAGATATTCTGCCACTGGTGGCTTCATTGTATCGTTTTCCTGCCGAACAGCTCGGTATCAAAGAGGCATTCATTGTGAAGTACGACGAGCACGTCCAGTGTAAACTCGATCTACACAGAGATGCGTCTATCTTGACGTGCAGTGTCGCGTTGAATGATCGAGCTGATTACGTCGGAGGTGGTACGTATTTTCCGTCGATTGAAGAGGTTATAACGTTGGAGAGGGCTGGGGACATGCTCGTGCATTGTGGGAAGATACAACACGGAGGGTATCCTGTGAAAAAAGGGGTTCGATATCTTCTCGTGTGCTTTGTCGATTGTGCTGCTGTGGATATCTTGGATCACCGCGAGATCGCGACCTGGAACAGCGCAGAGCCATCGGACCGAGAAGTGATGAAGAGGTTGTTCTTGCGTTAAACAAGATGTGACAGTTTTTTTGTATGATTTGGTTTTTGTTTGACTATTTTGTTTTCGTAGGTCCGGTCTTTTTGTTTCGCTTGTTATGTGGTGTTGTCGTGTGGTCGGCCCTTGATTGTGTCTGAGTCTTGTGTCGTATGCCTGTTGGTTTGTTTTGGAGGACTTGTGCGCAGAATTCTCCGATCTGGTGAATTTGTGTTGTGTGAGCCTGTTATCGTTGTTGTTTCGGTGGTACGTTATCTTTGTGAATGGACACAAATGACAACATAGGAGATCATTTGATGGAGAAGAAAAAGTCCTCGTTGTTTCGGGGAGCGTTATTGTTATTCTCTGCTTTGGGGCTGATTGGTGCGGCTGCTGTGCATATCTCGACGTTTCAGGGGATCAATTTGCAGCAGCGTTTTCCTCTCGTCGTGCTCCTCCACATCGGCGGGATCGTGGCGATTGGTGGTCTCGTTGGTTTGAGTGTATACGAAAAGCACGAGCAAAACGAGTTCTTTGATGTGTTGGTGCGACCTGTCTGGCCAGTCGTATTGTTAGTCCTTTTGGGAGCGTACGCAGGCTTTAACTTTTTCACGAGCATCGGTGAGGGGGGCAGCTATGAGGTGAAAAAAGGTAAGTATGTCCGTACGTACAGAGGTGATATACGCAAAACGTACAAAGACAAAGTGCAATGGAAGAAGGACAAAAAACGCGCAGAGCTTGGGACAGCTCGTGGGTTCTCTGGACACTCGATGTTCTTTTTTGGTGCGGTTTTTATCTTTTTGATTGCCGGGCGTGGTCGCAAAAAGCAACCCAAAGTCTATGCGATGCTTCCCCCTGAGACGATCACAGATCTCTTGAGGCAAAAGAAAACCCTAGCGCTGCCGGATAGTGAGCTTCTCAACTGGGATGAACGTTTGCGGCAAGGGACGCCGTGGGTGATGTTGCGCAATGTGATCGGAGTGCAGGTCGTGATTCTCGCGGCAGTGGGGGCGATTTTTCAGGTGTGGATCTTTCTCTTTGCGGCGGCGTTTATCTCGATCAACTTCACCAATTACTACTTCTACAAGAAGTATGTCAAAGACTTCATTAAGAGCATCTCTTTTCGTGGTGATACGTGTGAAATTGAGTTGTTACGTGGTGATGAGAGAGATGTCATCGAGATCCCCTTTGAGTCGTTGAGAGTCAAAGTTGAGGAGGTCAGGACAAAGGGAGGGATGGCCTACACGCTCAAAATTGAACGCGGTGAAGAGACTGTTGTGGAGCAGCGAGCGAAGGTCGGTTTTTGGGACAAAGAGCGGATCAAAGCTGCAGGGCAAGGGCTCATACCACACGTTCAAAATATGCCCCCCAAAGTGTAGTCGTCCTCTTGCGTGGGTTGTCGGTTGGGTATTGTATGGGGAGAAGGGGACTGCATCCATTTCGTGTTTCTTTGCCAAAGTAGCTTCTGCTTGACAATGTGTACAACTCTGAATGCAAGGGGAGGAAATATCTTGCTTGATGCTTGACATGTTTTCCTTTTGTCTGTAATTCATGGATTGTAATCGTGAAAGCAAAAGGCTGTTTGTTGTTAAGAATGAATCTTACGTTGTTCGTGTTTCAGCGATTGCCCAGGGAGTGGGCTCCTCAAGACTCTGCCTTTCCATTTGAGACATTTCAGAAAAGTTATAGGAGTGTTGTGGATGTCAGATTCCAGGCGTGTGCGGACGTTTGTCTCGTTGTTCTATTTTTTATCTTGGGGGGTTGTGAGCCTTGTCTTTCTCTCACTGTTGGCGTGTGAAAGCAATGCTGTGATCATCATTCCAGGTGGGTGTGATGCATGTGTTTCGTTCGAAGGGGTGAAGACAAAAGAGGAGAGTCTCAAGATCTTGGAGAACAGCCGGTGTGCTGTGGAACCTGGTGGGACCAAAGGTGTTTGCCTCAATTGTAGGCTTGATGAACATTGTCGCTCGGACAGCGCACCTACCCGAAAATGTACGACAGATCATCGCTGCATTTGTGGTTCGGACAAGGATTGTTCTGATGGACAGTTTTGCCTTGGGGGAGAAGGGTGTGTGCAATGTACAAAGCACGAACACTGTGAGGGTTTACCCAAACCTTTTTGTATCTATAACCGGTGTGAGGGGAGTTGTGAGCCAGGAAGCAAACAACCTTGCACACAAGATGGTGTTTGTAGTGCCTTTCAGGAGTGCACAAACGCAGGTGTATGGGGAAAATGTCAGTCTGCAGGAGGCAAGCCAGAGAAGGAACTTTGTGATGAGCGAGATAATGATTGTGATGGCCTCGTTGACGAAGATTTCCCACAACTAAAAAAGAGTTGCAACGAGAACATTGGTCCTTGCAAAGTCAGTGGTGTTTGGCAGTGCAAGGCTGACTTTTCTGGCGTCCTTTGCAAAGGGGAGCCACAAGGGAGCAAACAAGAGGATTGTAACGGTGTCGATGATGATTGTGACGGTGTTATCGATAACAACATCAGCGCACCGCTGTGTACTAAGCAGGAGGGGGTGTGCAAAGGCGCTCGCAAAACGTGTGGTGGTGAAAAAGGCTGGATTGATTGTGACGACGCTGCGTACAAAAAGCACGCAGCGGCGTACGACAAAGTCTTTGATGGACAAAATGCAGCGACCTGTGATGGGTTAGATAACAACTGCAACGGGCAGATCGATGAAGCCCCTACCGAGCAAGCAGAAGCTTGTTCAAATCCCACAGCAGGTGGTGTCTTTGGTGAGTGTAAAAATGGTCGTACTGCCTGTGAAAAACAGAAGACTGTGTGTCTACCTGGGCAACCTACCACAGAGATTTGCGACGATAAAGACAACGATTGTGATGGACAGGTTGATGAAGATTTCACCAAAAAAGGGCAGGTCTGTACAGCTGGACAAGGGGACTGTCAAACAACGGATAAGTTTGTGTGCAATGACAGTAAGGACGGAACTGTTTGTGCCGCTAAAGAGAGGACGAAACAACCTGAAACGTGTAACAAGATTGATGATGACTGTAACGGCATGGTTGATGACATCCAGGCCAAGTCGTGTCAGGTCGTAGGGACCAAGGGAGCCTGTGCCACTGGCCAACAACAGTGTATTGATGGGAAGTTGACTTGCTTTCAAATAAATCAGCCCTCACCCGAACTCGCTGATCAGCGGGATAATGATTGTGATGGCTATGTTGATGAAGGGATTGTCAGTCTGGTCCTCTCCACCAAGAGCTTGTTGGGAGAATCAAATGTCAATATCACGGGAATTGCTATCAACTCGAAGCAAGAAGTGTTCTTTTCATCGAATTCCACACAATGTATTTACAAACTCGATCCAACGACAAAACAGGTTGTTGTCTACGCAGGGAAGGCCTCAGAGAAAGGAAACGTTGACTCTCTCACAAACCCTCTTAACGCACGTTTTCGCAATCCAGGGAAGCTCACTTTTGATTTGAGTGGTACACACTTATTTGTCTCCGATCGAAATAATCACTCCATTCGTCGGATTGACGGTGTGACTGGCTCAGTCAGTACATACACCACGGGATTTAAGGAGCCTGGAGACCTCGCATTTGCCAAAAATGGTACACTCTACGTCGTGAATGAGACAGAGTTGTATCAAGTAAGCACCAGCGGAACGGCGACCCTCATACCTGTTGCCAACTCCACTATGAGAGTTCGGATGTTTGGCTTGACGATCGACAGTATGGATCGATTGTATCGATTGCAACGTGTCGATGGGTGCAGCGCGAAGGGGTCTTGTTCTTGTTTTGGTACTGACTGTTTAGCGTTACACTCCGCGAAGATGACCCCCAATCTCCTCGGTCTTGATGGCGCTTGTACTGCCGTATGTAGTCCATCTTCTCCTGGAGTCGATTACGAATCTCTTCAATCTTCTGGTGAGAAGATCTTCGGTGTGTTTGAAGGGGAGCAGATATTCATGTTGGCTGATGTTGGTCTACCAAAGAAGTTGTTGATCGCGGGAAACGGTAAAGCCTCCCCTGTAAATGATATCCTGGCAACAAAATCAGGGTTCAACAACATCAGCCAGATGGCGTTTGACAAGAAGGGCAATCTTTACATCGCGGATTACGGTAATGATCAAATTCGCGTGATAAAAGGACCTGTTTGGTGAGCTTGCTTACTCTTTGTGGGGGGATTGTTCTGGAGATGAGGGCTTTTTGTAGAATGCAACATAGAATCGCACGGGACCCTCTGAGGCGACGTGGTGTTCGACCTCAGGTACGACGACACCGTGTGCTGTTGGTGTCAGCGTTGTGGATTGCGGAGGGGCTCCTTCGATGGTGTAAAGCAACGAACCTTCAAGGAGCACAATTTTAGCCCACACACCCTTTTTTGTACTGTGTGCACGCAGGAGACCCTTTGGGATGGTGTTTTGATCGAAGATAGGGGTTTGTTTATACGTTTCAAAGGACGGTGGAAAGGCTCCTTCATCACAGAGGACACAATGAAGTGTTTGCCCGAGTTTGCTCTCTCGACCTTCTGGAGTGGTGCTCCAAGGACGCAGGATGAAAGGAGGCTGGTGACGGATGTGTTGAAAGTGTCCACAATCCAGCTCAGCCTTCCAATCACCTGCATCGTCCTGGCAATAGCCGATGATACTTCGTTGCATCGATTATGCAGGTTGGGGGCTTTTGAGCAGTTCGTGGGCCTGAAGGATTTCTTGGTGGAGGAAGGGAAGTCGCTGAACACGTTCTTGCAAGGCGTTATCGATCATCTCTTGGATCTCTGGACGACACTTTCCGCATTTGGGTTTGACGCCGAGTGAGTGATACACTTGCTTTGCGGTTCTTGCGCCGCCGTCGATGCTTGCGTTGATTTTCTTTTCGTTGATGGCTCGACAAATACAAACGATCATGGGGGTACCTCATGAGTCATGGCATTCGATTTCATGTGACACAGTAAAAGGTTACCTTGACCATTGTACTGTGAAACATGACAAGGAGTGTCATGTATATGTCAGCAGTCTTTCTGCTGTGGGTCTATGCCATGAGCAGTGTGTTTTACTTGTCCTCCAATACAGCGTTGTAGGAAAAGTAGAGCACATTGCTCGGTTATTCTTTGATCAAGAATAGCTTTTTTTTATTCCTTGTCAATGATCCAGATCAGGTTTTCCTATCAAGTTGATAAGCTATTTTCTATCAAAGTACACAATCGTGCGATGTATAGGTCTCTTGGAGCGCTTGCTGTGGGTCTCAAAAGACCACCTCTTCGAGTTGTTTTTGAAAGTGGGCGAGTGTGCTGTCTTGTTGGGTTTTTCGCTCACGGAGGAGGGAGAGCAGCTGTCTTTGTTGATGAGTGTGGTTGTGCTGTAATTGGAGTAGCTCGGTGTACAGTTGTTTGGGGGCATGCGGATCCCATAGGAGGACGATTGTGTCGAGGTGTTTGAGGTGAAAGAGCGCATCTTGTCGTGTACGTGGGTGCGATTGGTAGGGTTGTATACACGACGCAATGAACCAACATAGGGCTTTTTGGTGCGCAAGGCAGGTCTCTTCATCGAACTCGATGTCGGTGTGTTTGGAAGGTGTGCGTGCCTTCCCAAGCAGCTCCATACGAGCTTCCTTGAGACGTTGTGTTGAGAGCTTCCCTTGCTCCCATTGTTGCTTGCAGGTCAGCGCTGTCTGAAAAAAGGGATCGACACAAAAACCTTCCGCTCGTTCTCGTTGCAGTATCCATGTCGCACAGAAGGGACTGTACGAACGAAGTAATGGCAAAGAAGCTTCCTCAAGCCATTGTTTGATATCCGCGAGTGCGTCCATTGTATTCTCAGTCTGCCTCTGATTCGAGCTCTTCAAGCCACTCTAGTAATGCTGCTTCAACAGGAAGCTCGTGCCTCTTTGTGGGGTCATAGGCCGGAAGTGTTGGTTCTGGTACATCGTGTTCTTTGTAAAATGTTCTTACATCTTTCAGATCGTTGACCCAGCTGTACGGTTCGCCCTCTGCCCAGGCTTCTTTGTACGCTTTGTCGAGAAATTGGATACCTTTTTCTCGCTCACCTTTGGCAAAGGCAAGCAGCGCCGATGACGTAAAGAATGTCGTGTAGCGTTCGTCCAGTCCGGCAGCCTCTTGGAGCAGGCGTTCAGCTTCCTCGATGGCACCTTCTTTGATGTGGATCTCTGCGAGGAACGCGAGGTATAAAATAATATTGATCGAGCCCATTTTTTTGGCCATGGTGATGGCCTCTTTGATGGCTTCTTTGGCTTCGTCGATCTTGCCTTGAGCGAAGAGATATCCAGCTCTTGTGTTGTAATTGCGGCAGATACCTGAGCTGTAGTGGTGCTCTTGTGCGAGTTTCATCGCTCGATCGAGGGCTTCTTCTGTGGGAAGATCGCGGGCAATGTAACTCTTCGCTTGCACGAGGGCCATACGTGTCTCGATAATCGCTCTGGGAGATGTCCTGTTAAGACTCTCGAAGAGCTCGATGTTTTCATCGACGATCTTCCAGCGCCCAAGACCTGACGCATACATCGCCTGAAACATGAGGGCTGACAAGCGGCTGTGAGAGGAGCCAAACTCCGCATAGCGTCTCGCCAACTCCATACAACGCCATGCAGCTTCGAGTTGATCATCACTTTGAAGGGAGAGTGAATAGTTGACCAAGCTGATGGAGAGGCTGGAAGCATTACGTGCTTCGAGGTCCATTTTGATCGAGAGCGCGCGCATTTTTCTGGCGTCATCGTTCCTGCCGACCATACTCACAGCGTTGGCGAGGCTGGTGATTCTGTAGCTCTGTTGGGATTCCGAAGAGAGCGCAGGTGGAGCGTCCAGGCCGTTGACGAATAGTGGGGTCAAAACCTCGATAATCGCGTGGTATGCAGATAGACGTTGATAGAGAGGGTCTGCGAGTTGATGACCGTAAAAGTAAGAGGCATCGTCGTATTGCCCGGCACCGATGAGCGCGTGGTAGATCTCTAGCCGTCTCCTCAAATCACTGAGATCCTGGATGTCTTCTTCTTTTTTGGGAGGCAATCGCTCGAAGTGGTCGCGGATCTTTTCGAATGTGCTCTCACGTATATTTGGATCGAGCTGTTCATAGGCGTATCCCCTGATAACAGGGTGCAGATCGTATCGGTTTGCAGGACGATCCCACTGCAATAAGCCCCGAGACTCCAATTCACAAAGGGTTTTGTGGAATGTCGTCTGGGCTTGTGCGTATTCGTCGCTGGTGTAGTGTTCACGAAGTTCATTTTTGTACTGGGCATACTCTGCGTAAGCCTCTGTCAACTCTTGCTCTTCGTATTCGATGTCTTCGAGGATCTCTTCTCTGTCCGCATCGTCATCTGCGTTCTCCAGATCATTTCGCAGCTCTTCAAGCCAACTCTCGTCTGGAGGGCGGATTGGATGGGGTGGTTTGGGGGCATCGGGGTTGAGCGCACGAATGCCCTCGTGGTGGACGGGGTAGCGGAAGGCTGCGAGTTGACACAAGAGCTGTTTGGCTTTGTCTGGAAGCTGCTGCATGATGTACTCCAGCCAGCGAATTCTTCGCTCCGGTCCACTCTCATGTTGCCAATCCAATGTCTCTTCGAGCGCTGCGAGTGTACCCGAAACATCCTCTACGTGGCGAAAGTGACCTGCTACAGTCCCCATCAACAGGCCATGGTAGTCGAGTTTCTTGAGTAGAGAACGCATGGATGCGCTGTCTTCTTTGACGCCCTGAATATGTAATAGCTCCATCGCATCGTCTGGTGACAGGTGGTTGAGCGCGATGTATCGGACGCCTTGTAGGAGGCTGTTGTCTTTGTCTTCGAGGTCCTTGGGTTTGAGACGTGTGCTGATCAAGATCTTGGAAGGTGTACATGCCAACAGGTCCTTCAGGAACTCACCGTGTCTTGGGTCTGTAAATTGACGCATACGCTCTTGTTCGCTGATGGTTTCACCTGTGGAGACCTGCTCATCCCGAAGTTGAGGGGCATCCAGTCGATGATAGGCGACCATGATACGCTCGATTCCATCGAGCACCAAGAGGTAGGGCTGCTTTCGTAATCCTTCGATGAGGGCGGCCTGTCTATGTTTGAAAGACATCGAGTGGATCTCTTCCTCTGTGTGCTGTCTCATGTACCGTAGTGCTTGATAGATGAGATGACCTATCGTCGCGTTACTTTCGTAAAAGCTCCACCAAATGACGCCCGCGAGCGCGTTGATGTCTTTTTGTGCGTATTGAGTAAACCATTCCCATGTCAGCGCACTTTTGCCCAATCCTCCAATGCCATCTACGATCATCATAGGATCGTTGCTGTCTGCCCATTGGTGTAAAAGCTGTAATTCTTCTCGTCGACCTACAAATGTCTTTGTCAGGATATATGGATGGGCGATGTACGGTGTGGGCGCGATGGGAAGGCGCTCTGTCTCGGGGTGGTGCAGAAGCTGTCTGTTTGGCTGATCTGCTTCCCAGGAGGGCGTGTACTCTAGTGCTAGAAGGTCTTTGAACAGTGTGGAGACGAATTCTTCTTGTGTTTTGAATGGTTGTGCGAGTTCGTAAAGTTCCTGGAGCGCTGGGGCTTGCAGTTTGTGTTTTTTTACGCGCTCGGCTGCAGAGTTGAAGGGAGAGCAGGGGGGTTGGGGGATGTATGTGAGGAACGCGATCCCTTGCTCTTTTGCCGAATTGACAAGCGATTCAAGAGCTGTTTGGTCTGATGGGTTGTCGGAGAGCACGATACAAAGAGCATGGCATGTGGTCGGCAGGCCGTTGATGGCGTTTTGAGGGGCGTAGCCTCTGCGCCAGATCACATCGGTGAGTGCGTCTTCTGGTATTGGGTGAGTGTGGATATATGCGATGGTTTTTGGGGCTGTTTGTGCGTCCAACGTCTTGATTCTCCTGTGTACCTGTCATATGGGAGTCACATTGTGCAATGATACATCATCTACGTGTCATGATCAGACACAGTTCGATCAACGGTGTTGGATGATTGTTGGGGAGGTGTTTGGGTGGGAAAGGGCAGGTGGAGAGACTGTGTTAGCCTTGCTCTTCTGTGGGGTTGGAGATGGATTGGATGTAGTTTCCGACACCCATTTGCTCGATGAGTTTGAGTTGTGTTTCGAGCCAGTCGATGTGTCCTTCTTCATCTTCGAGGATTTTTTGGAAGATGTCGCGGCTGACATAGTCACGTACTTTTTCACAATGCTCGATCGCGTCGCGAAGTTCTGGGACTGCTTTGTGTTCAACTTTAAGGTCGCACTCAAGGATCTCTTTGACGTCTTCGCCGATGTTGAGCTTGTTCAGCTCTTGCATCTGTGGCAGGCCTTCGAGGAAGAGGATGCGCTGGATCAAGATATCTGCGTGTTGCATCTCCTCGATAGACTCTTCGTAGGCTTTCTTACCGAGCTTCTCCATTCCCCAATCCATCAAGATCCGGGAGTGAAGGAAGTACTGGTTGATCGCTGTCAATTCATTTGTCAACGCCATGTTCAGGAATTCGAGGACTTTATCATCACCTTTCATAGGATTCTCCTTCGTTTTATATGTTCTATGAGGGGCTACTTGCCGCCGGACTCATTTTCTCGCCCTGTATGCTGGTCAATTCGCACCTTGATGTCAAGCTCTTCTCTTCATGAGGTTCGTTTTTGTCGCTTGGACATGATCGTTGTGAACAACGAGACAACACAACCCGTATTGGTCTCGACAAAATGAATTCCCAAGCCAGCGAAGATGAAGGAGCTTCTATGCCTGCCGATTATATGAACAAGAGCGAATGTGAACAGATCTTTTCCGTACTGGATGCGACGTGGCCGAGGATTGTGCCTGGGATACGAACTTGCGCCAAACTCGGCTGGGACTGGAAGCAAGTGACGACGCCTTTTGTCGGACGTAAAGATGGTGAAATCGTCGCACATGTCGGTGTCTTGAGGTCCGAAATGTTCATGCAGGGAGCGCGCCTGCCGATTGCTGGCATCCATGCAGTCTCTTGTAAGCCTGAGTATCGAGGGAATGGGTTGATGAGGGAGGCCATGGAGCAGGCGCTCTCCTACGTTGATGAGATCGGTCAAATAGCTCTTTTGACTTGCTCACAGCCCGATATCTACACTCGCTTTGGGTTCACTGCGTATCCCGAACACCGTGGGATATACGTTCGTAGCTCCGAAGGTCCTGTTGATCAGCCACTTTGTCCCTTCCTGGAGAGTGGACTTCCGTTGAGTGCGTTGCAGCTTGAGCTGTCTGCTCGTGTTCCCACAAGTACGCGTTGGTCGATGGTGGATTCAGGAGCGGTGTTCGGGATCTGTGAATACTTTGAGGCGGGTGGTTTGCGTCGCATTCACTGTGACAAAGAGGGGAAACTTTTCGTTGTCTATGAGGTCCATGATGGGACGCTTGAGTTGATCGACGTGGTGACGAGAGAGCTCCCAGAGCTTGCACAGATCTTGCGGATGATCCCTGAACGTTTCTCACGTGTCCGTTGTCATTTTACGGTGGACACATGGGAGGAACCCGACGAGTGGGAGCCGCTACCTTCCGATGATGTCCTCATGTTGAGGGGGGAGGGGATTGTGCCTGCGGAGATATGTCTTCCAGAGACTGCGCGCTGGTGAGCATGGGCTAAGTGGTCCTCTCGCGAAGTAAACGCACGAGTATGATGTTGCATTTTTTCCGTAGGGTCGGGCCTTGTGTCCGACCTCTATGTAGTATGTCTTTTTCGCGAGAGGACCACTTCTTGCCTGAGGCCCCACCCACTGCCCTCTTGTCTTCGCTTTTTTCCATCCGATGGCCTTATCGGGATATGGGAGCATCGTATTCGAGTGTAATATCGCTGCTCCAGAGAGGTTTGGTGACGTTGATCGACTCTTCACTTGATAAACGGAGGATGCTTCGCACTTCGAGGGTCAGGCGGCCTTTGATCTCGTTGCTGTCAATGCTTGTTTCTCCATCAAACCGATACCTGAAAGCCTGAAAGAACAGCTCGCCACCTTCTGCTTGTGATGCACATGTGTCTCCAAGTGTCCGGCTATCATCTGTGCAGGAGATCGAGATCCCGACATCGTCCTTGTAACTCACGACTCTCGTTTTGCAACAGTATGCTTGTGAGTCGTCCCCTTTTGTAAAAAAGTCCATGTGAACTTTGGAAGATTTGAGTTTGAAGAAGCGCGATCGGAGGGTGATTGTACCTGTTTTTCCTCCATCCCGACTCAAGTTCTCTCTCGACTCAAACAGGTCACCTGAGTCTATCTCTCTATACCCCGCTCCAAGGAGGACACGTTGCCTCAGGTATGTTTTCTCAGAGTCGACTGTCACCGCGTCAAACAGGCGACTCTCCAACTCTGGAAAGACTGTTCTACGAAAGAGCATCCTCACATCGTACACTGCGGTCTCATTTTCGATCTCAAAGCCAGCTTCTGGGCCAAAAGCTTCTGGACCAAAGAGATCTTTTTGCGAGGTGAGGAGATACTTTCCCGAGATGTCGATAGCATCTTGTTTGAATTTTGTGGGAACTTCACATCCCGTACATGCCAATAATACCAACAAAAACATCGCATACAAAGACGAGCGTTTCATCATCGTTCCTTCCTTTCTAGTAATCATGAGCGTTTTGGTTGATAGCAGTATATGTGCCAACATCGCGACAAGCCAATGGGGTCTTTGGGTTGTTCTTTTGTTCAAAGATGTTTGTGCGCTTGTTTCACGAGAGGGGCGTGTGAGGCCGCTGGATGGAAAAAGAAAACAGACAATGAGACGAACACAGGAGTCTATGTTGTCCAGGATCCTGGACGGTTCGTCTTCCAGGATTGTGGTCTTTTTGTCCAGGATCCTGGACTGTCTGTTCTTCTGGAGATGCACAAAGAGGAACGATTTGCTCATTGACAATCTTTGATGTAATGTGCATAAAAGATGTTGTATGCAATGTGTATCAAAGGTTGTCAAACACTGGGCAAGTCAAGAGTCCCCTTCCTGAGGCTTATGCTGAAGGTGGAGGTTGTTTCAAGGAGCACAGATATGGAATTTGAGTATGTAAGTGAGGATATATTTGCAGTGTCAGAATTTCTGACAAAGGCGCAGTGTGATGAGTATATTCATTGGGGGGAATTTGCAGGTTTTGATGATGCGCCGATCACGACGTCCAGAGGTCCGGTGATGAGGAAAGATATACGCAATAACGATCGTGTGATGTTGGATGATGTGCAGCGGGCTTCGTCATTGTGGGAGCTGTTGAAGGGATTTGGTGTGGTCCAGCCTGGTTGGGAGGCGATTGGGTTGAATGAGAGGTTTCGATTGTATCGGTATCAGGCTGGCCAAGTGTTTCGAATGCATCGAGACGGAGCCTTCCAACGTTCTGCATCAGAGAGAAGCTTTTGGACGTTTTTGGTGTACTTAAATGAGGGCTTTGTTGGTGGTGAGACGTTATTTAGCGCTTGTTCAGTCACACCAAAGGTCGGAAAAGCTTTGTGTTTTCGACATCGGCTACTGCATGAGGGGGCGATGGTGGAGGAGGGGTGTAAGTATGTGTTGCGGACAGATGTGATGTTCCAGAGGGTTGGAGGCTGAGTTGGCTTCGGTTCTTTGGGGGGAGTGATGTCATGCGGTGTGACTCTGATGGATACGTTTTGTCATGTTGTGTAAATCGTGGTACAAGTCATTTTGATATGACCGCGATCACACGGATTGCGTTTTCATCGAGCTTGAGTAAAGGAGTGGCATCAGTATGAGTGGTCGCCAAAAGATAGTAAAGTTGCGTGCTGCTGCGAGGCAGCTTCGCCTTGATTTGTTGCGGTATGTTGGTGGGAAGAGAGCGTATGTGGGAGGTGCACTTTCCTCCATTGAGATCGTCACGGCGTTGTTTTTTGATGTCATGAAAAACGCTGAAGGGGAGTTGGTCGACGACTTCATCCTTTCAAAAGGTCATGTTTCACCCCTGCTACACACTGCATTGGTGCAAATGGGTAAGATCCCAAAGGCCGAGTTTGACAATATGATCGAGACGAGGGGATGGTTGGATGAAGTGTACAAAGGCACTGAGCTGATGGGGTTGGCGCGTACTTGTCAGGAGCCGGGTTTGGGCCTTTCTTTTGCCGTTGGGACTGCGTTTGCGAAGGTCCTAAAGAATGACAACAGTCATACCTTTTGCCTTGTTGGAGATGGAGAGTGTGGGTCTGGTCTTCTTTGGGAGGCTGTGATGCATGCTGGCGCAAAGAGAGCCGAAGGTGTGACTGCGATCGTCGATTTTAACCGCTTACAGGCCTCCGGGGCTGTGGATGAGGTGATGCCACTTGATCCCCTTTCGTTCAAGTGGGAGGCCTTTGGATGGGCGATTCGCGAAATCGATGGAAATGATATGCAACAAGTCCATGAAGCGCTCCATTGGGCGCGAAAGTATCGTGGACAACCCACAGTGATCATCGCACACACTATCAAGGGAAAAGGGGTCTCTTTTCTGGAAAATGAACCTAGTTCACATGTTGTTACATTGTCTAAAGAGCAGGTGAATCGGGCCCGTGGTGAACTATTAAAAGGGGAAAATGAATGACCAAAAAAGGACATCTCTTTGCCGATTTGTTGCTTGGACTGAGCAAAGAGCATGAAAATGTTGTGATATTGGATCCTGATACAGGTGTCTTTCTTGAGGAATCTATACCGACTGGAGACAGCGCAAGCCGGTATGTCAACGTGGGGTGCGCTGGCTCTCACATGTTTGGTTTGGCGATGGGTTTTGCTGCCAAAGGGTTTCGCCCGATCTGCTTGTGTGCTTCGCCCTCCACCCTCTCTAGAGGCTTGTATATGCTTGATGTCGCGAAGAAGCAAGGGGTTTCCGTCTTTCTTGGCCTCATTGACCATCACCTCTTCGAGCAACACGCAGATACCACTCCCCATGTTCTACTGAATGAAGATTCATCTTCCGCCGAGATGATGGGTGTACTTGATTCTTTTGATGTGCGCACATTTGTCTGGAATCCTCACGCTACTCTCCGTTAGTCAAACCCCGTAGACTCGTGATATCGCAAAAAAAATGGTTTGACTCAGCTTTTGATGCTGTTGTATACTTTTTTTTGTGTGAAAAATACCGTGTTTTCGTTTGTTTTTCCGGGTGATTACAGGACCTTTTCAAAAGATAGGCCTGGCAGTTCGGAAAAACACTCTTGAATGTGTCTTTATGGATGGAAAAATTCATGACACTTGCAACCCAACAGGATTGTCGAGCGTCTGTGTTTGTTGTTCCCCAACTTGCGTCCTCTAACATGAGAGCTGATTCGGATGAAAATGTTTTCTGGAAACAAAACGTTGCGCGTCACTTTGCTTGCTTTTTTATGTTCACTTGGTATGACATTCTCGATATGGGGGGGAGCTTGTGCACCTCCACCTCTTGGCGAGTCCAATGAGGAAAAGAAAGATCCCAAACAAGAGAGCTACAAAGAAGCCAATCCCAATGATGCAGGTCGCGAAACGGTCGCTGATACGCAAGTCAAGGATGAGCCCCCTGCTGTGGATACACCCTCCACTGAGCCTCCTGTGGCCGACGACAAACCCGGCGATGTTCCTACCACAGATGTGACACCCAAAGAGAACGATCCTGATACAACAACTCCTGAGCAGGGCCAAGAAGCCGATCCACCCGAAGTGATTATCCGACAGCAAGTGTTGACGCCAAAAGCGTTCCAGGCCAACAAACTCGTCTCGTCAGTGTGGACATTGCCCACTTATTTTTCGACAACGACGAAGCTTCATATGGCCATCCATGCGAATACAACGACTGTACTCGGTACGAACCGAGGTTTTTTCCGTGTCTTCAACAACGGTAAGGCCAATGTCATCCGAAGGGTTGATACGCGAGCTGTCGTGGGTGTCGCTTCCTGGAAGGATACAGATGTCGTGGTCGCACATTCCAAGCAACTTTACCTGTGGGATGGCTCAGCCTTATCTCCGACAAACTTTTTCAAAAACCTCGACGGTTCCAACATCCGAGCGCTCGCTGAGCGAGATAAAAACTCCTTCTGGATTGGAACGGCCAAGTCGTTGTGGTTGTTTGATAATAACACACTTCAACAATTCAAGAATGTGACCGATGTCGCTTCGCTCACGTACTCCCCTAAGAAAAAACTCCTCTTGATTCGCAACAGCAAAAACGAGTTCTCTGCGCTACAAGAGAATGCTGGTAAGTGGAACTTGCGTTCATTCAAAGGCGAGAATGTCACCCTGCTCGACATGACCTCCTTTGCGGGGGCAACCGTCAACTTTTGGGGATTTGATGACAAGAAGACACTTCTTTATCGACGTATCAACGGAAGCAATGCCGCTTGGTGGTTGTTCCGCTTAAAGCCTGATGCAAACGACAAGACCGTCGAGACACTGAAGTTGACGTCGATGCTTTTTCAGAAAAAAGTGGAACACACTTGGGCACTGACCGCAAACATCTACTATCGTCTTGCGACAGGGACCGCGATTACGTTGACCAAGCCGACGGGCTTTGGCACTGTCAAAGCAGCAGCGAGTACTAGTGACTCGGCGATGTGGTTGTCTGATGGCAAAAAACTTGCGAAGATCGGCTCAACAGCTCCTCCCGCAGTCTCTTACGCAAAAGACATCAAACCGATTGTGACTGCCAATTGTATCAGCTGCCACTCTTCCAAATCGACTCGGAAGCAAATGCCGTACTTTGAGACACTCGCGCAAGTCAAAGCGCAGGTCGATCGTATGGTGATCCGTATGAACGCTGGGACAATGCCTCCAGGTGCCAAAACCGTTCCCAACGCAGATATTGCGAAATTTACAAGCTGGAAAACAGGTGGCTTCAAGCCCTGATGGGTTGCGGTGACTGATGAACTTCGCAACATATGATTCTTTTTGCCGAAGATAAAGATCTGTGTTGTCGTCGCAAATTGGTTTGCAAGACCCCGTGAAATTGTTGAAAATGAAACATATTGACATTGAGCAACCCTAGCAGTCGGAGATCCGAAGATGAAACGGTTCATTCACCATGTCGGAGGTGTCTGTTTGGCATTGTGTGTGTTTGGGATGTCATTCCCGACACATGCGCAAGTGTGCAAACCAAAAGACACGACAGTTGAGCAGAAACAAGCAGCAGTCAAATATCTACGCCGTCTAAGCCTCGACCTGCGTGGACGTTTACCTTCTTATGCAGAGCAATTGAAAGCCTATCAAGATGGACACGTCACTGACGCAACCATCGATACCATGATCAAATCCGGCGCTTTCCTTACGCAAATGCGTGGGTTCTTCAAAGATCTCCTCACATTGAATATCACCGATCTTCGATTACGCGGTGGTTCTCGCGTGGCTTTGTACATGTATGTCAATGACAAAGGAGACTATGTCAGTGGCAATACCAAAAACCGCACCATTGTTATTGATCGAGCAAACACAGGGACACGTGTCACGATGCGTGGAGCAAATGTTGGTTGTTTGCCCAATGAGAAGGCAAAGTACAACGCAAATGGTGAGCTGCTCTGTAAGATCCGTGCGACAGGGAAATACGTTACCTGTTTGCAGGCTTACAACGATCGACGTGCTGGCAAGAAAAATATCGCGCAAGAGGGCTATGAGATGGTTGTCCCTTATTGGGATAGCAACAAAAAAGCCGTCAAAACATGTGGCTATGCTGCACTGAAAAAAGCCCAACCCAAGGTCGGGACACGCACCTACTACTGCTCTAGCAGTCGCTCTGTGCACTTGGGAGGTTCCTTCAGCAACTTACACTGTGGTTGTGGTCCAAACCTCGACTGGTGTCTTCGCGCTGGTGAGGGAAGAAGCGGTGTCAAAGGTATGAAGGGCATGAACCTTGAGTTGATGGAAGCGATGATGGAACAAACACTTCGCTTCATCGATGATGTCATCAAGAACGACAAATCCTACACCACGCTTTTGACAGGGAAGATGGCGCAAGTGAACGGGCCACTTTCTCACCTCTTTAATAAATCTGCAAAAGCCGCAAACCGCCTCCATATGGCGACGCCTGCAGAGCTTAAAACACCAGTGATTCCTTACTATAATCAGTCAACCTGGAAAAGTATGAACATGGGGACACGCGGTGCGGGGATCTTGACGCTGCCGTTCTACACATTGAAGTACGCGACAAACAGAGGGCGTTTGCACCGATACCACAACGCGTTCTTGTGTCAGTTCTTCTCTCCTCCTCCCGGCGGTCTTCCCGATCCTACTGACACTTGTCATAATCAACCTGATCTGACAAAGCGATGTGGCTGCAAAAGCTGCCACCAGACGATCGAGCCAGAAGCCGCTCACTGGGGACGTTGGCAAGAGAACGCGTGGTTCCCTCTCAACCCCACAGCCTTCCCCAAGTACGACAAAAAATGTGATACCTCTGTGACCAAGTCGGGGAACCCTGGCTACTGTCGCACACTTTACATGTTGAATCCTGGCCACGCGAGCGAAGAAAAGTACAAAGGTAAACTGCTCTCGTACGTATTCGCACCAACAGCGTGGGATGCAAACATTGCCAATGGCCCGACAGCGTTGGTGAATCGCGACATCAAGAACGGAAAGATCGCTTCTTGTGGCGTGAAAAATATGTGGCAGTGGTTTGTGGGT
>PCBK01000117.1 GCA_002731275.1 Deltaproteobacteria bacterium | reverse complement strand
TGTTGGTGGGCACGTATGACAGAGCCATCGACAAAGTGGAGGTTCCAATCAATGACTCCAGCTTCCTGGGCAAAAATCAAAACCATTTCAAGGACTTTTTGCCATATTCCTTTACGAGTCCATCGATAGTGACGGGAGTATACAGTCTTCCAATTACCGTACTTCTCGGGAAGATCTCGCCATGGACAACCCGTTCGAAGGATAAAAAGGATACCTTCAACAACAGGCTTGTGTGGATTGTTTGGCCTTCCAGACCTCGGCTTCTCGGGAGGAAGCAGCGATTTGAGTTGCTTCCATTGTTGGTCAGACAGCCCTTTACGTGGTATATTCATACTTAAACCTCCGTCCGGGCCGAGTAATTTAAGCGTTAGAGGGCCCGGGTGGAGGGTATTTTAGCACAATCGGTAGTTTGCAGACACGCCCTAGTCTCCGCCCCCTTCAACTCACTCATATGGTCATCGTTGTGCATTTTTGGAAGGTACGCTTCCACAAAACACCAAGAAAACACCTCTCAAAGCCCCCTAAAATACCAAAATCGCAGTAATAACACCTCAAAAAGCAACCTCACTTCCAAAAAACTTACAGCCCCTGCCTTCGCGAGAGATCTATGTCCCAAAAATCCAGCCCGAGTGCGTTTTGAAGATGTTCACTTTCAAAAAAACGCATAAAAATACGCTTGGCGGGATATTTACATCCCAAAAACTCACAACTTCTGCTTCAAAGCGAAAACCCACTTACAAAAAAAGCGCTCTCAGTTCAAAAAAAAGAAACCAAACATCTCAAAAGCGTACAAAACGTGCCTTTTTTTCAAATCAAGAACCCAAAAAAGCGCTCCCCGTTCAAAAAAAAGAAATGGAACATCTCAAAAACGCACGGAGCGTGTTTTTTTTCAAATCAAGAATCCTAAAAACGCCAAAGGATTCCCTTTTTGAGAAAAAGGATTGCCCACAAAACATTTCGAGTACGTTTGGTGGGATATTCACATCACCTCATCAACCAAATGAATCCCTCTATCCAATGATTCAATCGATGCTCCCGTCTCCAGAAACGTTTGTTGAAAAAATACGCCCAAAGGATACGAATCAAACCCATGTATGTACGGACATTGGGATACGAATGGCCACCCACCCAGGTTAAAACCTGGGCCTATGGAGAGGGTACGCGATACTTGCAGCATCGCATCGTTCGGAATTGGGCAGGTCTAAAGACCTACCCTCAACACAAAAATCCAATAAATTCTCAAGCCTTTCGAGAGGAGGGACCAACCAACCGATATATACGGATTTTAGCTTAAATTCTGATCCGGCAGACGTTGCACTTGCGTCCAAAGCAAGCGCCCTCGTCGGGCTTATTTGCTTCGTACGCTTTGCAACATATGCCTCAACAAACTCTCCACCCTGTCGCTCCGCTCCTTCCCTCCTCTCAAGCCTTTCGAGAGGAGGGACCAACCAACCGATATATACGATGATTTAACTTATCGACGTGCTCAAACGCAACATATGTTTCATGCCGTTATTCCAGGCTCCAACTCCCATGAATGTCGTTTGATAGGTCCCCCTTCCTCCCGAAAGGCTTGAGAGGAAGGGGGAAGTCACGAAGTGACAGGGGGATGGAGAGGTTTGTGGAAGGGGTCGTTGCAAAGTGGCGTCGCAAATGACAACCGCTGCAAGTTGGTAAGTAATCGAGCGTGAGGAGGATGTCGCTTGCGACATACGTATTTCCATGAGGGATTGTAACGTACATTCGGGTGCATTTTGCGAAGACACAAGTGCAACTGCGCCTGGATCAGAAATCTGGCTTCCCTCGTGTATACGGTATAAGCACTCCCCCCCTTGCCTTCTCCGAAGGTCGGAGATTAGCGCTTATTGGGCTTTACCACGGGCTTACGAACGTCTGGCTTACGACTCACAGGTTTACGGCTCACGGGCTTACGGACAACGGGATTTGTGCCGAGCTTGAGCTTAGGGATGGTCTTTTGTTTGAGTTTCGTCTTCATCGGCAACCACTTGAGCGAGTCGAGAAACTTTTTAATATACGCACCACCATATCCTTTTCGGTGGATCACCATCGTCTGCACAAGGCGGTTCTTACGCAAGAAGACACGCGCAGATGAACGAGCTGGGATCCCCTTGATCTTCCCCTCCACCTCAAACACGATCCCATTCACACCTTCTTTTTTGATCAGCTGCTTTTTGAGGAACTTCGCGCCTGCAAATTGTTTGGTCGAACCTTTGGCCGCACCTTCGAGCATCATCTTGGGTTTGGAGAACATCACCAACAACATCGGATAATCGGCGTAACTGTACAAAAATGTCGACTCCCCCCAAGACAACGTGTACATATGCACTTCAAATGTCCCCAATTTGGTCTTCACCTTGCGCGTCTCTTTCTTTGGCTTCGCTGGAAGAGAGATCGAAAACGCACCACCCTTCACCTCAAACTTCTGCCACTTGCGCTTCTTGCAACCCATAAGAGACAACAACATCAACAAGAACACACACCATCTCATCACTCGCATCTGTTTGTACCTTTCTGTCCACGCAGGACATTTCAAATTTGCCAAAGACCCTACAACATCTCGATGACACATACCATTCCCCCAAAGAAATTGTCGTCTATCCAAAAAAATTGACCTCCTCTCTTTACATTTTTTCCGCAATCCCTGTCTCTGATCATAGAAGGTATTGTGGTTTCATGTCTTGTGTGTGAGAGGATCATGTCTGTTTCCAAAGAACAAGTCGGCGCAGCCTACGAACAATTCGGAACGCTCGTTTTTCAGCGATGTCTCTACATCCTCGGCGAGCGACAAAAAGCAGAGGACGCCCTGCAAGAGGTCTTCGTCCGCTTTATCAAGTACGGCAAAGACCTCAAACATATCGACGCCCCCGTCCGATGGTTCTACAAGATCGCTGAAAATACTTGCTACGACATGATCAAAGACGCCAAACGTCACCCCCTCCCCACCGAAGACACACAAACCTACGAAAAAGACACCCCTGTCGTGAGCCCTCTTCACGAGATCATCCACCGCGATGTCGTCACGAAGATCTTTGAACAGCTCGACGACCCCATGGCCAGAGAAGTCCTCTTGCTCTACTACAGAGACGGATTGACACAACACCAAGTCGCCGAACAAACAGGTGTGTCGCGACAAACAATTCACAACAAACTCAACAAGATCAAACAACACATCCACCAATTCAAGAAGCAATCGGGGATTTAAATATGAGAGAACACCCTTTTTCAGCCTACGACCTGGATTGTTATCACAGCGAGGTGATGGAGCACACGCGCATCCCCAGCCTCGAAGCCCATCTCGAAGGATGTGACGATTGCGCGAGCTACCTCGCACAACTCAGCGCCCAAAAACAACAGCTCCTAGGCGACAAACCAACAGCGCTGTTCGTCGAAGAGGTGTTCGCCAAGGCCAAGCCCACACAACAAACACAGAGCTCGCCCTGGGAGCTGCTTCAACGCCTGCTCTTTTCACGTCCCGCACTTGTCGGCGCGTTCACCTGTCTCGCGATCGTCCTCGGTGCCTTCTATTTACAACCAACAAAGAATCCACAACTGCGCTGGATGGGTGGCAAACAATTCATCAAGGCCTTCGTCAAACGTGGAACGTCCGTCACGCTCGCGACACGTATCACACATGTCCGCGAAGGTGACGCGCTCCGCTTTCAATCGTACTTCTCCAAACAGGTACACCTGATCATGTTCTTTATGGACGCGAAAGGGAACGTCTCATGGGTCGTCCCGGCACAACCGAGCCGCACACCACAAAAGATGACGACAGGGAAGTACACATTCCCAGGCAGCCTGATCTTCGACAACGCTCGCCTCACAGAGCGGGTCTTTGTATACTGGGACAAACAAACATTCGCCCCCAACAGCATCGTGAAGAAGATCAAAGACGCTTGGGTACACAAAAAACAGTCATCATTCCAGGATGACCAATGGCTGCCACGGATGAAGAACCTATGGTCTCTCAGCTTCGTCAAACAATAACGTCTCCCCCCCTTCTCCACGTATGCTCTGCCTTTGTGATGCTCTTGGTGTATCTCTCCCCTACCATCTACAGCCACGCCGCCCCCAAACAAGTCCAGATCATCGTCTCCGTCGGAAATAACATCGGCTTCCCAGGTGAAGAGCCCCTTCGCTACGCAGAAAAAGATGCCAAACGCTTCGCACAAGTGTTTATCGAGCTGGGAGACGCCAAAAAGGAACGCACATACCTGCTTCAAGCCTGCTCCCCTGGCAAGCTCAAACAGGTCCTCGCCGAGATCAAAGGCCGCGCCGCCGAGCTAAAACGACTCCAGATCAACACGACATTGATCTTTTACTACGCAGGACATGGCGATCAATCCAACCTTCATATGGGCAGAAAGGGCCTCTCTCTCTCACATCTCAACACCCTGATCAAACAGATCCCCGCGCGACTCAAGCTGCTCTTCATCGACTCCTGTCGCAGTGTTGGTGGTTCAAGGAAGATGGGATTTCGTCGAGGTCGCGCCTTTAAGATCGAGTTGACCCAATCAGCCCCCAGAGGCATGGCCACGATCAAATCAGCCAGCCCCGGTGAACCTGCGCAGGAGTCTGATGAACTCCGAGGTGCCGTCTTCACCCATTACTTGCTCTCCGGTCTTCGGGGCGCTGCAGACTTCGACCGGGACAAACAAGTCTCCTACCACGAAGCCTATCTCTTCGCGTACTCACGGACCCTCTTGCGTACAGGTGGTAAAGGTGGCGTTCTACAGAGACCGGACTTTCGAATGCAGCTCAAAGGCGCAGGTGCGCTGATCCTGACGCGCACACACAAGGCGACCTCCACATTGATCTTCCCGAAGAGTTGCAAAGGTTGTCGCCTGCGTTACCTGATCTACAGCCAACCGAGCGGGAATGTCATCGCCGAAGTCCCTGCCCACCCAGGAAAGACCACACGGATCGCGTTGCCAGCGGGACGATTCTTGATCCAACGTCGGGGCAACCGCCAATGGGGCGTCGCGACGCTCAAGATGCCTTGGGGTGGGAAGAAGATCGTCCGTGCGGGGGACTTTCGCGCGACACGTTACCAGCGGCTCGTCCGTCGTGGCGGAAAGATCAACGACCCGATCATCGAATTAGGTGCGTTCTACCAACTCGATCTCCTCCACGATATGCACGTAGGACTCGGACATGGTGGAGGTCTCTCCCTTCACTACACGCTGCAATCCCTGCTCTTCGAATTGACTGTATCCTTTGGACACACAGCCTTCACGACGGAGTTTTACAAGGGCAACGCATACAGGCTCTCCATCCAACCTGCCGTATTTTGGTTGACACCAGGCCGATGGTATACGCTCAGGTGGGGGCTTGGTGTACATATCTCACCAACGTGGCGCACTCTTCAGCAGCTCGAATCAGAACGATTACAACAGGCAGGCTTTGAGACTGAAGAGACCTTTTGGACCACGACCTTTGGCGCCGCAGGGATCATTGGATGTTCGATCCATATCACGAGCCGTCTGGCCCTCGATCTACGTGTCACAGGACAGGCTTCGTGGTTTAAGCAGCTCGACGCCGAGCAGGAGAGCATTGGCTTTGATCTTGCGGTGAGGTTCGGCACAGGATTCATCTTTACTTTCTAGGATGTCGGATTTTTTTCTGCTTTCGGCTTTACAATTTTTGGCGACCTTCTGTCTGTATCTATGAGCGCTCAAAAACAACTCACGTAGACTCATTTTGACTGGTTGGTTTCGACTCAACCAGGATACATATATGGAGAAGGATTATGTTTGTTTATCTTCGTACATCACGCCTCACGCGACGTTTGTTTGGATTGTTTGCCTGCGGATTGTTAACCACACTCGTCGCCTGTGGCACGGGCATCCCGACAGAAGAATACCCTGGCAAGTCCCTCACAGTCCTCAACGGGACCGTCACCAACCCATCCAATCTCACCTTGTCTTCGGGTGTACGGATCGCGATCGTCTGGAGAAACTTCTCGCGAGGCAATATCGCCGACTACTTCCAGATCTCACAGGAATTCCAGGTCAAGACGGAGTTCCCCTTCCAATTTAAGTACGACATCAACAAACTGCCGCCCCAACAGGCGATGAGTAGCCGGACAGAAGATATCTGTCTCGACGCGAACCCAACGGGCGATGACGAAGATTGCAAAAACACCAAGTCCTATCAATACAAATACGTGCTCGGTTCCATCGTCGTGTACGAGGATAAAAATGGCAACGGCAAGCTCGACCTGCTCAACACCCAAAATGACAAGGTGATCGACCGCGTACTTGGTGTCCCAGCGAACACAATGCTCGCGTACATCGAAGGTGATGCGCCCCCTATCAAGACCCAAGACAACTCCCAATTGACGAAGGGATTCCAACTCATCCAACTCCAGGCAGACGCACGCACAGGCTTTGGTCTCCAGCACGCGATCGACAAAGTCCTGTCCAAGGACACAAAGCTCGATATCAAACTGACCAAAACACCCGAACTCTCCAGATACATCTGTGAAGTTCCACCCTTTGAAGATGAACAAAAGATCCTCAAGGAGCTGAAAGAAGACGACCTGACCTGCTCCCTCGATGGCCGCTCCTACCAATGGAAGTACTGTGCACAAGATTCATTCGAAGTGCTGTGTTCTTACAACAACGGATGCATCACAGGTGGCAAGGCGCTAAACGAAGGACAAACAGCGCCTTCTGATTGGCCTTGTAAGATCGACACGCAGGTGACTTCGCAAAACCTGAAGACGGATCAAAAAGAGTGCTCAGGTTCACCATACGAGCCAGAAGAGAAGAAGAAGGAGCGCGGTGAATTTTCGGTTGATGGCAAGCAGATCAAGATCATGTACTACAAAAGTCACTTTCGCTGTGCACAGAAAGTACACATGAAGTATTCGAAGAAAGGCAACAAGATCACTATCACTGCCCAGCCCATCGACATGGACCCCGATCCAGTCGCGAGCTGTGATTGTCTGTACGACTTGAGCGCGACGACACCAGCGCTGGCTTCTGGGACGTACGAAGTGGAGCTGCTCCGTCGCTGGGACAACATCTCCAAAGCCCAAACTGTCAGCATCAAGAAAGAAACCATCACCATCCCCTGATAGCCATCACCCCCCTGATATGTTCCTCCCCAACAACATCCTCGCGAGCTCTTTCCTCAAGAGAATCGATTGATCTCGACCTTCGAAACGGTTCTCTCCCCACTGATCCTGTCAATCTGCTACAATGCACAACATACATTCCCACAAACAGTGCCTTTGTGCTTTGTCCAGGATGGAGAGGCGTTGGGTACACAGAAGATGGAGAGACTGATGACAGGATGTTTTGTGCGACGTTGGACAGGTGTGGTGTTGGTATGTTTGGTGTCGTTGTGGTTGACCTCTTGTACGACGATGCGCTTCCAATTGCACAACGCGAGTGCAGACAAGCCGAGCAACGTAGCTCTTTACTTCGCCGTCGAGAAAAGCAACGGCGACCCCCTCCCTGGACTCGACGCGAAGTCCTTCAAAATCTACGAAGACGGCCAATTGATCTCGCCCTTTGAGAGCAAGCAGACCATCCTGAACCCAGAAGTCTCCGTCGTCCACTATGTCCTCGTCCTCTTGGATATGTCCGGCAGCATCACCGAATCGGGAACACTCCCGACCCTGACGAGCGCGGCGACAGCCTTTGCGGATCGTATAACAAAGAGCTTCAAGGTCGCGGTATATGGCTTTGATGGCAGAGAGAATATCGTCCGAGGTGTCGGCTTTACGTCGAGCCCTCGCGTCGTCAAGAGCGCGTTGACACGGATGGCGAGGCGCAAAGCCAAAGATCCTTCGACCAACTTAAACGGCGCCCTCGTCAAAGCTGCCGAGCTGCTTCAAAAGAAGATGAGCACGGCCAAACAGCCCCTTCGGTTTGGGACCATCGTCGTGTTCTCAGACGGTATGGATCGCGCACACCGCGTCAAAGAACACCAAATGTTGCGCACCTTGGACAAGTCGGGACTCAACGTTTTCGCGATCGGGATGGGCGCAGAGCTCTCCGAAAATCGACTCGCACGCATCGGTCTGACTGGCTATATCAAGGCAACAGACCAGAGTAAAATACGTTCGGCGTTCGGACAGGTCGCGAAGTTCATCGAAGCGTCATCCAAAAAATACTACCTGCTCTCCTACTGTAGCCCCTCTAGAGCAGGCACCCACTTGCTCAGGGTTGAGGCAAAGGTCAAAGGGATGGGTAGCTCTGTCTCCTACAAATTTAACGCAGATGGATTTGGTCCCAATTGCAACCCCAAACGCAAACCCAACTTCAAGGTCGGCAACGTCAGAATGCGCCCTGCTGGCCGTCTACGTATCAAACTCAACACCCCCAACCCGTGATCGAACGTTTTCTTTTTCCGACATGTATTCTTGGAATCGCTCCATAAACCGACTCCTTTGTAAAACTTCCATCATCAAGAGGAACGTCCAATGCGACCACTTCATATCCCCGGCCTCGTACTTGCGTGCTTGCTTTGTATGTCGGCGTCTGTCTCGGCAAAAAAGAAGACGCCTTCGCCCAAACACGATTTCAAAACAGACGCTGACAGGCTCTGCCACATGTTTGAGCGCTCAGGTGCCAACAAACACAAAAAACAGTTTATGAAGGCCGTGATAGCAGCCAAATGGGTAGAGGAACATGTCCACAACAAGGAAGTTTTGCAGTACTTTAAGGCGCTGTCCTACGCGACCTTGAAGGGCAAACTTCTTTTCACGCGGCGGTTGGCCAAGAAGGCAGGTCTTGCAACCTGTCCACTTGTCGACCGTTACAAAAAACTTCTGAAGAAACAGAAGAAAAAACCTGCGAAAAGATAGATGTTCTCTGGCCAAAGTGGCCCAATCTGTAGATCATCACTGTGCCGTGCGGGATTGACGTTTGCGGTGTTTGTCACTACTCTTGTGCACAATTACGAAGAAAAGACCCATATTCACGATGAGCGAGTAGACTATGCCCCTTGTTCACCATAAACCGCTGCCATCCTTCAAACATCTCGAAGAGAGAGGGCAGACGATCCTCTCCCTCGAAGAAGCGCTCCGACAAAACATCCGAGAATTACACATTGGTTTGCTCAATATGATGCCCGACGCGGCGCTCAAAGTCACAGAGCAACAGTTCATGCGTCTGATCGGGAACTGTAACCAAATCGCCCAATTTTACGTGCATGTATTCTCCATCCCAGGCCTCCCTCGTGGTGCCGAAGCCCAAGAGTATATCGACCAACACTACGAATCCTTCGAAGACCTCAAGAAAGAAGGGCTCGACGCGCTGATCATCACAGGGACAAACGTCAGCAACCCCGACCTACAGGAAGAACCCTTTTGGGCGCCCCTCAAAGAGGTCGTCGAGTGGGGGAGCAACAACACCACGTCGATCCTCTGTTCATGTCTCGCAACCCACGCCCTGATGAAGATGGATTACCAAGTCGATCGTGTGCCTCTGCCACAAAAGAAGTGGGGTGTCTTTGAGCACTACGTCACACAGCCCTTCCACCCTCTGCTTCGGGATATTAACACCCGTTTCAATGTCCCTCACTCACGCCATAACGACATCTCTCATGAGCAATTTGACGCGATGGATCTGTCGATCTTGGTGGAGAGCAAGGAAGGCGGTGTGCACATCGCAGTCAGCCACGATCAATTCCGCAGGGTCTACTTTCAAGCCCACCCTGAGTACGACTTCAACAGCCTGCTCAAAGAGTACAAGCGGGAGGTGTTGCGGTACATCAACAAAGAACGCGCCGATTATCCCCCTCATCCACAGCATTACTTCAGCGAAGAGGCCGCGTACATCGCCGACCAATTCCACCAAGCCGTCCTCGACGCGGAACAAGATCCAACGCTGGAGTGCCCGCCTTTCCCGGAAAAAGAACTCGAACGACATGTCGATAACACTTGGGGAGACACAGGCAAGGCCATCTTCAACAATTGGCTGGGTCTTGTGTACAAGCTCACCAATCTCGATCGTACGCTTCCCTTCGCGGAAGACGTGAACCCGGACGATCCACTTCGCCTGCTTGGCTTGGAGTAAGTCGTCTACCAGCTCCGCACGCACACAAACTATACCTGTGATAACGCCACCAAAACACGAACTTTTCGGAGAACTGAGTCATGAAACTGGATACGATAGCCATTCACAGTGGATACGAAACTGACCCCACGACCAAATCCGTTGCTGTCCCGATCTACCAGACCGTCGCGTACGAATTTGACAACGCGCAACACGGTGCAGACCTCTTTAACCTCGCTGTTCCAGGTAACATCTACACACGGATCATGAACCCAACGGCCGATGTCCTGGAGAAGCGCATGGCGGAGATGGAAGGTGGTATCGCCGGTCTCGCCGTAAGTGCTGGTAGTGCGGCCATCAACTACTCCATTCTCACCATCGCTGAAGCCGGAAGAAACATCGTCTCCGTCCCTCTCCTCTATGGTGGAACATACACACTGTTCAAACACATGCTCCCCAAACAAGGGATCGAGGTCCGCTTCGCCAAAGACGACAACCCCGCGAGTCTCGAAGCGCTGATCGATGAGAACACCTCCGCTGTCTACTGTGAGTCGATCGGTAACCCGGCAGGCAACATCGTCGACCTCGAAGCGATCGCGAACATGGCGCACAAACACGGTGTCCCTGTGATCGTCGACAACACTGTCGCGACACCAGCGCTCATTCGACCGATCGACTACGGTTGTGACATTGTCGTCCACTCCTTGACCAAATACGTCGGAGGACACGGGACATCACTCGGTGGTGTGATCGTTGACAGTGGAAAGTTCCCCTGGGATCAACACGCCGCTCGCTTCCCCATGCTCAACCAACCAGAAGCCTCCTATCACGGCGTCGTCTACACACAAGCACTTGGCCCCGCAGCCTACATCGGTCGCGCACGGACAGTCCCACTGCGCAACACAGGCTCGGCGATCAGCCCACTCAACGCGTTCTTGATCTTGCAGGGATTGGAGACGTTGATGTTGCGTATGGAGAGACACTGTGACAACGCGATCGCCGTCGCCAATTACCTCGAAAAACACGATAAAGTAGAGTGGGTGCAGTTCGCTGCGCTGCCCAGCTCCCCCTACCACGCGCTCGCCCAAAAATACACAAATGGACGCCCCTCCGCGCTCCTGACATTCGGGATCAAGGGCGGTTTTGAGGCAGGTGTGCGCTTTTACGACGCGCTCAATCTCTTCAAGCGCCTCGTCAACATCGGTGACGCAAAATCACTCGCGTCCCACCCCGCGTCCACCACACACAGACAGCTCACAGATGAAGAGCTCACATCCGCAGGTGTCACCCCTGACATGATCCGGCTCTGTGTTGGGATCGAACACATCGACGATATCATCGCCGATCTTGAGCAAGCTCTCACAGCCGCTTAATCACAGCCACATTTGCTCGTCCTGCTCACCCTTAGATGACAAGCAAATGTTTCTCGATGAGTCGTTGGACATAGGGAGAAAAGAACCCCTGATAGCGGCGCTGTAGATCTTCCCGCCTCCAATCCTCTGCGGTCACCTTCTTACGACACAAGCGCGCCCCACAATCACATCCAAACTCGTCATATGGCACAGTGTCGCTCATCGCGTAATCAAAGCAAACGTGCTCATCTGCGTTGATGTCTCGCATCGCGACAAGTGTGATGGACGAGGAAAACCCCGCGTTGGGTTGGCAATTGTGGTTGAAGTAATCCGCATCATGAAGAGGAAGCTCTGGCACCAAAAAAGCACCCACTTCAACCTGAATGGCGTGTGTACGAAGCTCCTCAGAGATCGCGTCGAGGCCTTCAGTCGTGTACACGCGTCCTCCCCACACACACAGCAGTGTCTCTTTTGGAATGAACGACTGCGCAAAGATACCTTTTCCAAAGCTGGTATCACGTAGCGCAAGATCTGGATGCAACCAATGCATTAGCGCGCTCCTTTGCTCTCAGCGAGCAGCAGGACAAGCTCACGGACGACTTTGGCAGCGAGGATACTCGACGCTTGTGTTGGATCGAGCTGAGGCGATAACTCGACGACATCTGCGGCGATGATATTGTATCCTCGAAGCTCGTCGAATAAGGCTTCACAAGTACGCCAATCGATCCCTCCCGGCTCAGGAACACCAGTCCCCGGAAACACAGAAGGATCGAAGATATCGAGGTCAAATGTCAGGTACAAAGGACGCTCACTCCACCCCTCAAGACGCGTAGCCAAGCTCGAAGACTCCGCAGAAACAAAGCGCTCTGTAGCGCGTAACTCTCGCCACTCTTCCTTTGTCCCGGAGCGAATCCCAACCTGCAAAAAAGACGTGGATGCCAACTGATCCAGGGCTCTTCTCATCCCACTCGCGTGGCTGTATGGCTCCCCCATAAATGAAGGACGCAGATCAGCGTGTGCGTCGATCTGTACGACAACCAGATCGGGATAGAGTGAGAGGAGGTCATGGATACAGCCGGGTGTCCAGCTATGATCTCCGCCTATCAACAAAGGAGTGATACCTTCGGAGACGAGGAAGCGACAAAGCTCACCGGCCTGTGCCGCGACTTTTTCGGGGTGTCCTGTCCCAACGTCGAGATTGCCGATGTCCGCAAAGATAAGATCTTCCAGGTCGAGATCGAGGTGGGGAGAGTATGTCTCAAGCGCGATCGAGACGGCTCTGATCGCGTCAGGACCAAAACGAGAACCAGGACGAAAGGAAGAGGTCCCATCGAATGGAACCCCAACCAACGCGACAGATGCATTGTCCAGGTGCCTTTGTGCAGACATATAAGAAGGACAACTGTCATCAAGGCTATCGAGGATATTGCTCATCGATGGAGTCCGACGACACGCCGAACGTGATTGGGTTGCGCCAACGCGCCGAGATGGACAGAGTGATTGTACCAGTAAGTGTCAGACTCGACATGTTGGATGCGATCGAGCAGAGGTTGTTCGATCGAGCTGTCACTGGAAGTTCCCCACACAAAGCTCCACGCACCTCCGGGATAGATACCGATGGGAGCGTACATAGGAGCCACTTGAGAGAAGTGATTCTTCATCACCTGAATGGTCGAAATATGCTCGTCATATTGGGCTGTGGGTGAACCTCCTTGTACGGAGAGCACACCACGACCAGCCAACACCCTGGCACAGGCAGCAAAGAATGCATCTTCAAACAACGCCTTCGCAGGACCAATGGGATCAGAACCATCGACGAGGATCACGTCCCAACTGCCAGGGGCAGCATTCGCGACAAACGCCGTACCGTCACAGACACAGACCTCCAAGCGGGGATCGTCCCATGCGGTTCCGATATTTGGAAGGAAGCGGCGACTCACCTCGACGACGTCCCCATCAATTTCGGCCAAGACGACGCGCTTTACATCTTTATACCGAAGGACTTCTCGGATGGTTCCACCATCACCACCGCCGATGACGAGAACATTCTCGATAGAAGGGGCCGTCGTCAACGCTGGATGAACCAACATCTCGTGGTATACCTTCTCATCAGCTTCGACAGTCATCCACATACCATCGAGTAACAAGCCACGACCGTGCGCTTCAGTCTCCACAATCTCGATGTGCTGGTATTGGCTTTGCATTGCAAAGAGCGTTTGACCACGCAAACCAAAGCGACGGTTAGAATCATACACTTCGTCGATCCAACGTATCATTCGACACTCCTACACCACAGCTGTGGGGATACTTCTATATAATGGCCAGCAATCTTACATACTGCTCCACAAGACAAGACCAGCGAAGGCGCTTCCAACAGTCTCGACAGTGTGCTCTTTCCCGATGACAAGTACATCTCGGACATCTCTTTTTCGATGAAGCATACCATCTAAGGCCATCTTCCGGACTGTCGCTTCGACTTCTTCGAGGGGTGCCTCTGCGTGGTGCTCCATGATCAGTCCAGGAAGAGATTCATCAACAGGAAATGCAGCCGCGATCGCCGCAGAGATGACCGCTCCAGGTTTGTCAGAGGTCATCTCCGCATAGGCGACAGGCACTAACGCACCGTAGGGGAGCGGCTTCTTTTCAATATGAGTGAGCTTTGGAGGGACAATGGAGCTCATGCGAACGAGGTTCGTGTCACCGATCCCTGCGTCAAGTAAGGCGTGGTCAAACGCGTTGAGCGCGGTGTTGCCTTCGCCACTACCACTGACGACAAAAAACTCTGTAGGATCTGGCATGAAGGTCTCACGAGACCATTGAGTGGTGCCATTTTTGAGTTGAACGCCTCGATGAGAACGCATACTCATACCAGGATGTCCTCGTTCTAATAACATGAGTTCACACTCCATTGAGCGCAGTCCATGGGCCAATACGTGGTGAGCCGCCTTGGGATCACAATCCCCACAGGTATACAGATCAAGGGCGGCGTACCCTTCTTCGGGCCATGTATGGATGGAAAGATGAGATTCTTTGAGCAGAACAACACCACTGACACCGGTGGGCGTAAACGCATGAAACGCAGTGTTCACAATGGTCGCGCCAGCAGCCAGCGCTGCTTGCTGCATCAACGTTGAGACGGCATCTAAGTGGTTGAGTGTGTTTGTATCACATCCGCGATACTCCGCGATCAAGTGGCGGCCGGATGTTGGCAGGTTCATCAACAATCGTACAAACTCCACAATGTAGTCACCACAGGTACATACATTGCAAAAAGCTCACCTCAAACAGGACGAGCGGAATGTCAAAAAGATTGTATTCTCAAAAGGCAAAGGCTACTGCAAGGAAAAAAGCGCACGAAGGAGGCATTGGATGGAGCCTCAGGCAAGACATGAGAAGGAGCCGTGACATCGCTACTTCGACGACGAATCAAGAAGCTTGCGGTTTCATCTCCAACCTCTGCGTGTGTTTCTTTTTCCTGCACTCTTTTTTCACACAGTAGCCTAAAAGGTACCCTACACCTTTCTTTCGAGAGGCTGTCAGTGTATGAGTGTGTGCGCCACTTGTCAAGCTGAAAAAAATGCCTCAAAACAAAAAATTTTCCCCATATGAATCAACGACATTCAAACCACGCACGTTGCACACCCCCTTCTATCTAAGAGAGTTTGCTCCCCCTCCTCCCCTCACTGAATCACTTCCCTTATAGACACCGTATTATTAGACATCGCACACGATCACTTTTTGTCAACACAGGTGTGCTCGGACGTTTCAAGAGAGGCTTCGTGAAGAGTTGATCATATCTTTTTCGATCTCAAATCGACCAACCAAGAACAGCAGCCTCAATAGCAGCGTCTGTCCCAATAACGCACGCCTCCATACGTTTGATCCGCCCCATATATCAGAAAACGCTTGCGTTCAGGGTGTGGCGCGCTTTTCACAAACTGCTTCAACACATCAACATCGTAGATATCTTCCGTGTCAGGTTTCCCAACGACGACCTTGCCTCTCTTCTCACGGACCCGCCAAAAACGTCCATCTTTCCAGAGATACAAGCGCAGCTTCTCAAAAGGTGTTGTGCTCACCCCTTGAAACGGAAAATGAATCTCTCGCGGTTTCTTCATAGCGTTGACCATTTGCCTCGGTGTGGCTTTGGCCTGAAGTAGGACCATCGCTTCAACGTCACAGTGATTGCCTCCACCCCAAAGAACCCCAAAACGACTCTTCCAGGTCAACACTCGATTCCCCGATGGTGTAGGGAGACGTTTGATACTGAGCGCAAAGTTGTATGTCCTGATGTCATTCCAAAGGCTAACCCAAGGCCATCCTGTCACAAAGGTCGTGGGTACAGAGAGCAACAACAACAGCAAGACAGTCCCCGCAATGTACTCCTTGATCTGACTCTTTTCTTCGAGTGAGTCGTCAACTTCAACGTCTTCGATCTTGAGCCAATCTTTCAACATGTGTGGGTCTCCTCTCTGTCGTAAAGGCCACTGCAAGAAAAAGTATACAAGACAAAGAAACACCCAAAGCCCCGTTCTATTCCGTCCTACACAGTCTGGATTGTGATGTGTTCGAGGCGGTGATACAATACACACCGCAAACACGACCCTGACAACGAACAGAGAGAACGATGAACCAATTCCTATACAAGCTCACCCTGATCCTCTTTTGCCCGATGTACTTGTTCACATCACCCCCCAAAAAACTCCCGCCCCTGCCCAAATGGCATGGGATGCAGACGTACACGAGCCACACGAAAGAGGACTGTTGCAAACGCGCGACATTCAAGAATACAGTCCCTTTCAACGGCAAAGACGAGACACTGAAGGGACAATCGGAGAAGTGGCGCACACACATGAAGTTCTTTGGGCAACGGCTCAAACAACACAAGGTCGCCGCGCTCTACTTTGTCCATGGGACGTTTGTGGGACGCGATCCCTTTGGCTTTTACAGGCTCCTCGAACAAATCGCCCCCAAGTCGATGCGCGCATTCATCCCCAAGTGGAAGAAGAGCACCAAGAAACAAAATGACTGGCTACTCCAGGACAACGGAAACTTCACGGACAAGTATCGCAAAGTCTTTTGTGAAGCGATTGGATACAAGATCCCCTGTGCGCGCTTCTCGTGGTCTTCTGAGAATCATCACTTTGCCCGCCTCCAAGGCGCCATCGCCCTCGTTCGAAAATTGCATAAACACACCAACAAGCTCCCCAAAAAAAGCCGCATCTTGTTACTTGGGCATAGTCACGCAGGTCAGATCTTTGCGCTGTTCACACACTTTCTACAGGACACGCCAGTCAGTCGGGGCGTCTTGCCTATTGGACTGAAAAAGAGCGAGCAGGCAGCCTTCGCCAAAAAGGTGAGCAGGTTACAATCCTTTCGCTACGATTTTGTGACCTTTGGGACACCGCCACGTTACACCTGGGCCAACGGTTGGCCCCGCGATGATGACCAGCTCATCCACATCATCAACCACAGGGGCAAGAGCAAGCGAGGAGGCTCATTACGTGACATCCTGACCTTCCGCCCGGCCAAAGGTGATTATGTCCAACAGTGGGGGATCACAGGCAGTGACATCGTCTCTCTCGGCACGATCGGCAAAAAAAACAAACGACTGGACAAAATACTCGGCCCCGGCGCAGACCTCTCAAGGTGGCGTAAGTGGATCAAGAAACGTATGCGCGTCCACCACAAAGGACTCACGATCCTGACGGATTATAAAGACCGTCCCAAACATCCCATCGATTGGATGCAATCACTGTTCGGACATGGTGTATATACTCGCATGGAGACGATGTTGTTCAACTGTACCCTCCTCGCCAAACACCTCTACCCCAGACAGCTCATGAACGCTCACCCCAAAATCATGCCGGCTCAAAAGAAGCCAAAGACCCCAACACCAGCACCTGAATGGTAGACGACAGGGCTGATATACCAGCTCCCCTTCTGAGAAATCCGCCGACGGTGGTGTCTTCGACTCATATTCTCCATCACAATCACCGCAATGATCCCGGCCGCTCCTATCACCTGAAGCCCAAACGAGAGAGACGTCATCAACACGTGGAAACCGGAGGACAGCGCTTGCGGATAGACGAGCCAGTTGAGCGCAGGTCCCAATACAGGCACCAGCCCCACAAGAAATGCTCCAGGTGAACCTCCTCGCATCGACTGCGTGATCGCGTTCGCGAGATAATAATAACCTCCCGTGGCCCACCCAATACCAAAGACAATCAATCCACCCACCCCAACAATCTTCCTCGTTTGACGTGAGAAGTAAGTGGACGATTTGACCTCATCGATCGGCGCAAACCAACGATGACCAGTGTGAGAGAGCGCGCGAGTCCCCCAGCTCTCTAGATCTACAGAGCTTGCTTGCAAGGAATGCTGTCCCTGCTTCAGTGGAAGCTGCCCCTCCATCCCATACGCCGAAGACGACCACACACACAAACATACCCATACAACTATCCATCTCATCAAAGACTCCATCATCGCTCATAGGAAAGGTGCGGGCTTTCTCAACGTAACATGATGTTTCATACAAGATTTTTTCATCTGGAACAGGAAGGATGCTCTCTCCCCTCGCGATTGTCAACCCAGATCGCTCCCCTCCCACTTGCATCCTTTACCGCAAAAAGGAGGCAGAAGGCCCTGCTCTTTAGGGCAGGGATGAATGCCCGCCCTTGTTTTGTCCCTCTTTTCTTTCTTTTTTTATTCCAGGTAGACCTTTACTTCTTTTAACGAGTACAAGGGGACAAATGGAAACAAAACAGGCACGCTGGAGACGTACTGCTGATAGGCTTCGAGCTCACCGTATCGCTCGTCTTGTTTGTGTTCGAGACGCTTGGTCGAGCCCATCATGATCAAGATGATACACACGAGCCCAATCAGACTGACGACCCAATGCAAAAGATGCGTGTAAAAGGGAATCCCAGCACACCAGTTGCCGATCCAAAAGAGAATCTCCCCGAAGTAATTGGGGCATCGCATATGTCGGTAGAGACCGACATCACAAAATCGATCGGGTTGATCTTTTTTGAAGGCGGACTTTTGATGGTCCGCAAGCGCCTCTAACAAGATCCCACCAAAGGCGATGACAAGACCGACGACAAGGAGCAAAGAGAATGAAACGTCCTTCGTCATACGTTTGTACGTGAGATGAAACAATCCTGGCGAAAACATCGCCACATACAGCATGGAGACCCCCAACCAAATCAAAAGCTTTTTGGAAACACCTACATTCTCAGCGCGCTCCTGCACCTCTTTGAGCTCTTTTTTGTAGGAAGGCTTGCGCTCCCTCGCCACAAGAAACGTCCCCAAGCGCGTACCGTAGATGCCCAACGCCACCATGTGAACCAGACTGTACACGCCCAAACTCGGCCAAAAGAAGATCCCACCGGCGATCGCCATCCCCGTTATCGAGAAGGCATACCCAATGCTCACAAAGTACACCAGCCTGTAAAACCCTCCCGCCGAGATCACCAACGCGATCAAAAACATCCACAACATCTCAAAAGGAACAAAAGCCCACCCGCTCATCTTCGCCGCATACAACACCATCTCGATTCCCTTTCTCTGTCAGAGCTGTAGACCTCGCAGTCTCTCCACCCAATTGTCTCACTTCGCTGACTTTGTTATGTTCCAACAAATTGCGAAGACCGTTCTGGCAAAAACACCAGCACTCATTGAACATTGTATGCCTAAAAAGAGACACTTCAAAAGTCATTTTTTCAAGACGCTCTACAAACACCCTTCGAGCCGATGGGTTGTTGTGTGTCTACTTTTGGCTTACACCCTGCTCCCCCTCTTCCACCAGCTCACACACACAAACGACCACACACACAGCTCCCCCCACGAATCCGCCGCGTACACTCGTCACTCTCAGCCTCAACCGCACAAGAGACTTCGCTTTTTTATCGCGCCACCAGCGCATATTTACGATCTCGATCCAAACCAAGAGACATCCCTCTCCCTTCCGCGCTCCTCTCAACATCACACACACCCTCATGGGATCGATACCCATACCCACCCAACAGCAGAAGGGATCGATCGCTCATTCTTTTTTGAAGACACACAAGCTGCACCTCCCAAGACATCCCCAAAAACCCCTTCCTCCCATACACACGAAGACAAACAACCCCGACAAGCCCCGCTTACGCACGGACAAGATGCCCTCGAACACTACGCAACAGGGCTACTCAATATCACAACTCTTCCCACATTCCTCGCAAATCCAGGGGTTTGTGTTCCCTATCAATTCTCACTGATCACCTCCTCTGCTCTTCAGCTTTACCTGCACACCCCCACAGATCGCGCACCTCCCAAGCTCGCTCGCTCCTGACATCAAGCCGCGACCTCCAACGCAACTCTACGCGGCTCCAGACACAACATATCCTCACACTGAAACACGATCCGTCAGGGACATCCGCGTCATATCCGTGCGTGCAGTCCTTGAACATCAAAAGTGTTTACAGGAAAGATCTGTGAAAGACACACATACCATGTGGAGACCCTCGCTCTGTCTCTGCATTGTGGGTGTACTCTTGGTTTGCACACTACGTCATGGATGGGCCGAAGAAAAACCCACATCCAGACCGACACGTGCGTCCAAAGAACGCCCACAAACTCGTCAAGGTGCTCCCAAACAAAGAGCGCCGCTCCTGTTTGAAGCATCGACAAGAGAGAGAAAGAAACCAACACTCTCGGCAGGCTCAGATGAAGTCGAACAAAAGCGCCTCTCGACCTATTCACAAGATCAGACCTCCGACCTCTTACGTGCAGTCCCAGGTCTGCACATCTCCCAACACACTGGACGTGGAAAAGCCCATCAATTCTTTGCCAGAGGCTTTGACGCTGTCCACGG
>PCBK01000116.1 GCA_002731275.1 Deltaproteobacteria bacterium | reverse complement strand
CTCTCGAAAGGCTTGAGAGGAGGGAAGAGCCGGAGGCTCAGGGTGGAGAGTTTGTTGAGGCGGATGATTGCAAGTGAAGACGCAAAAAACCCAATACAACTAAGCGAGTAGAAGGGAATCCAAGGATATGGCCCTGCTATATCCGCCTGGAAGTGAGGGATGAGCTAGGATGGTCAGGGGAGTTTGCGGAGACACAAGTGCAACGTCCGCCGGATCAAATTTCGAGAATCACCCGTATCTATCGGTTGGTTTGTCCCTCCTCTTGAAAGATGGCCATTCGTATCCCAATGTCCGTACATACATGGTTACGTTCGTATCCTTTGGGCGTATTTTTTCAACGAACGTTTCTGGAGGCGGAAGCATCGATTGAATGATTGGAAAGAGGGATTTGTTTGGTTGGTACCACCGGGTTAAAACCCGGTGCTATGGAGAGGGTACGCTCGCCTTCAAGGCTTCGCATTGATCTGAATTGCGGCGGGACTCAAAGTCCCACCTCAACGCACAAACACACATACACAGCTCGGCTATCTTTGTATCCATATACCACCGAAGTTTGCATTTATCCCCCAAAAGGACGAACAGCAAACGAAAGGGGGTCGCTGTTTGTGTCAGAAGGTGTGTCAGCCCGTATAGGAGGTTCGCTGTTGATGTCAGGAAGTTTGCCAGCCTGCTCAGGAGGTTCGCTGTTTGTGTCAGGAGGTTTATCAGCCCGCTCAGAAGGTTGAACTGTACCGTCATCTGTTATGAGACGTCCCATATTCACTTGTACGATGTCGATGTTTGTTTGTGCGACGTCGATATTCACTTTGACAAGGCTCTCCTGCACTTTGTCAGAGGGGGGTTGATACAACAAGCGCTCCCTGATGTATCAAAAGGAGGGCGACATTCACGAGGGGGGCGGTCATCTCTGCGAGAACCGAGGTCATTGACACGGGGTTGATGGTCAACTCCACGAGAGAGCTAGGCCACATTTACGAGAACGGAGGTCAGAGCTACGAAAATGGAGGCCAGAGCTGTGAGAACCGAGGTCGGAGCTGCGAGAACGGAGGTGTTCTCCACGAGGTGACAGTATTTTGGTACGAAGATGAAGGTGACATCTACGAGAACCAAGGCCAGATGGTGATTTCGTACCGTCGTTTCAGGATTGTTGCGATAAGTGGAACAGTGTGTTGAGTTTGCCAAAGACGGTTTTGTTGGCAAACTAAAGGCTATTGGAGCATTCACGCCAAGGGAGAAAAGAAATATGAGTGACCAAGCCATTCAAAAAGTTCAACCACTGGGACATCCGTGGGTAACAGCCGATCCATTTTTGTTTTGTGTCCATCACAACGACGCCTATCCCAAAGGGAACGAATACATGGGGCCTGATGCTTCATTGTCGGGGCGACGCCTGGGCAATGACTTCGGGGGCAAGGATGGATGGAGTATGTATCATGGTCGAAGAGTTCCTGGGTTTCCGCAACACCCGCACAGAGGGTTTGAGACCATTACGATCGCAAGGAGAGGGTATATCGACCATTCGGACTCTCTTGGAGCGGCAGCGCGCTTTGGTGAAGGCGACGTTCAATGGATGACCGCAGGTACAGGTGTTGTCCATTCGGAGATGTTCCCGCTCGTCCATCAAGATCAACCCAATCCCACAGAGCTCTTTCAGATCTGGCTCAATTTGCCTGCAAAAGATAAACATGTTGCGCCCTACTTCACGATGTTCTGGAGCGACACGATCCCATCGAAGACCTTTGAGGACGCACAAGGACATCAAACACATATGTCTGTGGTCGCTGGTACCTTCGAAGGGATGAACCCCCCTGCCCCACCGCCTGATTCATGGGCCTCAAGAGAACAGAGCGATATCGCGATCTGGACCCTCAAGATGGAGGCTGATGCGGAGTGGACCATCCCCGCTGGACCTGCCGGTGCCAACAGGATGCTGTACTTCTTTGAAGGCGAAAGTTTCCAAGCAGAAGGACGAAAGCTCTCCCCTGGTGTCGCCATCACGCTCGATCCCACGCTCCCATTGACGCTCAACAACGGGAAGAGAGAGGCTGAGTTCTTGGTGTTACAAGGACGTCCGATTGGTGATCCGGTCGTTCAATACGGTCCCTTTGTGATGAACAGCATGGAAGATATTCAGAAAACAATTCATGAGTTTAACAGGACGGGTTTTGGGGGATGGCCTTGGGAGGCTGATGCACCCGTCCATCCAAGAGAGAAGGGGCGATTTGCCAAGCACCCAGATGGTCGCCTCGAAGAACCTGAGACTTTGTAAGGGTTTGTCGTGACTTATGGAGCTTTCCACAAGTAGACAAAGCCCATCTCATCACCAAATGCGACACGGTGGGTACGTTTGTCAAAAGAAAAAGCTGTGATTTTTCTGGGGGTTGAATATCGAAAAGTGTGATTTTTCTGGTCACTTTTGTCCGAGAAAATAAAGGGTCCAGGTGATACACCACCTTCCCATTGATAATCACTAAAGATAGAGTGCTCTCCGTTCCAACTCACTGCATGAATATTTACTCCATCCAAGAAAAAACCAGTCCATATCTGCGCGTAATCCCAAAAACAAGAAGGAACAGGATTTCTCGTATCGAAGGGCCGCCAACGACAGGTCAAAAGTTGATCAAAGCCTACTGATAGGTCTCGAAAAAAGATGCTCGAACCATCTTTTGATATAAATTCAGTACGAAGATAGAAAATTGTCGACGCGGTTTTCTCTCTTGCGATCAGACTATTTGTGGCACGATCAATAACGTGATATTCGGTACTTTTCGGGACAATGAGCTGCGCTGCATCAGGAGTGAAGAGCCTTGCAATCGTCTTAGGAAAGAGAGATGTTCCCGTCGTTGCATCCAATCCGACAAAGTTTCTCCCGCGGTCAAGTGCTTGTGCTTGGTATATCATGTGCAGATGCTTTCCATCAGAGCTATAACGAAGAGTTTCTATCCCCATCTTTCCGAGTAATTGGTTTGTTTTGAAGCTACGAATCAGTTTACCTGTCGTGAGATTGTATTGCACGATGGTCTGGACTGAGCCAATTGCGACGATCGGCTGGCTTGGATGGAAGGCAACCGCACCGACTTCTGTGAACGTCCACAACAACTTCCCATCACTGACACGCCAGATTCGTGTGTTTGTCGCACCTGACGCCAGATACTGACTGTTGTTGTCGAATTCGAGGACTTTGACGGGACTCGTGTGAGGCTTTATCGCATTTGTGGTGTGAAACGCTCCAATCGTATGAAGCTTTTGTCCTGTCGAAAACTCCCACACAACAATAGAACCATCATCGTACCCAACAAGAATGTGTTTTCCGTTGGGACTTACGTCAAAAGTTTGTGGAAGCAGTTGTCCGTTGGTGATTTTCCGAACAGACGCCCCCGTCGCGACATTCCAGATGGCAATTGAATTGCAATCTCTAGAGACTAGGTGTTTGAGATCCGGAGTCATGATCACAGACGCAAACGTACAAGTCCCCACAATGCTTCTTTGTTTCGTTCCTTTGTAGTCGTAGAGATCGATGTTCGCGTTCCAGGTGAGGATGGTCTTGTTGTCCCTTGCCAGCCGAGTTGCCTTCAGGAGGGTGTAATCGGGTAACGAAGGATACGTTATTTGGTTGGTTGCCAGATTGACAAGTTCCCACCTCGAATGGCCTCCGGCCTGCGTGAAAGAAGTCGGATATAGATACATTCTTTTGTCATGACGTATGCTGATACAAGCGGTCGGATAGGTAGAAAGCAATACACGATGTTTATAAATGGGTGATTTGATGTTTGAGTCAAGATCTGTGAGCGTCACTGATTCAGTGGGAGGAGGAGATATTGGTAAATGTGTGCCTGTGTAGTCCAGCTTTTGCGAAGCGTATACATGGTTGCGAAAAAGTTTCGAGCTTACATACCTGAAGGTATACTCTTTAGATTCAGCACAATCGACACTGTACCCTTTTTGACCAAAAGCGACAGCCTGTGCTTTTTGACATCGGTGCGAAGTTGACAAATGTTTGTATTGACTTGCGTCCCAAACGTTGACAATGCCACCTTTCGAGAGCGTCACAAATTGAGTCCCCGAAGGATTGTAACGAACGGAGAGTAAAGAAGTCCAATGTCCTTTCCTTTGTGGTCCTATCCACGAAAGTTTTTGAGGTATACGCAAACAATCTTCGTCGATCTCGCCATCACAATCATCATCTTTCTGGTTGCAATCATCCTTGACCTGAAGCGAGCATGCGCTCCACTTTCCAGCCTTACATGTCTCCAGACCTGCCTTGTTACAAGTCGTTGTACAGGATTTGGTAAGTGACTCATCGATGAAACCATCACAGTCGTTATCCCTACCATCGCAGACTTCGGTTGTCGGAAGAGTCGAGTTTTTGCATGCCCCCCACTTGCCAGCAGTGCATTCTTGTACACCGTCCTGACAATTCCCGATTCCACGTAGCTGAGCAGGACCGGTATAGCATGTCAAGCTCAGCGTGTTACCGTCCCAGTATTCATCGATCTTGCCGTTGCAATTGTCATCTTTTCCATTACATACTTCCGCTGTGCCCGAAGAAGGCTCGCACTTCGCGCCATTGATGTCACAAACCCATCTGCCAAGACGACACACACCTTTCGCGTTGGTAGCAGTGCATGCTTTTCCACTTGTGAAGAAATCTTCGTCGATTTCGCCATCACAATCATTGTCTTTTCCGTCACAGACTTCGGCTTTTGGCGGTGGAGGGACGCACTTGCTTGTGCTGGCGATACACATCCACATCCCCTTACGACACTCTCCTTTTTCGCTGGCAAGAGAGCATGTCCCCGGAATCTTAATATCTTCGTCGATGTCTCCATCACAATCATTGTCTTTGCCATCACAAACTTCGGCTTGGGGAAACACAAGGGGTGCACACTTTGCGCCGTTGATATCACAAAGCCACGTTCCGGTCATACACTCACCTTTTGCATTGGGGACTGTACATGCTTTTCCACTTGTAAAAAAATCTTCGTCGATGTCTCCATCGCAATCGTTGTCTTTTCCATCACAAACTTCGGCTTGAGGAAGCACAAGGGGTGCACACTTTGCGCCGTTGATATCACAAAGCCACGTCCCGGTCATACACTCACCTTTTGCATTGGGGACTGTGCATGCTTTTCCACTTGTAAAAAAATCCTCATCGACAGAACCATCGCAATCGTCGTCTTTGCCGTTACAGAGTTCTGCTGTGGGTGTCGGACCCACACATTGGCTCCATTTTCCATCCACACATACTTTTTTCCCTGGAGTGCATATGCCGACACCCTGTTGGTGTAGGGGGACTGCAAAACACTCCATCGTTTGCGAATCAACACATTCGACTTCAGGAACATCATCAACATCCCCGCGCTTTTTTTCGTGGACATCACTTTCTCGCGGAGACTCCTTTCTTCCTGCATCGTGTATCTCTTCGCTTTTGTGCTCAAAGGGTTCGATGGGAGCACACCCAACAAAAAAAGCGATGAAAAAGAGTAAAGTCATCCATTGGTAGTGGCCGGAGTGGGAGAGCATGATACATCCTTTGGAATATTTGTGTGATACTTATACCGAAATTGTCTGTGAGTATGGATGGTACTCTATTCTTGAGGATATATCACACTTGGTGCACTTTAAAACTTGGGCGCTAGAGATGCAAAAGAGGGAGCTGGCAAACGAAAAGAGCCCGACAAGCGAAGCTACGCAGCAAGCCACTCGCCCTTGCTGCGTAGCGCTCGAAGAGCGCAACACAGACGATACGCAGTATCGTGGGGTCTGGGGTGAAAACCCCAGGCTGGTGTGGACGGCAAGTCCACAGAGGCAAGCGAAGCGCGGCAGCAACAGGGGCAAGCGAAGCGCGGCAGTTGCAGGGGCAAGCGAAGCGCGGCAGTTGCAGGGGCAAGCGAAGCGCGGCAGTTGCAGGGGCAAGCGAAGCGCGGCAGTTGCAGGGGCAAGTGGAAACTTGCCCAAAAAAGCGGAAACTGCCCAAAAAAGCGCGTTATGTTTTGACGTATGTTGTGTGTACTTTGACGTGTTTGAGTCGAAATTGTTTGCCTTCGTAGACGCGGGTGGGATTGCCACGGGTCAGGTCGTGGTGTTGTTGCCAGCGTTGTTTGTCTGCATCGGCGGCATCGGCGGCGGCTTTGTCTGCGAAGCGTTGTGCGAGACGTGCGAGGGCAAGCTTTCGATTGAGATGTTGTGAACGTTCTTCTTGTGCGGACGCGCTCAAGCCTGAGGGGATATGTGTGATGCGAACGGCTGATTCGGCTTTGTTGGCGTGTTGACCGCCTGGACCAGAGCTGCGCATCCGTTCAATCCGTAGGTCGCGAGCTTCCCATGTATCTTCGGCTGGAGGTCGCAGGACTTCAAATCCGACAAACCAATTCTTGCGTTTGTGGTGTTTGCGGAAGGGAGACGGACCGATCCACTGATTCGAACCTTGCCATCGCATCAATAGATCATCCAACTCTTTCCCCTCGACGGATAACAAAGCCGAACGCAATGTACCTCTCTCGTCTCCATCGATGACTTCGAGGAGTTTGCATGAGAGGTTTGTTTTCTCGCATGTCTTCTGAAAATCTTCGAGGAGTTGGGAGACAACCCACATACACTCTGCGGGGCCTTGTCCGGAGGTGATATGTATCCAAACTTGTTCCATCACGATGTCCTTCTTTCTGTCTGCTTTTCTGGACGAGCTGACACCCTTTTGACCAAAGCACGCTTTTTTAGTACACCCTTACATACAAGAAGACACGTGTACAGACAACCAAAAGGAGTTCTCATGTCGTTTGAATTGGATGGATTGCACTTTGATATCCCCAAAGGCTTTGGTGTGGACGAAGGGATGATGTCCTTCTCTCTTCGCACAGGACCAGATGATGGCAAACGCCCCAATATCGTTTACCACCGCAAACGCAACCCCGAAAAACAAGATCTTCAGACCCTCGTGACGATGATCGAAGCCCAACTTCAACTCCAACTACCAGGCTTTACACTCACTGCCAAAGAAGAAGTCGAGTTCAAGGACGGTTGTAAAGGGATGTTGATGCATTATCGCTTTGTGGCAGGCGAGCAAGGTGAGATTCAACAGATGCAGTCTATCCGGATTGACGGTGACATTGTGACGATGGTCACGCTGACGGCGACCGCCGACGGCCTCGACGAGACCCAACAAAAGGACTTCAAGACCTCCCTCCTCTCACTCACAAAGTGAGGCTGCTGCTGCCCTCATCGTCACAAGATCTGATACCCCTTCAGGGTTTTGTAGACGATATTTGTCGAACGGAACACGATCCCCAGTAACGGTACGACCAAAAACATCCCCACAATCCCACCGAGATGTCCACCGACAAGGACACCTATGATCACGATCATCTCGTGGATCTGCAAACTATGTCCAACCATACGCGGGTACACAAGGCTGACATCGATGAGGTGGACGATTCCCACGACGAGTAACACAAGCCACACGCTCGTCGATTGTGTCAACAAGGCGATCAACAACGCGATAAGTGCCGTGACTGTCGGACCAATCACAGGAACGGCGTTTGCTATCCCACCAAAGATCCCGACGATGATCGCGTAGGGTAACCCGATCATCGAGAGGACCGTCGCATACATGAAGGCGTTGATCAGGCTGTCCATCATCTGCCCCCTGATAAACGCCACGATCTGTTGATTGACGTTGTGAAGCAGCTCCATCACCAACTCAAAGTAACGATTGGGCACAAATTGGATCAGGTACTTCTTGAGGGCCGCACCATCCTTCAGCATAAAGAACGCAAATAACGGTGGGATGATCAAAAAACTCAACAACAACTCCAGACTGTTCCCCACGAACTTTGGGAGCTTGAGCAGCCATTTTTTGGACAGTGCACGAGGTGCGTTGTACTGCGCCTCAATCTCCTTCCACGGGATCACGCCCTTGTACCGTTTCTCCACCGAACCCTTGATGTTCGTATAGTATTTTTGCACCTCCTTCATGTAGTACTGTTTGTTCTGATTGAAGGAGTACACCTCTTCGTATACCTTCGGGACAAGTAAGGCGAGGATTGATGCCACAAACATAAAGAACAGCCCGAAGACCACAAAGATCCCACCAACCCGACTCATCCCCATGCGTTCAAAGAGTTCGACGGCGGGAGACAGCAACATCGTCCCCAAAACCCCTATCAAAAGGGGGAAAAACAACATCTTCACGGCGTAAAAAGAAGCGTAAAGGATGAGCCCCAACAGCAACCAAAACAACAGCTTGATCGGGAGGTCGCGGAAGAAGTTCTTCATGTCTCCTCCTCTGTGCTGTCTTCTTTTGTGTCTTCTTGCTGTGCTGCTTTATTTTTGGCGGTGTCCGCGTTGGCGTCTTCCTCTGGAGTCTCTGTGTCGTTGTTCTCTTCGTCTTCCTCGTCTTCTTCGTCGAAGGCAGGGATGGACTCTCTCGAGGAGAGGACAGGGATCGACTGCATGGAGGGATTGGAGCGGAAGGGGTCGGTGATCTCTTGGGTGTGAGAGACGACCATACTCTCCGGGAATGCGATGCGACCACGCAGCATGTTGATCTCGTTTTTGGCTTCGAGGAGCTGGTGGTTGGTGAATTCGAGTCTTTTGCTCAAGAGCGTGAGCAGACGGAGCATGATATCACCACCCATCTCGGGATCTTGTTTGAGCAAATTCAGGAATTCGGGTCGGACCATGCCGAGTAGACGAGTGGGTTTGAGCGCTTTGATCGTCGCGGTCCGGATATGTGTTGCGAAGAGCGCGACGTCACCAAAGATCTCGCCTTCTTTTAAGGTCGCGATCTGTGTCTCTCTCTTCTCTTCTTCGGGTTGATGGGGATCGGAGATAAACACGCCGACCTCTCCTTCACATACGATATACAGGCCGACGCCGGGCTCCCCCACGGAGAAGACGATCTCTGCTGGCTTGTAATACCGTCTGTGGAGTAAACGGAGGAGTCGACGCTTTTTTTGGATCGGCAGATCTGCAAAAATCGATGTTTTGTCGAGCACCTCGATATCTTTTTCATCCCCTTTCTTGAGCCGGGGCATGATATAGCTCCAAATCGAATCCATCAAAAACTCGCTCCTCTCATCCACATCGAAAGAATCACGGATATATTTTGTAAGACATCACCACACGCTTCAGGGGGTCACGTCTTGGGTTGTTGGGTTCTGCATTGACACAGTACATGATGTTTGCCAACATGCTCAATAGAATCCACACAGAAAAATGTCTCGTAGTAGAGATGAGCATACAGATGGGAGCAGCAAGCCATGGCCAAACCAACAGTCATCATTCGACATTGTCCGGATTACGACGTCTCAAGGATCCAGACTCTCGCCCGTGAAGGCCTCGAAACACTGGACCTGCGCCCACATGGACGCACCCTCCTCAAGCCGAACGTCGTTGCGTCTGGCGAACAATTCCCTCATGCCCATACACGCGCAGAGTTCGTCGAAGGTGTCCTACGCGCGTTGCGGGACCGTGCCCGTCCTGACCTCGATGAGTTGGCTGTCGGTGAACGATGTGGGATCACCATTCCAACTCGCTACGCATACAAAGGTGCCGGCTACTATGAGATGATCAAGCGCGTCCCCGGTACCAAGCTGTATCACTTTGAAGAGGAAACACAGGTCGAAGTCCCCTTCTATCATAAGGATAGACTGCGTGACTCGACCTTCACACCTGAACCTGTTGCGAAAGCCGACTTCTTTGTCAATTGTCCCAAATTTAAGGCACACCCCTGGACGACAGTCACCTTCAGTCTGAAGAGTTACATCGGGATCCAGGACGATAGACACAGATTGATCGACCACGACCACAAACTCAATGAGAAGGTCGCTGACCTGCAATACATCATCCAGCCTCAATTTATCGCGATCGACGGCATTATCGCCGGAGAGGGCCGGATGCTCACCCCCCTGCCCTTCGACCTGAAGTTGATGATCATGGGGGATAACCAAGTCGCCTTCGACGCTGTGTGCTGTCATATCATCGGTATTGACCCGCTCTCCGTCGAGCACATTCGTCTCGCATATGAACGTGGATTTGGTCCTGTTGAGCTCGACGAGATCCAGATCCTCGGTGATGTCACGTTGGATGATGCCAAAAAGCGCGCACATGGTTTTGAGAAGGGCTTGATTCGCGTCGAAGATTACTTTGAAGGGACCAATATCCATGCGTACAGTGGCCCCTACCCTGGTGGAAGCAAAGACGACTATTGCTGGGGGGGTTGTCCCGGAGCGATGGAGGAAGCCATCGAGATCCTTCGTCAATTCGACAAGAAAACGGATGAGAAGATGCCTCCTATCCACATCGTCTTTGGCGCGTATGAGGGGGAGATCCCTGCAAAGCTCGGTGAAAAGGTGATCTTCATCGGTGATTGTACGACCTATAAAGGGAACATCGCGGGGAACACGGTCGATATCAAGAGCCAGTATGTCGATCGTTCGACAAAAGATCCAAGGACAGCCTCTGACGAGGACATCTTCGCGAAGATGATCAAGATGGAACACAAGATGTTCAAGGCACGGCATGACGAGATTTTACGTATCTCCGGCTGTCCTGTTAGTGTGGCCGAACAAGTCCTTCTGCTCGTCAAGTTAGGCAAGCTCGATAACCCCTACTTTGACCCCAATAACATGTGGGAGTTTTCGAGCTGCTACTTCTCTTCTCGGACACGTCGTATCCTCGACCGCATCTTTGGTGTCAGACCTTACCAACGTTTGGGCGCAACAGAGCGTGGCAAGGCGCGCCCTGCCCTCAACCAACCCTCCAAGTACGACGACCAGATCCTCGAACACAAGACATCCCAGACCTCTTAAGACCGCTTTTCCCTCCAGCGGTCTTCTCCCCTACCCCATCGACACGAGACAAGATGCAGACAATACAAAGACTCACGATCTCCATCCCGAACTTCTACACCACACCAGAGAGCATGGCGCTCCTCAAAGGTATCGCCGAACATGTCGATGTCAACACAGGTCCACGCCCTTCTCCTGAGCAGCTCACTCACTATCTCGAAGAGACTGATGCCCTGATCATCGGTATCAAAGAATACATTTATCCAGACGTTTTCCCATCGAAGCTCCGCACTCGTTGGCTCGGGACATTGTCTATTGGTGTCGATCATATCGACCTCGACGCTTGTGAGGAGCGCGGACTTCAGGTGATCAATACACCTGCGGCCAACGCCTCCTCTGTCGCAGAATACACCATCGCTTCGATGCTCTCGATGGTCAAAAAGATGTGGACGTGTAACAAAGCTGTCCGAGAGGGCACGAAGCGCAAGGGCGTCCATCCCTTCCCAAGAGATCTCAGCGCGATGACTGTCGGTCTCTTGGGGGCCGGTCCGATCGCCTACAAGGTCGCGCGCTGGTTGACCGCGATGGACGTGACGGTCAAAGCGTGGACCTACCGTCCCGATGCACATCAGGAGTTCGACGCGTTAGGTGTCAGGTGGGTGGAGTCACCTGAAGAGCTTTGCCGACAGGTCAACATCTTGAGCGTCCACCTTCCTGCGACCCCAAAGACAAAAGGGATGATCGACCTGCCCTTTTTGAACCACAGAGCACAACGTCCATTCTATCTCGTGAATACGTCGAGAGCTGATCTTATCGCGCCACAGACGATCAAACAGGCGCTCGCACAAGACCTCCTTGATGCCGTCGCGCTCGATGTGTTCCACGATGAAGATAGACTCGAAGACCTGCCTGTCGAGCGTTGCCTTCTCTCTCCCCACTTGGCTGGGGTCACAACGGACAGTCTCGCCCGGATGAGTGTAGCGCTCGCGGAACGTCTCGTTGCGCAGATTCGTCAAGATCTCCAACGACCTTAGAACATCATGATCCAAAAGGAGACTCCCTTCATGTCCCAAACATACCCTCAGCTCAAGTTCTCAGGTACAGCCCAAGAGGTCGCAGAACAGACGGCCACACAGTTGCAATCGTCGATTGAGGAGTTGATCGACTTTCGCGAACGTATTCTTCACACGCACTTTGGTGTCTCTTCTGTCCCCAAGGCGCTTCACGCCCCGATTGAGGACGCTCACCGAGCGTGTGGAGGATACAGTGTCATCGAAGCTGAGGCCATCGCGAAGGTCACTGGACGACACACTGGTGAGATCATCGCGCTCAGTGGTCTCAGTGATCTGATGGATTATTTGGGCTTTGTCGGTGAGGAAGAGTGGGGGTGTTCGAGCTTGCTGTTTGGACCTCAGCGTACCGACGACATCGCGTTTGTCCAGACCTGGGATCTACATCGCAAGATAGAAGACCTGTCCTTTGTGATCGAGCGAGATATTGAAGGCTATGTCCCCCATCTCACACTCACAACCGCCCTGGGACACACGCACTTTGGAGTCAACCAGCATGGTGTGTGTATTGGGACCAACAATCTTCAGTCCACCAAACCGACGATCGGTGTGGTCTTTGCCTGTGCACTCCAGCGAGCCCTCGAACAGGCGACGAGCGCGGTTCATGCCAAAGAGATTTTGTCCGAGATCCCATTGATGTCTGCACATAATTACGTCGCCGCCGACCTCAACCATACATTCAACATCGAACGTACTGCCCACGATGTCGTCGTACACGAGCTGTCACCCACTGAAGGTTTTGCCCATGCCAATCACTTCGTCGATGGGGTTCTTGGGCAGGAGGGGCGTATTTATTCACCAACTTCGAAAGCCCGCCATGCTTATCTCGCACAATTTCAGGCTCCAGACGCATGGTCTGAGCCTCCTGGCTTGCAAGATCTCCACGAAGTCTTCTCCGATCATGAGGCCGCGATTTGTCGACACGCGGAGCGAGATGAAGAGACGGCGACGTGTGGGACTCTCGCCTTCCATCCGGCGCGACGTGCGATATCGATCATCAAGGGGGTCGCCTGTCAGGGGCACTGGCACTCCTACACTTTGTCCTCTCTGTTTGCAGCCAAGACTTGAAACAATCCGCAATTTCTGCGAGAGTGTCTGTCCCATACTGCATTAGGGCGTGTCTGCAAACTAAAAGCCACGCCACTATGGAAGAAATCGTCCACATTGCCAAAAACATATCAGGTAGCTTTTCGTAGCTCGTGGCCAACCTTCTGTTCTGCTTTGCTCTGTTGAACGTACACTCG
>PCBK01000115.1 GCA_002731275.1 Deltaproteobacteria bacterium | reverse complement strand
TGCAAGAAAAAAAGAAAGAAAAGAGGGACAAAACAAGGGCGGGCATTCATCCCTGCCCTAAAGAGCAGGGCCTTCTGCCTCCTTTTTGCGGTAAAAACGCGACAAAAAGTACAAAAGGAGACCATGATGAACGTCGGTGATCCTCGTCTCGTAGAAATCCTCGAATCCATACACAGCATGATTGAGGTCGATCTGCTCGCGATCCTCAACGTACACGATGACCACACACTCCAAGTCGAAGCCGCGACGGGTATCCTCAGCCATGAGAAGCTCAGAGGTTGGCAAGTTAACCTTCAGGAACGTCCCAACATGGTCAAAGCGCTACGAGGAGACGATCCCTATCTTCGTGTAGAGCTTGAGGATGAACCTGAAGACGATGAAGAGCCCGACACATACGAAGGTATTGTCCAACTCCCACGGGCTCACTCATGTGTCGTGGTGCCACTCAAGGTCGACGAACGACTCGTCGGTGCGATGACCCTCGACAGCGGCTCATGTGGCCTGTTTGGTCCCGATCAACTCAAAGCAATCAAGGGATTTGGTCGTCTTGCAGCCAAAATCATCGATGAACAGAAACAAGTTGAAAAGCTCTCTTCAAGACTACAAAGACTCGCGACGGAAAACGCGACGTTGCGCAAGTCGATGTTTGGCGAAGAGTTAATAGGGCAGTCTTCGGCCTGGCAAAAAGTGCTCGACATGATCAAGATCGTCGCTCCGGTCCAAAGCACGGTCCTTCTTCAAGGAGAAACGGGAACAGGGAAAGAGCGCGTAGCCCGAACCATTCATAAACTTTCCACACGTTCGGATGGACCTTTTGTCGCGGTCAACTGTGCAGTGCTCCAGCCGGAGCTGGCGTTGAGCCAACTCTTTGGCTACGAGAGAGGAGCTTTCACAGGCGCAGACACCCGAAAAAAAGGGTACTTTGAGATCGCAGCAGGTGGTACACTCTTCTTGGATGAGATCGCTGAGTTGCCTGTCGCAGCACAGGCACAACTACTGCGGGTCTTACAGGAGAAAACATTTCGCCGCCTGGGAGGCGCTGAAGAGATCGTCGCAGACATCCGACTTATCGCCGCAAGCCATTCAAACCTCGAAGAGGCTGTTCAGGCTGGCACATTCCGACAAGACTTGCTGTTTAGGCTCAATATCTTCCCCATCCAACTCCCCCCTCTACGCGAACGAAAAGAAGACATCCACTTGCTCGCACATTATCTGCTGAGAGGGCTTGAATCGACGTTGGGCATCAACACCCCATCCATCTCTGTGGAAGCTCTTGAGTGCCTCGAACACTACTCCTGGCCAGGGAACGTCCGCGAGCTTAAAAATGTGATGGAACGGGCTGCTCTCCTCGCACAATCGAAACCAATTCAATGCCACCACCTCCCCAAAGAGGAGCACAACATCCCCCTGCCAGTCATGGAGCACACACCACAGACATTCTCCCCTCCAGATGGGTATCAACTCCCCACGTCCCTCCCTCGACTTCACAAAGCGACCGCCAAGGAGATCCTGCTCGCGCTCAAAGAGAGTGATGGAAAGATCGGTGGAAAAGACGGCGCAGCAGAAAAACTGGGTGTTCCAGCCACAACACTTCGCAGCACGATCAAGCGCTTTCAGCTCCAAGCAGATTAAGCACACCACCATCCCCTCCCCAGAGAAAGAGAGCGACACAAACGACCACAACAATCTCTGCGTGCGCTTCTTTTTCCTCAACTCTTTTTTTGGACGTACATCGCACTCCGGTTACAATCCCACTCAAACACTCATCCACAGTGTAGTCTCTCACGACTTGCAAAAATGAACGTGTCAAATTGAATACCAACAACACTTTGGTGTCCAATCATACAGTACATTTCCACATCACAGTCAGTATGGAGAATGACCTTGAAAAAGTATCTCTCATTAAGTGTCCTGGTAACCATTCTTTTGGGCTGGTGGGGTTGTCAATCCCAAAACGAGCTCATTCATATCTCACCACCCCCCTCAGTCGTTCAGTCCCCGAAACCGACCACCAAGACCATCCTTGATGGTCCTCTGCGCTCGCTGCTCCGGCACAAAAAGAGCCTGTACAGCAACACACTCATCCAAGACAAACGCGGACAATATCGCGTACTACTCAAACTCAAACCCGGTCACCCTTTCCCGACCATGAAAGGACTCACACGATACGCCCATGTTGGGCAAATATACTCTGCAAGCGCGACAGCATCTGCGCTTCGTCAGTTGTCTACGGACAACAATATCCTCCGCATCGAAGCTGCCCCCAGACTTAAAGTCCGTTCAGGTGTCGCGTCTTCGAGTATCATCGCACATACCTCATCCTTCCAATCCAACAGCGCCAACGACCCACTCACTTACAAACTCACCGTCCCCAGCGCAGGGAAAGTGACGATCAAAGTCTTCGGGGAAGTGAGTGAACAGGGAGGTAACCTTCAAGAAGTATGGATTCCTGTGCTCACACTCTGTGAAGATATCGACTGCAACAAAACAATTGACACCGACTACGCCAGCTTCGGTCAACAAGACCCCAACGATCCCCATCCAACCCCAGAATCCCACGCCAGCCTGACACATACCTTCACACAGGCAGGTTCGGTCTACATTAATATCAACCCATTCGACAACAGCGAAGGTAAGTTCTCTTTGCTGATCTATTCAAACGAACTTGATCTTACAAAGAGCCAACTCACAGACGGTGATCTCAACGACAAACACCGCCACATTGGACTCGGCGCAGGCCCCCTCTCAAAGAAAGAAAATATCGATGGTAGTGGTGCGATCATCGGCGTCATCGACACAGGAATCGATTGGTGCCACGCCTCCTTTGTCCGCGCAGGGAACAAATCTCCGGTGCTCTTTTTGTGGGATACAGACCTCACCCCAAAGGCAGGTGACACGTCGCCAGATGAATCGATTGTTGGGACAAAAGACTACGGTGTACTGTACTCAAAAACACAAATCGAAGCCGCCATCCCCAATTGCGACACAACCAAAGTCCGCAGTCAAGACACAAGTGGACACGGCACACACGTCGCAGGTATCGCCTATGGTATCGCTCCCGGCGCAGACCTCATCATCGTCAAAGGACTCAGCGATGTTCTCTCGGCGTTCAAGTTCATCGTGGCAAAAGCCAAAGAGCTCAAACGCCCAGTTGCCATCAACATGAGTCTCGGAGGTCACGACACTTCACACGATGGCAGCAGCCTCACAGAGAAGGCCATCCTCAACGCGATCGGTCCAGGCGTCAACGTCTTTGTCGCCGCAAGCAACGAAGGCAGCATCGCGATCCACGCGCAGTCCACGCTCGCCAACAACGAATCTAAGACACTCCAGTACGAGCTCCCATCAGACCAAAACCGCCTGGAGATCAACATCTTCACAGATGCCAATGATACCTTTGAGGTCAAATTCAAGATCAGAGGCAAAGAGATCGCCATGGATTGGACCAAAGATGGGAAAGTGTCCGAGGCGGATTACGAATTGGAGTGGGTCGCCGGAGAAAACCACAGCCCGAACAACGCTGTCAAAAGAACGAACGTCATCGTAGCGTTCAACAACGCGCTGACCAAAGAAGAGACGTTTGAATTTGCCCTCAAAAAGACCGGAGGAACAGGAAGCGGCGTCTTCGATGCGTACGATGTCACGGAAAAAGGCGTGTTCCTCAACCACGTCCCCAAACACGCAGATGGCTCAGTCAAGGGAACGATGGCGAGTCCAGGCACCTCAAAAGGCGCAATCGCCGTTGGTGCCTACAACGTACGCAATATTTTCGATATCGAAAATGGTAACTACTATCTCGACTCTACGACATTCTTGATCCCCGGAGACATGGCTCCATTCAGCAGTCGAGGCCCAACACGAGATGGACGTCCAGGGGTGACCATTGTGACACCTGGAAATTACATCGAATCGGTCATGACCGGGTACATCACAGACTGTAAAAAAGATCCAAAACTCCAAGGTTGCGCAGACCTGATATCGCGACTGACCAAACAAGGTACGTATATCGCCGAAGGCACAAGTATGGCGACTCCCATGGGAACAGGTTCGGCAGCCTTACTGCTCCAAAAAGATCCAACACTCTATGTACGTCCTCTCCTCCAAAGTACGGCCCAAACCCCCAACTGGGACAACCAAAAGCTCGCCTCCATTTGGGGAAAAGGCCTCGTCCGTCTCCCCGGAGCCTTTGCCAAATGGAGCGCTGGAGATGTACCCAAAGTCACACTCTCCGCAACGGGCGGCCAAACGAAGGGCGCTGCACCTTTTGAGGTCGAGCTTAAAATCAACAACACCAACGCAACACCCCTCGGCGAGGTCCTGTGGAATACAGATGGTGTGCCAGGAAACGAACACACAACGACCACAGACACGATCAAGTTTACACTCGCCAAGAAAGGTACATACACGATCTCAGCCACCTACGTCGCAGAGTCCGGACGAACAGCAACTGCAAGTCTTCAACTGGAGGTCACAGGTGCTACGACAGAGACCAACACAGAAACTGCAAATGAACCCACAGTCAACGACGCAGCCGATCCTGATGACGATCCACAACAAGACACACAAGCAAATGACGACCCACAAACGGACGACGAGCCACAAGTAGACGATCCCCCACAAAAGGAGGTCGATCCGGCGACAGACAAGACCCCACAAGACGAAGCCAAAAAAGGTGGCTGCGGATGTTCAAGTTCACCACAAGAGCAGCTTCCGACGAACGCCTTGTGGTTACTCATCATGCTGCTCTTCATACCACGTCGAAAAAACACGAATCAATCGACCTCACCGACAGGTCATTGGCTCTCTGTCGCTGGTGGGTGCCTCTTGTTGATGTGGTCGGTCATCTATTTGCAAGGCTGTCCCTCTACCAGCTCCTCGACAAAAACCACCCAAAAAGGAAGCGCGACGTCAAAACCCGCAATGTCCGTTCAAAAAACGACACTCAAACTCACCCCCACAACCCCGTCAGTCAAAAAGGGCAAGTCACTTATCGTGAAGATGCAACATGTAGATGGCAAACCCTATGAGTATCAATTTAAGGGCGGCAGCTCCGCGTGTGTGTTGCCTATCTATAAACTGAGCCTGACAGATCAAAAAGGGATAACCTACACCTCACACAACTCCGGGAAAGGGAGACGATGCCCCAGACAAAAAGTATCCCCTCGCCTGATCAAACTGACAAATGGTGAATCCATCCCATTGACCATACGCACAGACAGCTACTGGTATATTCCAGGAAAGCGAATGCGCGATAAAGCCAAACGAGTATCCCTCCAACCTGGCGTCTACACGTTGACTGTAAAGGGCGGGGGCGTCAAACTCGTACACAAAAGCATCACAATCAAACCCAGCAAATAACCCCCCACCCATCATCACTCGTCACGAAGACTGCTTTTTGATCCTCGCACAATTAAACAGATAGAAAAACGTATGATCATCGTACGCTAACTCCTTTTCCAGCGTCGCATCGCGTCGTATCTGACCAGGAAAAAAGAGCTCTGGTTGGAAATGAACTAGACAAAAGCGCTCACACACCTTCGCGTCCTCTTGGGCTGCATGGAGAATCCCTGCCCATATCTTCTTGTAGGTCTCTTCATCCGCGTACGACGAAAAATCAGAGACAGAGAACGCCGTGTAGGTATCGGGGTGGCTGTGGAGATGGTCCTGTAAAGACTCCGTCACAATCTCGATGCGTTCGAGTCGTTCGCGGATCGTTGGCAGATGCTCCTTGCGAAGATGCATCGGCAAAGCGTCAACGTGATACCCACCACGCAATAACAAGTTGAGATAGGGATTGTCGCGCCATAGCTGCGTATACGCGATGTGATCAAACCGTCCAAGGACATATTCGACAACAGGGAAGTCATCGTGGACGTATTCCACGCCAGGCTCTCGGAAGAGGTATCGCCAAACCCACTTCCAGCCTAACATCTTCACCCCTCCAACCCACATCCAATTACGCCACCGCTTCTGCCAAATCTCCCTCTGCGTCCGCAGGTCTTGACTCTCAAAGAGCGCATCAAGGGTCTTCTTTCGCGGCCACAAAATCCACTGAAAGACCCGCATAAACGACTCCCACAGACCACAGTACAAGACCCCTTTGATCACCACACGTCGTTCATCGTACCAATACTTGCGGGCTTCTTCACTCAGCAGATCTTCGAGTGTTTGGAAAGTAGACCACCGCCTCTCACAGATCGTCACCCCCAAAAAAGCCAGCAGGTCTTCGTGCTCCAAACGTGAGATCGCAGCCATCTTGAGTTCGAGCAGGTATTGTTGTCGAGGGTTAAAATCGATGCTTACAATGTGACCGGGATCACCTAGCAGGAGGTCGAGAGGTCGAGCACCACTTCCCGTGATACACAAGACCCGATCTTTGGGTGAGAGTGAGAGCGCACGTAGCTCACAGGTGGGATCTTCGTTGGCGGCTGAATAGACGATGTTTTCGAAGTAACTTTTCATCAGTGTGCCCTTTGATTGGACCAAGTCTCACGCTCAGAAATCAATCGCCAGCTCACGAGCGGCGACGCAGTGGACGCCCCTCCCCGCTGGGCAACAGAGGACGAAGCTTGCGGTCTGGTTCGTTGGGGACGAGTTTGCGCAAACGGGCCTGAATCACGCGGATGGTTTGGTTCCACTTGACTTTCACACGTTGGGGTTGTTGGCTCTTAAATTTCGCAAAGAACATCAAGGCTTCGCGCAAAACAGGGACCGCGTTTTTATAATACGGAACGGCCTGGCTCCAATACTCACCAGCTTCCCTGAGCAATGCGTGCTGTGCAGAGACACGGGCAAGCAACAACGCGACAGACGATGTACGCTCTCCACGTGCCAACAACAGACGAAGGCAACGCAATCCTTTTCGACCTTCACCTCTCGCCATCCAAAGACGTGTGGCAAACAGACACGCGTTGGCGCTAGGGTGTTTTCCGACGAGGGCTTTTTGATAGTGAAAGAGCGCGCGCCCTGTCTTTCCTTGTCCTTGCCAAAAAAGTCCGGCAAACTCATGAACATATGGACTCTTTGGATCGAGCACAATCGCACGCTTGATAGCGCCTGCGATATCTTTTGTGTCCATCCCATTCATTTGCATCGCCTTTGCCATCCCAAGCTGAACGATCCCCCAACGAGGCAGATAACGCTCAGCCCTCCGAAAGAGCCCCATCGCCCGTGTGGCTTCGCCTTGCTGAAGCACTTTAAAGCCCTTCGCGAGTAGCTCTGCGCCACTTTGCCAACGTGGCAGCTTCCAAGGAAACACGTCGCGCAAAAACCACACGAAGAAAGACGATGTCTGTGCGAGAGAGAGCGGTTTTGGAGCGCTCTTTGTGTTCTTCTTTTTAGGAGGCGCGATCAACAGTAATTGTGCGCGGAGTTCTTTGATTTGCTTCTTCCAATCCTTCCGAACACGCCAGTGCTGCGCTTTGATATGTGTGATATAAAACAGCAACGCTTGTTGGAGGACATCCACCGATTTTTGGTGCTTGGGGAGCGCACGATACCAATGTGTCGCGGCTGTGCGGATGTCGCCCTTCTTGGTATAACAACGCGCAAGCCACACATCCACGACGTCTTTCTTTTGCCCCTTGCGATACAAAGTCTTCAGGCACGCTAGCGGTTTGTCCACTTCACCCCGCGCCAACCAAAGCTTGGTGGCTTGCAGACAGGGTGTCGGAGAAGGCAGCCCCATTTTGATCGCACGTGCGAAGTTGGCGAGCGCCTTTTGCTCGCGACCTTGTTCAAGCCAGTGTTTTCCGGCAAGTTCGTATACACGTGGGTTATTGGGAATCAACTTCATCGCCTTATTGAGCGACGCTGCGATCTCAGCGGAGGTCGCGTCTGCACGCATCAAGGCTTTTGCAAGCTCCAGATGCACAATCCCCCAATGGCTTAACTCTTTGGCCGCCTTCTTCAGCATCGGGAGCGCTCTCTCGACCTCACCACGATCAAGGGCTTTTTGGGCCGCAAAGAAGTTCTTTGTTGCGCTCGCGTGCGCTCCTTGGGCGTCTAAAAAAACGAAAGATACGAATGTCAGGCCAATGATCCATTTCCACATAACGTGTTCCTAGGGACATGAGTGAGGGGTTGGAGGCAAAAAGCGTAGACAAGAGAGTCACAAACTCCGTCGAGCTACCATCTACAATGGTGTGTGAGCCTACCAAAGGAAAGCGACGAGATCCAAAAACCATCCAACATATCCACAAGAACACACCTTCGTTTTCCGCAACAAAGGTGGTAGAGTCGCCACTAACACGAACCCACAAACGAGAGTGATGAACAGACATGACAGAGATCACAATTCACGGCTTTGGACCCGCAATGGGCCTCGAAGATCTGAGCCCTTTTTGTATCAAATTACAAAGCTATTTGAAGCTCGCCAAGCTCCCCTTCGAGACACAACCTGGAAACCCCCAAAGCTCTCCAAAAGGCAAACTCCCCTACATCACATTTAGAGGCAAGAAATACAGCGATACCTACTTCATCATTCAGATGCTCAACAAGACCTTCGAGCTGGATCTCGATCAACTCCTGACAAGAGAACAACGCATCTGGACCGCAACTTACCGCAGCTCGCTCGAGGAGCACCTCTACTTCCTTTTGCTCTATTTTCGCTGGCAAGACAAAGAAGGCTGGGAAGGATATCGTGGACATATACAAGAGACCCTCAAAAGAGGAGGTGTCCCTGGAATGATCGCCCCTATCCTCACAAAAGTTGTGCGTAACAGCGTCCTCAAATCTCTCAAAGCACAGGGAACAGGTCGACACCAACGCGAAGAGGTCGCCAAACTAGGGAAAGAACACATTCACGCGATGGTTCAGATACTCGGAGACAATGCCTTCGCGATGGGTGAACAGGCCACAAGCCTCGACGCGACGTTCTATGCCTTCCTTACGAGCATCCTCACCCCTCCACTTGACTCCCCGATCAAACAAGAAGCGCTCAAACACCCAACACTTCAAGAGTACTGTGAGCGCTTTAGAGCCACATACTTTGCCGATTGATACAAAGCAAAAAACAATTAGCCCATCGTCCGCCACGCAACGAGCAAGACACCGAGCCCTGCGAGCCCCATCCCCAGGACTTTGCGACGAGTCATCCCCTCCTTAAGGAAGATCATCGAGAAGGCAAACGCGAACACCATAGAGCTTTGGTTGAGCAGCCCTGCGGTGGAGGCTTTTGCAAATTTAAACCCCCCAACCCAGAAGACCATCGACAGATAGGACCCCAAAATCGCCCCTGAGAGGCTGTACTTCCACCCTGCACCTGGACGAAAACACTGCATCAACGCTTTTCGATCTGAGAGCAACAGCCAAATCGCGAGCGGGATACTGCCCATCAACAGACGAAAAGAGGTTGACCAGATCAATGGCGCAGCCTTCAACGCCGGCTTGGCCATGACAATCCCAAAGGCCATCGACAACATCGCACCAATCCCAAACAGCACCCCCACCCACAGGTCTTGCGATTCCACCTCTTCTCGGAGCGCTTTGGGTGGACGCTCAATAGACGTCAAAATCCCCAGACCAACGAGTAACGCACCGACATAGTGGAACCATCGGATCTGTTCTCCCAACAACATCCAAGAGAAAAAGATCACGCTTGGAGAGTACAGACAGTCGATGATTGTAATGCGCGTCACGCCAATACGATTGAGACTCGCAAACAACAGCGAATCAGCGATCGCAAGCCCCATCACACCGCTCAAAGACAGTAGGCCAAGATCCCACCAACTGAGCGTCAACAGAGGCCCCAACAACCCATCCGTAAAAGGAAGGGTGAGACCCAACAACACCAACGCGACGATGTTCTTGAATAAATTGAGCACCATTGGGCCCATCGTCTTGCCACTCAAACGAAACAAGACTAACGCTCCCCCCCACGTCGCCGCAGCCAACAACGCAAAGATCTCGCCCTTATTCGCCCACATCCAATCGATCAACATCTGCCTCCTGCAAGCACACTTGCATCACATGGGCATATACCACCTGCCCAAAGAAAATCGAGGCAACATACCACACAACCCCACGCAAATCCATTGGGTAGTGGAAGACCTTTCTGTACATCCTTTTCCACAGAAGGCCCTCAAAAGACGAGCTGCATATAATGTTGTCGGAACGAACCATATTTCGCGCCCAACGCCTCACAGAAACCACGATACAAAGACGCCGGAAACAACGCAGGAATGTGCAAGGAGCAGGATGGATATCGATGCCGAATCGCAGTGAGAAGTTCTCGTCCCACCCCCTGCCTTTGGTGTTCAGGGGTCACAAAAAAGGCACGCAAAGTGACCTGCTTCTCAGTCCGAGTCAACAAACACCATCCTTCTCTCAAGCGATAAGCCTCGTACGGTGGTGTCATATGAAAGAGTGTCTCTGGAGCAATCTGCCACGGAAGCATTGGGGCTTCATACATAAGCATTGTCTCAGCGACCTCTTCGATCGTGACCTCACGAAGCGTCGGAATGTTATGAGGTTGCTCTGTCGGTGGTGGAAATGTATAGCTGACAAGGTCATCAACAGCTCGAAAACCATACTCTTCGTAAAGGTGAATCGCAGGGAAATTGTCCACCAAGACTTCGAGTTCGATATGTGAATCACCTCGCTCTCTGGCTTCTTTGAGCATATGGTTGAGCAGCTCACGCCCCCCCAAATTCTGCCTGTGAGAAGGTTGAATACAAAACGCAGAGAGACGACTCCTTCGTCCCCTTCGCCCCATCAATATACAACCAACGTTCTTACCACCGCATTGAAGGAGAAAGCTGCACCTCAAATCCACCTGATACAATCGGATCATATCCAACAGCATAGAGGGATTCCAATCAATTTGGACCGCATAATCGCTGTATCCTCTTTGCAAGACATCACATATCTCCTGTAGAGAACACCCATTGGCAGGGATCACTAAAGATTCCATCACAACTCCTTTTTCGTCCGAAACAACAAGACACGTTGTGGTATATTCCTCGCCTATCCTACGCAAGACCGAAACCAAAGGAGGCTCATGTGACAAAACCAAAGCTCGCGACCATCGGATACGGCATGCATACAAAAAAGCCAACACGTCCTCGCGCTGAGATATTGCGTGGATGTCTCGAAGAACACAATGTGTCCTTGTTAATCGACACAAGAGAGAGCCCTTGGGGTGGCTTCTGGAATCCCAAAAAATTACAGGCGATCTTTGAAGACAGCCCCACAACATACCTCTTCAAAGAAGAAACCTACGCCTGGCACAAAGTCTTTGGAGCCCCCAAAGCCATCCGCACAATCGCCACGACGTCCTTTGACATGTTTGCAGAGGCCTACACGCAGACATTGTTTGAAAAAGACAACACTTGTCTCGATAGACTCTTTTCGCGCATGGGTGAGGAAGAATTGACGGCGATCATGTGTTGTGAACCATACGTCGAGACAAGAGACAATTGCCACCGGTTTATCATCGCGTCCTTGATGGTCGAACACGGTTATCTCGAAGAAGATGATATCATCCACCTCGATCTCGATGAGTACGACACTCAATGAATGCTTTACCCCGTTAGCTTCGCCGATTGAAGAGTTCTTGCTCAGTGGCGCAGGCAACCCAACAACACGGCCAAAGGTACATGGAGCATGGATCAAGAAGATAGCTTCGCAAAGCTCAGAACACTCCTCTCAAACGCTCCCTCAAAGGAAATGTTCAGCCAGATATTGACCCTCTTTCTCGACTGGGATGATCACAAACCTCGAAAAGCTCCGCCTCAGCCTCAACGATATTGGAGACGAAGCTGCGACCGCCATCGCAAACGCGCCACAACTTTCGAACCTCAAAGAACTCTACATAGGCTCCACAAATGTCGGTAATGAAGGCACCAACGCGCTCGTGACATCCAAATATCTCACGAAGCTCATCAAACCCAACTACAGATCGCGATGAGTGGAGGCTGCTCCTCCGTATTCTTCAAGAAAAATCCACATAGTTGTCACATGACACCCACACAGCTTTGCGATACAACAAGTGATAGACTCTTCGAACACAAAAGCAATCTGAGGATTTTTGATGAAACGGACCCAATACACGCTCTTCAGCCTCTTGATGACGCTGTTCATGTCTCAACTCGTATACGCCGCGCCCCAAAAACACGTCGTCATCATTAGCTGGGATGGTGCAAAACCTTCTGTGATTCGTTCATTGTTCCGCAAAGGCCATATGCCACACCTGCACGCCCTCATGAAAGAAGGAGCCTACACCCTCGACGCAACCACGATCGTCCCAAGCATCACTCTCCCCTCTCATACCTCCATGCTCACAGGTGTCTCCCCCCGAAAACACGGCATCACGTGGAATCGATACAAACCCAAGAGAGGAACTCCAAAAGTCCCAACACTCTTCAAACTCGCGAAACGACACAAACTCTCCACTGCCATGATCTACACAAAGTCGAAATTCCGCCACATCGCGCTCCCTGGTACACTCGACTACGACCTCTACGTACTGAAGCTCGCCCCCACCATCGCTAAAGTCTCCACGATGCTCATGAAACACGCCACACCTGCGCTCCTGTTTGTCCACTATAGAGACATCGACAATGCCGGACATCGATTCGGTTGGGGAAACACCACGACGAAGAAACCCCCAAGCCCACAATACATCCAGGCGCTCAAAACCTGTGACAAAGCCCTCGGGCAATTCGTCACATCACTCAAATCATCAGGGCTCTGGCACAAAACGCTCTTGATCGTCACCGCAGATCACGGTGGTCATGATCATACACACGGCATCAAACTCCAAGATCAACCGATCCCCTGGGTCGCTGCAGGCGGACTTCTCAAGCGAAGAGGCCCCATGATCATCCCCATCAAGATCTACGACACCGCCCCCACCGCCCTAAAGGCGCTCGGAATCCCCATCCCCTCATGGATGACAGGAAAAGCCATCCCCCTCTTCTCCAAAAAATAACGCTTTTAAATCAAAGACTCACCACTTTTTTCAAAAAAAAGTAACCCGTCTCTCTTCCTCCTCCATATCTCCACACGAAGCACGCAAAGCTGCTCCAACACATCCCTGATGAAAACATACAAAACACGGCAGACCCAAGTTTTGCCCTCTTTGCATATGGAGATACACTGATGAAACGCAAATTGCTCACAGCCCTAATGACCCTCTTCTTCCTCGGACTCCTCGTCGCATGTGGTGACGCTCCCTCCAATAACAACAACAATAATCAGACCAACAACAGCAACAATAACAACAACGGTGATGGACCATGTACCGCGAACAGTTGTCCCAAAGGGCAATTTTGCTTCAATGGCATCTGTGCAGTCGGCTGCAACACAGACAACGAATGTGCTAACAACCAATACTGCGACACAGACATGAAACAATGCGCCAACAAAGAGGCACCCCCCACCTGCCCAGACACCCCCTGTCAAGCAGGACAAGAGTGTGTCAGCGGATACTGTAGCGCGAAGTCTTCGACACCTGCGAAGGATCCATCGACAGACAACACCGCCTGCAAACCCTCTGTCACAGGGGCTGATGGCTGCACCAAGCAAGAACTCTGTGTCCCCACAGATGACGACAAAACACAATGCCGTCAATTCCCACCGTGTAGCCAAGATGGAAAGTGCAACGTTGGATTGATCGGCGCAGTCTGCAACAATGGACTGATCGAAGGCAAAGCTCGCATCTGCCTCGTCGGTGCGTGCAAAGGTGATGACAACTGTCCAGCCAACTGGAGCTGTGTCAAACCCGGCGGGAGCGTCCTTGGATTCTGTAGTGATGGTTCTTTTGGTATGGCGTGTAAAGATGACTCACAGTGCGGAAAAGACCTGACCTGCGCACAAGCAGCTCCAGGCACACTCGGGACCTGCTTCACAAAAACGCCCGACCTCCCAGACTTTCCATAAAACAACGAGGTAACACCCCCTCTCCTCGCAGGTATTGCACCCGAAGGAGGGGGTTTGTACCTTGGACTTTCCAAGGAAAGAGCCTTACCAGACCGAGCACATGACTTGACTCCGTATGATTTCGATGTAGATATCAAACGTCCGTTGTCATACGAAAGTCGCCCTTTGCGACTCTTTCTCTTTCTCTCTTCTTGGAGCGGCCTTATGCTTTTGGTCCAGGACCCCGAACTTTGTCGTGCCTTTAAACAGGGCGACAAGCACGCTTTGAAGACCGTCTATCTTCACTACGCACCCCTTCTCTATCGATACCTTGCGAGAGGATTTTCGTTCCAAAGTAAAGGCCAATATTACAGCTACGCGGGGCTGTCGGACATCGCAGAGCAAGAATCCATCGTACAAGAGACCTTTGTGCGGTGTTTTGCGGATCAAGCGCGGGAAAATTACGACAACACGAGACCATACCTCTACTATTTACAACGAGCTTGCCGCAACCAACTCCTACAAGAACAAAAGAAACGCCGTCGCCTGACACTCCACGAGTCCACAGAAGACATCGTCCAGGACAACGACAACGACGAGAGCCTGTCCGCCCAGTCACAGCTCGAATGTGAAGAGGTCCAAAAACACCTCAGGACATTCCTCTCCACTTGTGATGAACGCGAGCAACTTGTCTTCGAAGCTCTTTACGAGCGAGGAGAGAGCCAGGCACAAGCCGCAGAGCGCTTGAATATCGGAAGAATGCAGGTCCGAACATCTCTTCAACGGCTCAGAAAAGGTATCCTCAAACACTTTCGCGAGACAGGGTACCTGCAACAGCTTCAACACAACCCACACGCCCACACACAGCTGCTCATCTTTTTGGGAATCAGCGTGTAGAATCCAAGGAAGACACCATGCACCAGAACGACCCCAAACACGCCCTCGCCCAATGGGAACAAGAGTGGATCGAACATGGCGACATCCACACCACATGGGATGCTCCACTTCCTGAAGATGACGAGACCTGTGAGGCATACAACGCCTTGCTGCTCACAGAGCGCCTTCTTCGACAGACACCTTCGACCTTTGAAGAGAAGCTCATCACACCGACAGAACGCGCGCTCGCACATGGCTTTGAAGCTGTCATCCAACGAACAGCGCGTAGCCCCGCGCAACAAAGCACACACTCGACACCTTGGTGGCAGCAATTCTTTTTGTCTGGACAACGCTGGATGGCGACCGCTGGTGCATTCGCGGCCTTGATGTTGTTTGTTTGGACGGGCTGGCAATACGCTCCACTCTTTCAAGGATATGTCGGGACAAAAGGAAACAACACCAAACAGTATGTTCCCTTTCGTTTGACCTTTGGGGTTGGCTCCGCCACAAGCAACGCCCCTCAAAAACGAGGCAAAGATGGAATGAGTGTCCGTCCCGCGTCAAAGCTCTACTTCTCCCTTCAAACAGAAAAGAAGCAGCTCACAGGCTACCTCTACATCTATCAGCTCGACAAAAGCGGACACTTAAGCCTTCTGTATCCAATGAATAAACACAACACACAGAAGATGACCTTCACCCCCAAACCCTGGGTGCTCAATCTCAAGGGCGTCGTGTTACGTTACCCCATCCCACGCTCCAAACGAACGCTCGGCTTCTTCGCGTGGGTACAATCAAAACCGATGACATCACAGCAACACGCGACACTCTCCCAACGAACATGGCGTGGTAACGAAGGACACGCGATCACAACAGCCATCCAAAAAGCGCTGAAGCTGCCATCTCCTCATATCGACGCTTTCTTCGTCAAGATCGTCGAGAAGGAGTAAATCACCATGCTCAATACACATACATCCTTCGACATATCCAAGACAAAGAGGATGTGGATGTTAAGCCTCTCCGTGGCAATGTTCTTGTGCATGCTCCCTTTGCAGTCGTGGGCCACGAAGGCGACGAGTAAAGGGGGCCTGGAGCTAAGCCCAAAGAGCGACGTACACGAGATCAACAAACGTCTGCGTCCTCGACGAATCGCGTTGGTGATCGGGATCTCCAAGTACAGACACTCCTCCTGGAATGACTTACAATACCCCGCCAAAGACGCGAGAAAGATGCATCGATTCTTGTTGCAACAAGGTCGCTTCGATGAAGTCATGATGTTGACTCGCGCGGCACAAACCCACAAAAAGGCCATTTTTGGCGCGATGCAGTGGCTCAAACAACGTGTACGTTCACGTCGTGACACGGTCCTCATCTACATCTCAGGACACGGCAGCATCGCACAGCCGAGACCACGCGCCCCTCTCGAACGCTATCTCGTCGTAACAGACAGCAACAAATCCCTTCCCAAAACAGGCATCTCAATTCGTCAGTTCAAAGCCTTGATGGAGGCTTTGCCGGCGCAGCAAAAAGCGCTCATCCTTGCGACCTGCTATGTCGGACAGGTGAGCGCCACAGAAGACGCGAAGAGCAAGACCATCGCCTCTGGTGTCAAGGGGACGTATCAGCTCGGGACTGTCAGCAAGACAACACTCGTGCTCAGCGCCGCCGGGTATATGCAACCAGCCTTCGAGGTCGAATCCCTCAAAGGTGATGTCTACACGCACTTCTTGCTCGCCTGCGCGAAGACCTTTGATAGCCAACAAAAGGCCGCGACTGCGACGATGATCCACTCCTGTGCGACCAAAAAGACCTATCAGTATGTTCGTCGGACCCTGAAGCGTGAGCAGACACCTTCCATTGAGTCCAAGATCATGGGCAAAGACACATTCTATCTCGTCCGCCCACCCCAATATCTCGCATCTCGCACACAACACAAAAAGAAGACAGGTTATCTCAAGATCCTCCACCGGACCTTTCAGCGCGTGACGTTCCGCAGCAAAGGGAGTAAAGGGATTGGAGATCAACCGACATTCCGCTCCCCTGGAACCAAAGGCAGCATGACCTTGCGTCTGAAGGAAGGACTCTACACAATTGTCCTGCTCAAACCAGATGGAAAGACACTCGTCAAAGACATCGAAATCGAAGCAGGTTCACGTCAACAGCTCAACAGCGCAGGCGAGTTATCCGAAGAAGATGACGATGACCTCGATACAATTGACCCCTTCTTTGAAGGTGGTGGATTCATCAGTCTCTTGATGGATACAGAGCTGTCGTCACAGAGATTGTTTTCGATGCACACGGGCGTATGGATGGATGTGGTGAATATCGGGTTCACATTGGGCTTTGGGAGTGGCGTGGATCACAACAAACAACCGATCGACGACATTCTCCTTCGTGTGGGGATTCCGTTGCAATTGGGGTATACATTCCAGGTAGGACAATTGGATATCTATCTCAATGTGCTTGGTGAGATCGGGATCTGGACGGCGAGAGAGGTGAAACAAGAGATCGTGTTTTTCTTGGCGTATGGCCCACGTGTTCGTCTGCGATGGTGGTTTCAACCCAAGGTCGCGCTGCGGCTTGCGGCAGGGGCGATGTTCACCTATTCACCCGATCGAGCGCTTGACATAGAGGCTTTCCTCCCCGAAAAGCTCATCTGGACCCACCGCTTCCACTTCTCCGTGAGCATAGGCTTCGACTTCTCCGCCCAACCTAGATACTAAGTGGTGCTCTCGCGAAAAAGACATACAACATCGAGGTCGGACACAAGGCCCGACCCTACGGGAAAAATGCAACATCATACTCATCCGCTTACTTCGCGAGAGCACCACTTAGCCGCCAGATGAAAAAGGAAACCAACCCCAACGATATCACGATTTCTTGGAGGGTAATGAAGCGAGCGCCTCTTTGACATCTTTGTGACTTGTCTCTTGTAAGAGCTCTTCAACCAACGACTTTCGTCTCGAATTTGCAGGCAACAGGGACAACAACTCAAGCCCCGTTTGCCTGATCGGCTTCTTTGGGGACAAGATGGCGTTTTTTGCAGCCTTAAGCGCCCCACTCCGGTGTTTGGAGAGTGTCTGACAAACAACATCACGGATAGGCTTACTCTTGTGCAAAAGAAACGGCTTCATCGCTCGAATGCCCTTTTTGTCGCCGATCTTCTGCAACGCCTCAAGCAAAAACAACAATGTCTTTCTCGTATAATCTTTCTTCAGCGCAGCCACGAGGGCAGGAACAATACGCTCTCCACACGCCACGACGCCAGCAACATACCGCTTGAACGTTCCGTAATCCTCGATATGTATGTCCTCTAGCCACGGACCACGCTCGATCAACTTTTGACCGGGCTTTTCCCCATCTCGCGCACATATCAACGCCACAACACGGGCAGGCAGCGTTGGATCTTCGATCAATCCAAAAAACCTTCTAGAAAACGCCGAGAAGTGAAAGGTGCTCACGATCAACGCTGCTGCACGCTCGGTGTCCAACAAGAGCATCCAATCTTTACAACGCCCAACCCACTCGAAATAATTTTCGTAATCATCCCCTGCGAGTAAATGCCAAAGCCAGGGCTCCAACTCAATCGGTACAGGTCGGTTTGACCGCTGCAACAACACACAATACGCTGGCATCAATGCATACCCAGGCCAGCCGTCCTCTCCACATTTGCTGTCGATGGACTCCAGCGCAGGGAGCAGTGCGGCCTCAAGAGCTGGAATAGCCTCCTCTCCAAAGCGAACAATAAGCTCGGGAAATCCAGGAAGGTCGTAGTGTTGAACCTTGCCAATTTCGATCAAAGTCTCCAAAGGCACCTCGCCCAAGGTCGGCCACAGAAACTTTCTTCCTTTGGGAAGCGTAAGTCTTGTGAGAAATCTGACGCTGCCTTCAGCCCAAACTTTGGAAGAGAACAAGCCGTGAAGATTTCCCAACCCCATGTATATCTCAGAGAAAAGCTCTCTGCTCTCCTCACAGGGGAAATACCACTGCTCAAGCATAAAAGGGAGAAATCGACCCGAAAGACTATCCACCTCTTTTTCTTTCGCCAACAAGTAGAGAATGTAAGTGTAGTATCGCGCCGGAAACACATGCAGCTCTCGACACACCTCTTCAACATCTCGCTCGCAGAACTGGCGCACAGCCGCCAAAATGCGACTGCGTTTGATACCTGGAGACGTCGTTCTGTCCTGGTATGATTCGTAGGTGAAGTGGGTGCTCTGGAGCATCTCTGCGAGGAAGTGAGCCTGCAATTTTGCGCTCGCATATTGAAATGATTGAAGGAGCCTCCTCAGCATGGGGACTGTCGCTTTTGGTGTGTTGTCGTCCATGAAAAGTCGCCACAAGATCGTATCGCTTTCTTCAGATGAATAACCATACTCCTTGAGCAGGTCGAAGGGCTCATTCTCATGGTAGATTTGTGTCATCTGTTCTTGGGACATCGGCTTCATGTGCATACTCCATCTCAAAGTTCGTCAGACGAATTGAAACATACACCATTAAAAACACAACCCCACCAAAAAATGCAATGATTCCCCATCAAGACACGGCCGAAGTCCCCATCTCATCCTCTGTTGGTGCTTGGGACTCTTGAGAGATCCCCTGGTAAATAGGGAGCAGATTCCATCTCTCGGACGTCCGGGCGCGATGACCACTCGTTATGAAGCCCGCTTGCTCCAAGAATTCGAGCGGCTCGCGGTTCAGATGACATCCTCCAGCGAGTGGCTTCCAGAGCGGATTGAAGAGATCCTGTATCCTCCTGATCAAACCATGACGCGAACGTGTGTGTTCGATCCACAGGAGCTTGCCACCGGGTTTCAGGACGCGCTTCATCTCAGCGAGAGCACCTTCAACGTCGGGGATCGTACAGAGCACCCACGTCACGACAATCGTATCAAACGAATCATCCTCAAAAGGCATATTCTCCGCACCAATGGTGTGGATCTCGACAGGGATGTTGATCTCCTCTGCGCGTTTGTGTGCACGTGGAAGCAGCTTGGTATCAGGTTCGATACCGACGACTTTCTCGACTTTTTCCGTATACAGCTCAAAGTTGAGTCCCGTCCCAACGCCAATTTCAAGGACCTGACCTTCTGCTTGGTTGATCAACTTGATGCGAAGTTTTCGCAGCGGCTTCATCAAAAAATCGAGCAACCATCCCTGTACTCCAGGCTTTTTTTGTGATGTACAACACACGATCCACTCCCTTGTTTTGCAAAAAAATTCAATCCACAGCATCCATTCTGTATGCTCACACACAGAGCCAACACATGGCCCGCGTGATGCAAAATCGACCTTCTCTAAGGCAGCAGGATTGCAACCTTCCTATCTGTACCACAACGAGATGAGTCGATGCATCCAATGTGGCGATTTTTGCAAGAAGAAGCCACGACAGCTTTTACAGAAGAGGATGTTTGTGATGAAACGTATGTCAATTGTATCTCTTGGATTGCTCTCCTTTTTGTCCTTTTTGCCGGGTTGTATGACGATGTCTATCGACAACAACACACAACCCAACAGCCCTACACAACCAGGCTCCGCTGATGTCTCAGAGACATCACAAGCGCTGGTCTTTCGCGGCAACGCACAGCGCACAGGCTTCTTTGCAGGAGAAGGCATCCAACGAGCCCCCAAAGTGATCTGGAGCGCAGGTAACACCTCGGACTTCTATACGTCCAGCCCCATCGTCCACAAGGGCATCGCATACATCGGCGAGAAGCAAGGGATCTTCTATGCACTTCAGCTGAAAAGTCAAAAACCGCTGTGGTCCTTTCAGGTAGAAGAGCCCAAATTCCAGGTCGTCAACGGCGAAAAACAAGCCCATCACACCATTCGCGCTCCTATTGTCTCGGGCAAATATCTCTACTTTACTGACACCGACTCCTACCTCTATGCGCTCGACACGCAAAAAGGCACGATCCAATGGAAGGTCAAGTTCGGCAACGGCGCAAGTGACGCTTCCCCCCTCGTCGTCGGCAAAACACTTTACACAACACAAGGCAAAAGTCTCTACGCCCTCGAAGAATCCACAGGCAACGCGAAGTGGTCTCTGCAATTGAGTGATGAGCTGATCGCTGACCCTGCATTCGCCGATGGAATCGTCTACACTGGAGATTATGCAGGTCGTGTCTACGCGATTCAGGCCGAGACTGGTAGACTGTTGTGGAAACGACAGCTTCCAGGTGGTCTGTCCGGAACACCTGCCATCTACCACGAGAAATTATATGTCGGGATTCGCGAACAAGAGACGGGTATCGAGACGCAAACACCTCACATGTTCGCACTCGACGCAAGGACAGGCGAGATCGAATGGTCACTTCGCACGGGAGCACAACCAAACAATGGAAATGTCCGTGGTGTAGGTGCCTCTGTCGCGATTGGATACGGCAAAGTCTACTTCTGCAGCTACGACGGTCATCTTTACGCACTCGACGCCGAGACTGGCGCGGTCAAGTGGAAGTACGCCTCCTCTTCGTATCTGTCCCACTCCCCCATTGTTTCCGGAGGACTCGTCTACTTCGCAGGACCAGACACGGACAAAGAGGCCGGTATTTACGCGCTCGACGCTGAACACGGACAAGCACGATGGATCTTCCGCTCAGTCCGCCCACAGGTCCACTTCAACAACTCCTTCTGGATCGAAAACAACACGCTCTACTTTACAGGCAAAACCCAATCCCTCTATGCGATTCGCTGACAAATAGGAGCGGAAGAGTTGTTTACAAGAGGCACAATCGAATACACACTTTCGCTGCAAGAAGACCTTTCGATGGATCAAACGGTTCATCCCTTCCTTTCGGCCGCATACGACTCAAAATCCCCATTCCACATCAGCATGGGGATGACCATCCCCGCCGTTGACACATTGCCCAATCTCAAGATAGGACAGGTCGAAGACTCCGTCGAAGGATTCGAGGTCAAGGGAGTCGTCGGATCTGGTGGGATGGGGATTGTCGAGCTCGCTTACCAACACGCCTTGCAACGTGACGTCGCCATCAAGCGTCCACACGACATAGAGGAGAACTCAAAGCAGTCCAAAGCCTTACTGAGAGAAGGTGTGATCAACGGCCAGCTCGAACACCCAAATCTCGTCCCGGTCTACGCGCTTGGACGGACAGAGGACGGACGCCCAGCTCTTGTGATGAAGAAGATCTCTGGGATCTGTTGGCGCGACATGATCCAAGATGAACATCACCCTGCCTGGGACAAAGTACAGGGTGATCGGATTGACTGGCATGTCGGCGTCATGCTCCAGCTCTCCAATGCCATGAGCTTTGCACATAGTCGCGGGTTTTTACACAGAGATATCAAACCAGAGAATGTCATGCTCGGTGACTTCGGAGAGGTCTACTTGCTCGACTGGGGAGTCGGGCAAAAGCTTCAAAAAGATGGAACGTATAACATCGAACACTTTGCGGGCACCTTAGGATTTGCAGCGCCTGAGATGCTCGGCGGAGAGTTGACAGTCTGTACGGACATCTACCTTTTGGGCGCGACACTCCACGAAGCACTGACAGGAGAACTACTCCACAACGGCGGACATCTCACCAGCGTGCTCCTTCAGATCAAACAATCGAATGACCACAACTACGACAGTCATATCCCCACAACACTCGCCGACATCTGCAATAAAGCCACACACAAGGAGCCCTCCGAACGTTTTCAGTCAGCCAATGAATTTCGGGAGGCACTTGAGGACCATTTACGTCGTAGAAATGCCATTGCGCTTGTAGAAACAGCAAATGAACGGCTGGAGACTTTTATCAAGGGTGCCAAAAAAGACATCACCACGCTCCCCCTCGAAGAACGCTTCGCCCTCAACAGTGTCGCGACGGAGTGTCGGTTTGCCTTACAAGAAGCGCTCAAGATCTGGCCGGACATGCAGGCGGCACATACGAGCCTTCAGGAATGCACGCGATGGATGGCACACATCGAGCTAGAGCTTGGTAACAGCTCAAGCGCGGAGTTGTTGTTGGCTGAGCTTGATGTAGTCCCAGAAGATTTTGCAGACAGACTTCAGGTGCTCAAAGACGAGCTTGAGGAGAGCGCGAAGGCACAGGAGAAGTTGGCGTTATTGGAACGAAATCTCGACTCAAGTCTGGGTTCCGAGAGGCGTGGGCAGCTCATGATATTGCCTGCCATCATCATCTTGGGTATCGCCACACTGCACGGGTGGTGGACCAACGGATTCGTTGTGCGGACGAGCTCATCTGCGTTTGTGAGGGCTTTGGTGACAGTCACGATATGTTGTCTGATCGTTCCATTTTTCCGCAACGTCCTCCTCCTCACCTCTATCAGCCGACGGATGTTGGGCTTCTTCTTTACGGCTTGCTTCAGTGTCTTGTTCAATCGACTACTGGGTTTATATATCGACATCTCAGTCGAAGCGACGTACACCATCGATTTATTGATGATCTGTATCTGCTTTACGCTCGCCTCTATCGCCCTCGAACCTCTCCTCATCGGTGCCGCCATTTGCTACGCTCTGGGATTGATCGCAGCGACGATCTGGCCTTCATATGCGTACGTGATGTTTCTAACTTCCGTCACCGTCAGTGGACTTTGGGTCTACTTCATCTGGAATCAAATCTCCGAGAACCTCGGTCTCACAAAACCCTCTTCACCCTCATCTCGCTCGACTCGTTAATCCGTCGGTCTCTTCAACTGATAAAAGCGAATCCTGCCGTGAAGCCAGCTTCTCGACACTTCCAATGTCTGGGCTGTTTTGGAGACATTCCAATGGAGCGCGTTGAGGACATCTTCGAGAATCGCCGCTTCTGCGTCCGCGAGTAGATCTTTCATCGTGCGAATGTCTTGAGGACTTGTTTGTGGCTTGGGTGCTTCAGTGGGAAGGCTTTGATGTGAATGTGGCATTAGCAGCGAATCGGCGTCGAGTTCTGCCTCTTCGACGAGAATGAGACTCCTCTCAAGAACATTGCGTAGCTCCCGTAAATTACCGGGCCAATGATATTCTTTGAGAGCTTGCAGTGCGTCCTTTGTCACTTTGATGTACTGGTCAGGAGAGATCTGTTGGAGGAGATGAGAGATGAGCAGCGGGAGGTCTCTCTTTCTCTCTCGCAACGCAGGTACATGAAGCTCCATCACAGCGATACGATAGAAGAGATCCTTCCGAAATTCTCCCAACTCGACCTGTTGTTTTAGATCGCGGTGGGTGGCTGTCACGAGTTGAAAGTCGAGGGCAATCTCCTTGGTCCCTCCCAAGCGTCGCAAACGCTTTCGTTCGAGCACATCGAGCAGTTTTGGTTGGAGAGAGAGAGGGAGTTCACCGATCTCGTCCAAAAACAACGTGCCACCTTGTGCTTGCTCGATATACCCTTGGTGTCGTTGTTCGGCACCAGTAAATGCGCCTTTTTCGTATCCAAACAGCTCTGACTCGATCAACGACGGGGACAACGCACCACAATTGACGACGACACACTCACCTTCGCGTTGACTTTGTTGATGTAAGACATTGGCGATGGAACTCTTTCCAGTCCCGGTTTCACCTGTCAACAAGAGCGGGATACCTTTTTTGGCCAACCGAGGAAGCAAGGTAAAAATCTCCCTCATCGCAGGCTCTTGCCCGACAAGTTGACCACTATCATCTGAGAACCGAATGTCAATTTGTGTCTTTTTTGTCGTGGTGCGCAGCACACACACAGAGTGGCCCACTTTGAACGTCGTGTCCGGCGTCAAAAAGGCATCATTGACCTGGACATCATTGATAAAGCTGCCGTTCCGACTCCCACGATCGATCAGCCGCACCCCCTTCTTTTCGACCCTCAGCTCGCAGTGGACGCTGCTGACGCGCTTGTCATTTGGAAGGCTCAGATCGCACCACTCTTCTCTTCCGATATAAAACATATCCTGTGTCAGGGGGACTTCGAGACCTTTGTGAGGTCCATCAAGGACAGTAAGACTTGTCTCCTTCATCGAGACACGAGAGAGATAAAACTCTTCGAGCCCCTGGTCGAGTGTAAGACTCGCTCTCATTGCATTTTTGGAGGAAATTTTCGAACTCTCAGCGTACATGTCTTTTTCCTGACCTCGAACCGTCCATGATGCTTCAATGCTGCGAAGAAAATCTTCTTCAACGGCATCCACTTTAGTGCATCCGAAGGTATCCAAATGAGGCAGCGAAGTCAAGACAACGCGAGAGGAGAACAATGAGCTGTGAGGCCTGTGCTCGCTTGTATGATTGGGATGAGAGGTGTCAGGTGATGTGCCAATCTTTGCAGGGGATTTGTCTTTTTTCATCTTCGTTTGGATTCTGTAAAGAGCATGATCAGCTGGAACATGCGTTGCATATGATCCCCCCTCCGTCGGCAAGTAACCTTAATAACAATGTGAGATATAAGAACCACGTGGGATTGATTTGATAAACTCGACTGGGAATTTCAACGCCTGTCCCCACTTTCCCCGACAAGCTTTTTTGGCATTGATCACATGGTGTTTTTTTCCATTTCTGATGATATATATCCCAAACCTGGACTCATTTAAGATCAACGTGCCATCTTTGAGTTTACAGGAATTCAAAGGCGTGCCCGTCGGTGTCACCCCCACAACGGCATTTGGATACGTTCGCACTTGTGACCATTGATAACCACACGCCTTGAAGACAGCGGGGTTTGTGATATGGCGCTTTTTCCCGTGCATGAAGACGTATACTTTGGGTCCACTTCCTTTGAGCAACGCGCCCTCACGAAAGCAGTTTGTGAAAGGAAGCCCACTCGGAAACCTCTGTAAGATTCGTTGATTTACGAATGATTTAACTTTGTGTCCCTTGAAGCAAGTGCGTAAGACAGCAGGATTCACAATGTGGCGTCGTTTTCCACCGATGACAGCGTAGATCTTGGGATTTTTGTACGATTTGATCAACCAATTTGCACGAATACGACACAATTGACCACTATCCCCGCTCCTGATGGAGTCGAGGAAGGCTTGTGGGAGGACTCTTGCTGTCCGCCAACCATAACCACAAGCCTTCGCGTCTAAGGCATGGCGGACATAGTATTTTTTTCCAGAACGGTACAGGTAGATATGATTGCGTTTGGGGCTCTTGATGAAGGTGTAATTTGGGAGCGAAATGCGACAGTGAGTGAGAGGTGGACCCAAACGAATACTGTTGATGTCTGCGATCGAAACGACCTTGACGGCGGAAAGTTTGAACCCACATGTCTTGAATACGAGAGGATTCATCACATGGGATTTCCTTCCATTTTTGATCAGGTACACTGCGTTTTGGCCTCTCGCTCTGAGCAAGACACCATCGCGAAACTTTGCAAGCCCAAGGCTGGAAAAGGAAAAGACAACCATAAAGGTCAAGGTAGACACGCTCTGTATATACGTCATCACTCGCTCCTATGTGCTGGGAACTTCACAAGCTCCAAGGAAATGAACAACTTCCCATGTGTATCATGTGTCGCTCTTGCAAAAGCAAAAACCGCTCCACCCCAACGAGAGACAGAAAGACCATTGAAAAGAAAGAGCATATCCTTTACGGAGCACCAAGCACACTTCACAAGGCAAGTCCCATGTGTGCTCACGTTTGCACAGGAGTGTGCACATACATGCACACCCTCTCGACAGTTATCCTCCCTCCCTTTCACAACAAAATACATCATGGAAGCTTACAGTAAAACATTCGGGATACACCAAAATAATACCATGTCCCAAGTATTTTTCTAAGCTACGCGATGCCTACAGCATCGCACCGTCCGGAATGGGCAGGTCTAAAGACCCGCCCTCAAAAACAGCCAAACGATATACACGGGAGATACTTGAAAACGGATCCGGCGGACGTTGCACTTGTGTCTCCGCAAACTCCCCCGACCATCCTATGTCATCCCCTCCTTGCAGGCGGATATAGCAAGGCCATATCCTTGGATTCCTTTTTGCTCGCGGGATTGCAGTGGGTTTTTTGCGTCTTCACTTGCAATCATCCACCTCAACAAACTCACCACCCTGAGCCTTCGGCTCTTCCCTCCTCTCAAACCTTTC
>PCBK01000114.1 GCA_002731275.1 Deltaproteobacteria bacterium | reverse complement strand
CGGCGGACGTTGCACTTGTGTCTCCGCAAACTCCCCTGACCATCCTATTTCATCCCCTTCTTTCTGGCGGATATAGCAAGGCCATATCCTTGCATTCCTTTTTGCTCGCATACTTGTAGTGGGTTTTTTGCGTCTTCACTTGCAATCATCCACCTCAACAAACTCTCCACCCTGAGCCTTCGGCTCTTCCCTCCTCTCAAACCTTTCGAGAGGAGGGACCATTATACCGATATATACGTAGATTTAAGAGCACAAGACCCGACCCTACTGGCATCCGACCATATATTCGATGTCATCACAATTCTGCGCTGAGGTGGGACTTTGAGTCCCACCGCATTCAGATCAATGCGAAGCCTTGAGGCGAGCGTACCCTCTCCATAGCACCGGGTTTGAACCCGGTGATACCAACCAAACGAATCCCTCTATCCAACCATCCAAGCCATGCTCCCGCTCTCGAAAACCATCCACCAAGATACACCAAACAAATACGAACACAACCACATATGAACGGTGTTCAGGATACGAACGTAACCATGTACGCATGGTGTTCAGGATACGAACGTAACCATGTACGCATGGTGTTCAGGATACGAACGTAACCACATACGTATGGCAAGGATACGAATGGCCGTTCACCCAGGTGAAAACCTGGGCCTATAGAGAGGGTACGCGATGCCTTCGGCCTCGCATCGTTCAGAATTGGGCAGGTCTAAAGACCCGCCCTCAAAACCCCATGCAGATAACAACCATCCCAAAACCCCATGCAGATGGCAATCATCCCGTTTCCTCGATGCAACCGACTCCCTCAATGTGTCCGTGCAGAATGGCTGTCATCAGCCATTCTATCCAAGAAAACCGTCAGGTTTTCAAGGAAGATCCAACGCTTTGCGTTGGTGAAAGGTGGATGCAATGCCTTGCGTTGCTGAAAGGAAGATCCTACGCTTGGCGTTGGCTTGGCGTTGGCTCTACTTTGTTGGAAGGAAATCTAGCCATTCATGGGGGGCGCGAGAGCGGTTGAATGACATGTCGAGTTGGTTGTGATGGCTGGGTTTGATAGGTGTTTTCAAGAGTTTCATGCGGGCTTCTTTGGGGGTCAGACCGCCCTTCTTTCTGTTGCACTGAACACAACAGGCGACGATATTCTCCCAAGAAGTCCGACCACCACGAGATTTAGGAAAGACGTGATCCAATGTCAGCTCGACCTGTGGTGCTTTACGACCACAATACTGACACTGGTGACTGTCGCGGGCATAGATATTCTGGCGGGAAAAGCGAACCCCCACATACCTTCGCCTCACATACTGCAACAATCTCACAACAGACGGCATACGGAATGTCGATGACGCTGAATGGATCTGACGTTCATCGTACTCTGCGATCACCTCGACCTTTTTTAAACACCACATGGTCATCGCACGCTGCCAGGATATGACGGATAAAGGTTCATAGGAAGCATTAAGAAGAAGGGTTTGTTGCATGATCTCATCCTCTATGCAAAAAGACCTTGGTTGGACTCGAACCAAACCAGCCCCACCATGGGACCAATCCTCCGAAAGAATCAAAGCCAATCTCAAACACCACATGTCCATCTATCTGTTTTGCAATGCATTATACAGATCGACATAGGCCACTGCAATCCATCGAGGCAAAAAAGGAAGACAAAAACACCAATTGTAACAGAGAGTTCACACAATCCAGTCCGAACAGACCAGAAGAACGGGGAGCGAGAAGAGGAGCGCGTTCACATCAACATGAAGAGAGAACATGAGATCCAAAAAGCAAAACAGCAACCAGAGAGCAGGTGATTTTTAACGACCTTTGGGAACCAGTAACGCCTTGATACGCAAGTGCTGTCCTCGGTACAATCGAATGGTTCGATTGTACACTTGATGCCCTTTGGCGACCATACGCAGCTTGTATTGCCCAGGCTTGAGTCCCGCACTGATCACAGGCGTCATACCCATCGAGCGCCCATCCAAATACACCTTCGCTGAGGGTGTCGAAAGCAACATCAACTGTGTGCTGTCGTTATTCCCCGCACCAGAAACGGCTTTGGGAGGTCTTGTCCCACCGCTTCCTGGTCGCATCCGGAGCTTCATACGAGTGCTCTTTGCCTCTTTGATTTGTATCGTCCGCTGTACAGTCTGGTAACCCTGCTGCTGCAAGACAACTGTATGCTGACCGACAGGGAGGTAACTCAGGAGCGGCGTCGTCCCAAGCATCCTTCCGTCAATATATACGGATATACCTGTAGGGTTGGTTCGGATCACCAATAAACCTTTTTTCTGGGGCTGCTTGAACCCTCTCGGTAAATTACCAGGATTGTTTGTGTATTGGTTGTTTCCGAGATTGCGATATGCAACACTCGTTCCCCCGCCTGTCCCCTGCCGCTGCATGCGAATACGCAATGTCATGTCCGCCTTGGAAGGCATTGTCACATAGGATGTCCACGTCAAATATCCACCATAGCGAAGCTCGACGTGGTATTGGCCAGAGGTCACCTCAGACCGAAAAGGTGTCTGTCCACGCTTCACACCATTGATCAAGACTGTCGCACCTGAAGGCACTGAATTCAAAATCATGATGTCAGCGTGGGCTGTCGCAGTCGCCAAGAACCCGACAAACAGGAAGCTCAGCAGAGTCAGTGAGAGACGAATCGATGTCATGTCAAACATTCCCCATCGTAAAAAGTAACGGTCAAAGGGCTCCAAACCTATACACTATAGGTAAGGTCAAGCATAACCTTTGTCCAACTCTTTCACCAAAAATTCACATCATCCGGGAAGAATTGCCCACCTCAATGTCAATGACAGATTATTGATCAGGCTGGGGAGAATTTGGCTCCCCTTTTGGTTTGGCAGGAACATTATCGTCCGATTTGGCAGGTAGATCAGGGCGGGACGGAGGAGGTGTCACCTTCTTGGGTTCCTCTCTCTTCTCAGGCGCAACAGGCAACTTCGCGCGCTCAACAGGAGGTCTGTCTTTGGGCTTGTCTTTTGGCCGGGGACGCGCATACAACGTCACCTTTGAGACAAACCCCTGGAACTTGGGTAACACCAAAAGCCCACTATGTGTCTTGCGTTGGGCCTCTCTGATCGCCTCAAGTAACGGTCTCAAACCACCTCTATACGCAGGAATACGCAACAACCAACTGTTCGGCTGACACTTACCATCCATCGTGTGTGCACACAGCTCCTTCCAGCGCTTGTAGAGCTTGGGAGAGAGACTAGGATGGGGGATCAACAGTTGGTACTTCGTCTTGGGGAATTCTTGCGCGAGCAAGCGACTGACAAATTGATACAGAGCCTGTCGTTGTTCGGGATTTTTGGTCTGAGGCTCGATCAACAACGTCAAAGGCGCCGGTGCAAAACGATACTCTCTCTTTTGTCGCTCTTCACCAAGCTGCGCAAACCACTCATCCGAACCGCTGCGGATTACACGCTTTCCAATCAAACGCAGCTCCTTCGTAAAAGAACGTAATTGCTGCTTGATCCGAGGTGGTCCAAATTGATGAAGCACACCAAATGACACGGCGCCCAAGATCAACAGTGTCAAACTCCCCCACACCAACGGTGATGTCGAACGATGTTCGAGGATCTGTTGAAGGTGACGTAAGGTCAACACGGGTTTGTTATACCGGACAATCCGCTTGTGTGCTTCGGGGCAATGCTCCGCGATCAGACGCAAGAAGGCGTCGACATTCAGCTCTTGTGGGCTGCTCTCGCGGTCTTGTTCGGGACGAACGTTGATCAAACCCACGCGGACATTTTGTCGTCGATTGACGCCAAAGGCCTCGACACCTGGGTAAAGATAGAAGGTCTGATCATGAGCAGTACGTTGCTGCGCGTCGATCACTCCAGCGAGGAGCTGCTTGACCTGCTCGAAAGAGATGTTGCCTTCGAGAGGCTGGAGCTCTTTCTGGTATTGGACGATACAAGTTCGCCCTTCCAGGAGCACATCCTCGACGGGATGGAAGTATTTGTTGGGACGATATTTCAGATCATCGACCAGACCAGACTCGAGACCTTCAAGGTAGATCTTTCCAAGGTCCAAACGACGTTCTCTTTCCTGAATTTGGATGGACATAATTTCCTCACACTTCACAATCGCTTAGGGTACATTGGATTTGAGCTGGCGTAAGATGCCCTGGATGCGTTCCTGGCTCTTAAATAACACCTTGATCTCGATACGTCGTGAGAGACGTTGAATCGCGACGTTCCGCCTCATCACAGGTCGATATTGACCAAATGCAGCGGCAAACAGGAGCTTTGAATAGGCTTTGTAACGGGGTGTATTTGCAGGCACAAGGCTCAACATGTATTGGACGGCCGCGAGCGAACGCTTCGCAGACAAACGCCAGTTGAAATTGGCGCGACCTGTTTGGCTGGTGTGCCCTTCCACCATAATCCCCGACAAAAGCGGGATGATGTCTTTCTTCCAGATGACTCGATCGAGCGCTGTCTTGACCTGCAAGAGCTGGCGCTTTCCTTCGGCTGTCAGGATGGCCTTACCCTCTGCAAACAAGACGTTACCACCAAGTCGGAATTTCCCAGTCTTCGGGTCAAAGCCGATCCCTTTGGTCCCAGAAGCCTTAAACGACTTGTAGATGGCCGACAAAACATTCTTTTTTTGCTTGAGCAGCGCCTGCAACTTGGTCTCACAGCGCTGTTGTTGGGATTTGACCTGCGAGAGCAGCTCTGTCTGCTTCTTGGTCTGTTCTTCTTGTTTTTTGACCAACGCGGCCTTTTGACCAACAAGCAGGCCAAGCGCTTGCTTCTCTTTGCTGAGCTTTTCCTTCTCGTCGAGGAGCTTTTTGCGTTCAGCGAGGAGCGCCTGTTCCTTTTGGCCCAGGATGATCAATTGCTTCTGAATGCTGCTGTTTTGCTTGGCGAGTTTACGGGCGAGTGCTTGTAGACGAGCTTCCGATTTTTTCGTGCGGACGAGGCTGCTCTGCTTCTCCTTGAGCGCAAGGATCGAACGTGTCAACAAGACTTGTTTTTGTTTCAGTTGGACACGCCGCTGCTTGAGCTTCTCGCTCGCGCGGTTGTAGTTGATGATAAAGAATGTCACGGCGAGGAACAGGACGAGCGCGAAGGCACTCATCAAGTCGACAATGCTCGACCAAGGATCTTGATTTTGTTCCTGATTATCGAAGTCCGATGAATGATACCAGCTCACGAGAAACCTCCATATATGTCACTTGACCAAAAGACAAAGGACATATTTGTTTACTTGTGGTGGGGCCAATCAGAGGTCTTCGCAGCAGGAACCTCAGCGACTGTCGCATTCTCAGCTTGTTCGGGACTCACCGCAGGTTGCCCGGAAGACGTCAATGTCGAAGTCAAACGCGCGATCTGTGTCTGAAAACCAGCCATCTCACGTGTCATCGACTGCGTGAGCTGACGCTGTTGCTCGACAAGCTCGCGAAGATGCTGGTTTTCCTCTTGGGCGGCAGCTCTTTGCTCTTCTTGCCACTGCTTCAGCTCTCTCGTCACCTGCTCAAGCTGCGAAAAGACCGCCTGGTCACTCCCACCTCCACCTGGCAGATGATTGAGCTGACCGAGTCCTCTCGCGATCCCATCGGATATCTGGGGGGCGACCCGTGCGACAGTGTTGTTGAGCAGACGATTTTGGTGCCACAACAACTCTCTGATCCCATGTGGACGAAGCAACGCACCGTCGCGACCTTGTTGGAACGCCGCAGACTCAAGCGCTTCGATCACTTCGGGTTCGCTGGAGAGCAATTGCTGGATCACACGCGCCCGGAACTCAGACGCCATAAAGGAGTTGGTGATACGCACACTGATCGCGACGACGAGACCAGACAACGATGTCCAGAAAGCTGTACCCATCGAAGGAATGGAGCGAGAGAGACCTTTTTGAATAGCCTCAACATCGCCCGTGACGGGGATTTCACTGAGTGAGAGGGTCAGACCAATAAAGGTCCCGAGGAGACCGAACATGATGGCCATGGAGGGGACCATCTCCCAAAAACGAGCGTATGGATTGACGGGAGGAAGAGCTTCGGGGTCCGTCACAGTGACGACACCCTCTTCGCGAGCTTCCTGTTCTAGCAGGTGAAGGCGATAACGCCAGCGAACGAGACGAAAGTGAAAGTGAAAGAGTCGCCAGACCTGCACGACGATGAGCAAGAGCATGGCGATTGTAAAAGCCCGGTTGAGCACGCCTGCGCGGGATCCCAACGAGATTTGATACATAGTTTCGAACATGGTGTCTCCCTTGTTGCACCAGGACAACCACAAAAAACGAGAGCGATCGCTCTCTACCTACCAGAATTTCAACCGAAAGAACACATACAACGAACCCAGTGGTAACAACTCATCATTTCGCTTCACCTGTCCAATTCGCCCTTCTAGCGACCAGTTGCGACTGATCGCGTAGTTGATATGAGCCTCCCACAAATTCTCTTCATCGAGAGGGACAGGTTTAAAATTCACACCAGTGTACAGCTCAGGGGTCAGATACCAACCAAAACCAACCTGAAGATCAGTCAACTTGGTCCCCGCTTCGATGTTCAGGACATCAGTGGGGAGGACACCAGAGAGCGCATTCTTAATCTCCGAAGAGACTGCCTTTGAGACCATCCCCACGGCTTGGTTCGCGAGGTTCTTTTGTTGGCCTTGGCTGAGGTCTTCCGTCGTGCTCCCTGTCAAGATCAAGGAGATCGCGTTGACCTTATCGACGTTGAGCTTGTCGTTTGATTGGGCATCGCGAACCACAAAGTCGATCTCATAATTTTGAACGGTCCCTTTGACGACGAGAGACACGATGATCTTCTTATGGCCTTTGCGCTCCATCAACGAACCTTTGGCCACGTTGATCACGTAATTGGCGACGATGTTCATACTGGGGTTGATGTACCCAATCTCACTCATCCGCAAGGATTGCCCGGAGAAACGGACCTGACTGGACGAGTCGATCAAGAACTGCTTCCCGTATGCTTGTAACTCTCCTCGCACAAGTTTAATTCCACCTGTAAGCTTAAGACGCCCATCTTTAAGGAGAATATGAAGGTTGTCGACCTCTTCGTCGGTCTTGGCCTCTACACTCAGATCGCGGTTTTTGACGAAGAAGTTGTTGGGGATGATCAACTTCAAGTCCACCCACAGGTTATCGAGAGAGCTGGGACCTTCGGAGAACTCGACAAAATCCTTCCCAAGCGCGTCCTTGCCGTACAGCTTCTTTCTGTACCCTTTTTCGCCGAGCACGACGATATCTTCGTCTTGAGAGAAGTCTCCAGGTTTATGGGAGGATTCGGGCAACGTAAACAACATCCTTGGGATGCGGATGTACCCTTTCACGTCGGGCTTGCGGTTCTTCTTGGAGCCGGCACCTACGAGTTGTTTGCGGATCTTGATGTTTGTGTCGAGTGTTAGCTTGTACCGCGGCGTCGCCATCGGCTGGAAGTCTTTCGAACGGATCGCCAAAGACACACGTTGTGGGACAAATTGCTTATGAGGAATGGTCCCCGTGATCTTCAGAGGCGTGCCCTTCTTCCCGAGCAATTGACCATCCACCTCGTACTTGTTGGGTTTGAGCAGCAAAAATAACTTGCTACGTGTCCACTTGTACGCGACCTTGAAGTCCTTACGTGAGAGCTTCTCTTTCCCCTCAGTGTTGGCCTTACGGATATAGAATTTCTTTTTGTTGTTGCGGATCTCCACGCCATAGGGTGTATAACGCAGGCGATCAAATTCGAAGCCCACACGCCCTGCCTTGATCGAAGGCTTCTTCATCGTCCCAGAGATCAACAGGGACATCTTCAACGCGCCCTTCATTTGGACACCATCGACAAAGCTCTCGACGAAGTTCAGCGGTAAGCCACCGATCCCCGTCGAGATATTGACTTTCAACGCCCTCAGATCAGAAGGTTCGACTTTCTTTTTGGTCACCTTGAGGTCGCCTTTTGTCCATCCACATTCAGGTGGGATCGTCTTTTTAGAGGACAGCGAGCTCCACAAGGACCACGTAAGCGGAACCCACGCCTTGACGACCCCTGTGAGCATCCCTTTGTATCCCCAGACATAACCACGTTTGAGCTTTTTACGCAGACGAGAGACCAGACGGCGACGGATACAGCGCTTCATCGAGAGCTTGATCTTGGTCTTGCCCTTCTCCTTTTGCAGTGTCTGGAAGTCGATACGAAAATCCTTGAATCGCAGTGTTGGCGACGATTTGAGTTTGTTACGTCTCCGGAATTGATGCAGCGCGACCTCATTTGCGCAAGACACAGAGGCACGAAAATGCTTTTTCAAACGCTTATGTGACGCCGTTTGCATCTTCTGCTTCCAGATCGGCGCAAACTTCTTGACAAAAGACTTCCTCCAGGCCGCGAAGTTCTTCATCCTCGGTTCGTTAAACATACCCAAACGAATATCGCGCAGAGAGATGTAACTTGGGTCTTGAAAGGCCGGACAGGCAAAGTGTCCCTGCATATTGAGACGACCTTTCAGGCGACCTTCGAGGCTCTTGTAAATCCCACCGAGCTGATGAAAGAGTTCAAAGGGAAAATCCTTAAACTCCACAAGCGCCTGGAATGCACTCCCTGGCACAAAGGTATACACACCCTTCTTCTTTTTGCGACGGGATGACGAACCAAACAGACGATCAGCGTGGATACCAAAGGTGAGATCAAAGGACGTCCTGTTGGACATCAAAGGATGACCAAAAACCGACAGGTCGTGTTTTACAGAGAGCAGCTGTCTCTTTTGCGATTGCACACCACGTTGGTTCTTACCGATATCGACGCCAAGAGACATGTTGATATCGTCGATATGGATGGTCTCATCCTCTTCATTTTTCCCCATCTCGTACTGACCATCTTTCAACAAAAAGGCGAGGTGAAAGTCCGGTTGACTGAGCTTCTTGCTCATATCGACCCGCAACATCATCTTCCCCTGCACCCGTGCGAGCGTCGCGTTGCGGTACATCCTCGTGATGCTACTCCTGGCGCGTGCAGAGTCACTGTTATCGAGCAAGATATCGGGCATATCGAGATGGAATTCGATGGGGTCATGGACACGAATCTTCGGCGAGAGCTTCGTGGGATGGATCTTTACATCGACGGCGAGTCGGGTGTTAAAAATCCGCAGCAGGGTCAACGAGCCGACCTTCATATAGCTGCGTATGGCGAGACGGCCGGTCTTTTTGGTGAATGCAGCGAGGGAGATCTTTTTGCCTCCAGGGCCAGGAATGTCCGCGTCCTTCTTGAGAGAGGCCGGAAGCGTCTGTCCTTTGGGTCGGTAAAAGACGCCCAGGTGGAAGTTCGCGTCACGAACATGCCACGTCCCAAGCGTCCGACGTTTCCTGGCGTAACGACTCCACTTCTCTTCACAACGAGGCGCGCTCCCTTGTAGCGGACAAAAAGAGGCTTTTTTGACATCGAAGGTCACGTCCAGTTGTGGTTGAGAGGCGTTTCCAGAGAGCTTGATGAGTCCATGAAAGCGTCCCTTCACATGCCCCAACAGGAGCAGCTGGTTAATCGCTCCTTGTACCTTTGCGACGCGTTTTTCGAGCGCCTTGAGATCTTTCACGAAGGCTTTGCGTTCGCGTTTGTACGCGCTGCGGTTGTTGACGTGGTTACGCATCTCAGCCGCGTTCTTGCTCATCGATGACAGGCTACGCTGTAGACCTTTGAGGTATTGCACCTCTTTGTGCTTGATGCGACGGGGTGTCATGGAGAGCTCAGTGTAGAGCAGCTTACGCAGTCCGTTGTTGATACGTTTGGCGGACATGGTGAAACGCTTTGGACGCTTGGGTTTGCGTTTCTTTTTGCGATTGCGCCTGCGCTCTTTTTGGGCATCTCGATCCCTAAGTGTCGAGACAACAAGGTATTCAAGTCGCTTTTTCAGTTTGATTTGGTGGGGTTGGATCTTCCCACTCTTCTGGAGCGACGCGATCTCACCTTGGAAACGTCTGTATGCGTCGAGGGACGCTTTATCGCGATGTGCGCTGAGGCCTTTCTTTTTGGGATCGGCTTTGCTCTGGTGTTGTTTTTGGTATGTTTGGATCAGATCACGGATCTTGCGATTGCCCTTCTCATGGCGATAGATGGCCAAAATATCCCGACGATACTTATAGACCTCCATGATCTCCTTGCGGAAACGTTTTGTGAGTCGCAGCTCCCCTTCTACAGCACGCCACTTGGCTCTCAGCTTTTGTCCCCTTCGACTTCGAGGGACGCGTTTTTTGAGCTTCCGCCACATCTTGATCACCCTCAGGGACTCCTTATAGAGTGGACCAGAGGGTCTGACATCTCTCCTTTGCTCTCTCTTCCCCTTGAGGTACAGCTCAAGTGTCTCTTGGAAGCTCTGCTCGTAAATACGCATGGAGAACTTCATATCCTTGCGCACATTGATATTGTAGACAGGCTTGAGCGCACCGCGCCTTTCGAGCATCCGGAAGCGAAACGGGATCACACCATCCAGACGAACCAGAGGGCGACCGTCTCGGGCGATCCAGTTCGTACTTCGGTACGTAAAACGCTCCCCACGTACGGGCTTGATGCGATTCTCTGCACCCTCAAGCCAGCTGGCTCGCTGTGTCACATCATCACCTGGAAATCGTAGGATACCGTTGCGATAACGGACGAGGAGGTTCAGATCCAGATTTTGAATATCCCCATATCCACCCTTCAGGAGCGCAATTTTTGCATACAACTGTGGTTTTGAGAGCGTCTTATCGACGTGGACTTTCATCTTCAGCTTCCCTCGGACAGGGAGGCCGAGGGTCTTTTTGAGCCAGGTGAGATCGAAGCCAGGGATGTCGAGCTTGACGGAGAGAGGTTTTTTCAAGCCAACGGGCTGCTTGGGAAAGCGCTGTAAGTTGAGATGGACCGGAATATCCGTCCCCATCTTCACGAGTTGTTCGTTACCTTTTTTGACGGAGAGTCGCTCCAGGACGAGGCGACGGTCCTTGTAGTCGAGCTTAAGCCCCAAATCGATGGGGTGGTATTTGTCAAAGCGTCCGTTGGCGAGGTGCATATTGACAAAGATCTTGGGGCGACGCAGAGAGCCCGAGAAGCGCAACAAGTCCAGTGAGAAGAGACCGGCAATTTTTTGCTTCGGCATCAACTTCAGGGCCTTTTGTACCTTCGCGAGATTGATCTTCTTGATCTTGACGGTCAAATTGGGACGCATCCCCTTGAGATTCATCCGCCCAGCGATATCGATTTGTTGTCGTCTCGACGCCAGCAACAAACGAGAGATCGTGATATCCTGACCGTGCATCACGACGTTTGGGATGGTGCGTAGCTTAAAATAGCCCATCCCCATGTCAAATTCGAGCTTTGAGAGCTGGACACAGTGACCACCGTTGGGCATTCGATACGTCATCCACAGCCCTCTTTGTGGGAGCTTCCAGATGCGTTTTGTGTAACGACGAAGACGACAGAGGCCATCTCCCGGCATCTTATACGTCACGCCCAACTTCACGACCCGAATGGACTGACCACCTGCTCTGATACCACGTGCCACGAGTGACTGGACGACGGCGTGGACAGGTTTGATGCCAACGAGCTGCGCTGTCAGATCAGCTTTGCGCACACGCGCTGAGGGATGACGAAAGCGACGAATGCGAACCTTCAGCTTGGCGCTTGGATTAAACTCCGCCTTGGCTTTTGCGTGTGCCCAAAAAGACACATACCCCGACATTTTTTGCTTGATCAGACGTCCAACTTTACGCAGGTCGGCGACGACGCCCTTGAGGATCACATCCATCGACCCTTTGAGATAATCGACTTGCCCGGTCTTGGGCATATCAATTTTCGCATAAGGAGTACGGACTTCGAGCTTGTATAGGGTCATGAACGATTTGTGTATCTTTGCGATCAAATCGACTCGATCAAAGGTGTATTGCTGAAAGTACCCCTTGCCGACGTGGAGCTTGACGTCGGCCTTCATGTTGGCAGGTGAAAACCCTTTGCCTTTGACAATGGCGTGTAAAGACGCAGAACTCTTGAGCGCAGGATTCCCCATAATCTCCGCGCCATCTGCGTGTTTGACATCCAGATCAACATCGAATGATTGGGAAAGTACTCCGGCGTCGGCCTTCAACTTGAGCAATAACTTCCCGAGTGAGGCGTCGAGTTTAGCTTTTAAACCGTCAAGCGCACCATGAACAGAGATCGTCGCGTTAAGGTCGGGTTTCACAGGATAGGTGGGCAAGATATTTTGCAGATCACTCGACGCGACGAAGAGTTTCATATTGTCAAAGTGGAACTCTGGTCCAGCGAGCTTCATGAGCAATGAGGGGATGTTGATCTGTGTTTTCTGTGCGAGCTTCAGCAACAGATCGCGCACACCAAGCTCCCCTTTGTTCAACTCCATCCAAAACTTCAGGGTCAGGCGTTTCAGCTCGATATCAGGCTTTTTGGGGGCGATGATGTTGTTGACAGCCAGTTGAAACTTTTTCACCTCAGCTTCGAGTCTGGAGCCGAGCATTGCGAACGCGACATCAGTCTCGAAGTCCTTGACATGGATGAACATCTTGCCCTGTGTAAACTGAAGATCCAGACCATCAATTTGGATATTGGGCACACGTATTTTAAAGTTCGAGGGTCCGGAGGGAGCAGGTTTGGGCTTGGGTTTGGGCTTTTTGGGTGCAGGTGGACCAGACTTGATGTGATTCAACAAGTTGATCCCTTTTTTGGTCATTTTCAGCACGGCTTTGGGTTTGGTGATCTTGACCTCGGTGACCAGCAAGTCTGTGAAACCAGAGGAGATGAAGTGCATGAGATCATAACGGACACGGAGCCCTTTGAGCGCGACCATCGGCTTCTTTTCTCGATCGAGCCACTTCACATTGTTCACTTCAAGAGAGGAGAGTAAGTTCCCACCAAGCTCGGCTTCTAGGGAGCCTTCGAGAAATCCGCCCGCCACAGACAGTCCGATGTTGGAGATGATCCCTCGAACAAAGCCTATCTGCCACCCCACGATGAGCAAGACAGGCAGCAAGGCGACACCCCCAAGTAGCCACACAAAGATGCGCCACATCCAACCGAAAAAACCACGTTTTTTACGTTTCTTTTTCTCTGTTTGTGATGTGTTTGATTGAGACAAAATTCACTCTCCCGGAACAAGGTCTATGCAGGAAAAAGGCGAAAGATACGATGAAACCACACAGCATTTGCCATTGGGTTCACATTGTCTCTCCCTGACAGGTGCCTGATCAAATGATAGATACAAAGCCGTTACCATCGCACAATATACTGATCGTATACCCATCTTGACAACAACCGCACCAAAAAAAACAACGCCACCACCGCACGCTCTAGGCCCGTAGAGAGAAAAAAAGCATCTGTCTCATCTCCCCAGATCTTGGTTCGCCCAATGGCTTCAAGACAGTTGTGGGATGTGTCGTTTGGACATATGACAGCAGTTGTCAATCGTATCGTGTATGTTGCTTGTTGGAAGCGTACACCCAAAACAAGAAGATCAAATTGTCACATTGCGAGTGGATTTCATGAGTGGTATAGAAACAACTGTGTGTACTGAGGACGAGGAGGCAGTTTTGTCACAGTTACCCGACGGAAGTCTAGGCCAATACATCGAAATACGAAACGCACTGATCGAAGATTTGGAGCGTATCACACGACTCCTTTTGGACGATCAACAACTCCAAAGTGGCGATGAGCTCAAGCAATCCATTCAGGATAAGATCGACAAGCGCCTACAAAGACTCGTCGAAGACCGCCTGACGATCGGTGTCTTTGGTGAAACATGCAGCGGAAAATCCACGATCATCAACGCACTCTCCAAACGCGAAGTCTCTCGTCCTGACGTGCTCTCCAACACAGGCGTGATCATGGAGTTCACTTACGCTGAACAAGAAGAACTTCGCGTGTCATTCCTCGATGGCACAAAAAAAGAGGTCCATTGGGAAGACATCCCTGAATACACAGATCAATTCCACAATCCAGAGAACGAGAAGCGAGTCGCCAAAGTCCACATCAAGCTCCCCCTCTCCTATCTCAAGCACGGCATCAAATTTTACGACACCCCCGGACTCAATGATGTCATTCGCAGCTACAGTGATCTCTCCTCCCAATTCCTCAACGAGATGGGCGCAGTGATCATCACCTCGCTCTATCCTCCGTTCACCCGTGGGGAGATTGACTTTCTCAAGCAAGCCTCCAAACAGTGTGGTCGGCTCTTTATCGTGATCAACCTCTCACAAGATTATTGGCCACAAAGAGAACGACTCAAACAACGAGTTATCGCGAATATCACGAGAGACGCAGAGCTACGCAACCATCCCGACCTGCAACCAGAAAACATCCGGATCTTTGTACTCAACGCACGAGACGCATGGCGTGCTGTCGAACAACACGACACAGAGCTGCTCCACTCTTGCGGCTTCCAGGACTTCCAAACCTCCCTCGAACAATTTCTCACACAGGACGCCAGCCGCACCGTCCTGACAACCTCTATCCGCAGTGGATTTGAGGTGATCAGCTTACTCCAAACGCTGCTCTCTATGCACAAACAACTCCTCGATACACAGCAAGAAGAGATTGAACAAAAGCTCCGCGAAGTCCAAGAGATGAAGCGCGATGTCGAGGTCAAAAAGTTGGAACTCTTTGGCGCTGTTGAGCAAAAACTCAAGAAGATGATCGACTCGCTCAAGCCAGAGATCGAGCAGATGGTGACACACACCTCCAACACCCTCAAACAGATCCACTCACTCCAAAACTTCGCCGAGATGACCGCACAACTCGAAGACGTCTATCGAAAAAATCTCGAACACAGCGCACGTCTCGAACAAACACTCTCCCTCAGAATTGAAGCCATCTTCGACACCACACAGCAATGGCTCCAAGAACAAATTGAGACCTTCCTGTCCCCGCCTTCAGGGAAACAAGCAACACAACACAGCAACAGAGCTTTCGCCCTCAGTCGCGCCCAGAAAAACCTGCTCGGGATCTTCGATGGATATGACGATCAAGTAGGTGTCGCAGAAGCCGTCGTCGGCGTCACGACAGTCGGCGCGACGATCGCCGCAGGTGGAAAAGGCATCGCGTTGCTCTCTTTTCTCGGGCCGCTCGCCTTCCCACTTGGAGGCGCAGGTGGATTTATTGTCGGAATGTTCGCACGCAACTTCATCAAGGTAGGACAGCTCAAAAAACACATCGAACATCAACTCAAACAACTCGATGACAGCCAGGAGTTGCTCCCAGACAAACTCGATGTCGTCGTGGAAAGAATCGCCAAAAATATCAAAGAGTGGATCGACGATTACTTCAAACAACTCTTCGAGCACCTGGAACAACTGATTACCACCCACAAGCTCCAACTCAGTGAGGAGAGCTATCTCCACAACAAGCAACAACATCTCGCCAAGAGACAGGCAGATCTCGACGCGATGAGAGACCACTTCCTCAAACGCCTTCAAGACATCCAAGACCTCTTACAACAGCCAGAGACGACCTGATGTCCTTCCTCACAACACAACTCGAACGCGCCAAACAGATCATCCAACAACGCGTTCTCCCCACACTCAAACAGCTCGATCAACAATCACAGACGAGCTTGTACATCGCGCTTGGCAGCTCATTCTTCATCCTCTCACTGTGTTATGCAATCGGCTGGCTCGTCCTCAGAAGGCTCCTTGGACCTTCCACACTCCTCAACGTGTCAATGGCTATCTTGTTCTTGGGGATTGTCTATCCGCTGTATTGGCTACTTCAACAAACCAAATCCTCTCACACCAAGGAAGCTCCGTCCCAAATAACTCCCGCGTCAGTCGACCAAACCGACGCAACAGAACAAGCAAACAATCCACCCATATCACCTCCCCAAACACCATCACACCAAAAACAAGAAGTCCTTCCAGCAATTGATACGAACGCTCAAATCGCAACAAGAGAGGACAGCTCCCCACCCACACCAGAGAGACCACTGACACCTCACCCAAAAACAGAGCAAGCACCTAACCACACGCCTCTAACACCGACGCCACAACCAAAGACAGTCGCACCGACGCCACAACCAAAGGCAACGACAGTCGCAACGACGCCACAGGTCATCATTCCTGCGGAGACAGAGACAGACATCTCAGAATCCGAGCCGACACCTCTTCCTGAAAAACCCGATGAGTATGTGGAAGAGCCACTGCCCATAGATGTCCCTGAGATAAAACTCCCGATCATCGAGTTGACACAACTGTTCCAACCCCAACAACACAACACAACCCTCAACATCGCACAGGCAGAGACCAAACAGGAGTACGATGATGTACTTCAGACCTTCGAACAATTTTCGAAGACAAAACAAATGGATGTCGACTGGGACATCTCACGTGCCAGTGTGATGGTCTTTACGCACCGCTTTGATGACGCACGACAGCTCCTCTCCAATATCCAAACACAACATCCCAATACACGCTATGAGAAGGACGCCAAAATCCTCTTGCTCATCGCAGAGATACTTCAGCCAACATAAGCCATGTCCCCCAAAAGACCAACACCGCACGCCCTGTCCAAAAGACCGTCCTGAACCAATTCGTCACAACGAGACGTTGGTGTGCTTGTGCATCGTAGCCAAGTCCCAGCTTTTGGTGCGCAGGTACAGATAGAGAGAACGTCACCACCCAGATCACAAACACACAAGCCAGTCCACCCCACATCAAGACAGAGGACAGCCCCTTCGGCGGGTACAACGCAAAGTAGCCCGCAGACAAGAGCTCTACCAACATCGGCACCATCACGATACTTGTGATGCGGCCTGTGTGTTCACGTGCGAACTCGACATATCCAAGACGATCCACCCGGTCAAAGAGTGGATAATGCACACGTTGTATTGTCCAAATCAATCCCGTCAAATATAACGTCACACTCACATGCAAAAGCCAAAGAAACACTTCCCAACCAAGCATATCACTCACCCCACATACAAAGTCCAAACTTGCAAAAAAAGGGAACATCATCAACAACATGTGTTGCGTACAAAAAGAGTTGAGGGAACAGAAACACATGGAGAGTTGGATGCTGAAATACCAACACTAGTCTTGTGTATCTGCGTAGATCACATCAGCAACGGATAATCCTGAGAGTACAGCGCCTTCGACGGTTGGAGAAGCAAACCCATCCCCCGCAACATACAGCGGTCCAGAGCCTTTCAGTTGCAGAAAACCGTCTCCATCGACCGTTTGTTTGGGTCGACTGTACAACCACCGATGAACGCGCATTGTCTCCCTATCCATCGACGAAAGATACTCCGCTGCGGCCTCCAACAAACGCTCTCCAACGACGACACGTTCCTCATCGAGATGACGAGACGTAAACGATGCGCTCGCGTGGATCGTGACAGAAGGTCTTGTGGTGATCCCCTTCTGCACATTGTCGATGATTCGCGCAATATCTTCATTTGGTTGTTCGAGCAATCCCGGAGCAGGTATCGCCGGAGCTTTGTCCAACCAACCAAAGACGGCAAAACAGCTCCCATATTTGATGCTAGATAACAACACCTCATCCTCGTGAGACAAAGAGAGAGAAGAGCGCTCTAGTATCGCGAGCGTCTGTGGAACAGGTGATGTAATTAACAGCGAACGACCTTTCACAATCTCACCCTCTTTTGAGGAGACATGCCACACACCCTCTTGAAAGACCAAGCGCTCCGCAGTCCAATGTGTTTTTATATCGAGCTCCTGCGCAAGGAGCCGAGGAATCGCGTTCATATACGGCACACCACAATACGAACGTCCACCGCCATCCTTTCGGACCCCCTCACCAAACCAACACTTCGCGACACCAAGCGAGACCCACTCATCAACAACTTCCTGGAAACTCGATGTCCTCGCAGAAAAAAACTGCGCCCCGTGATCAATTTTGCCATCCTCCATCCAACGAGTAGACATTCTCCCCCCCGGTCCCCTCGACTTCTCCAAGAGCTGAACCGTCATACCCCTCTCTTGCAATTTACGCCCTGCGATCAAGCCAGATATCCCAGCCCCAATGATCAACACATCCTTCACCATCTGAATGCTCCCTGAAAAGTTGTATATAAACATCAACGCAAGTGAATATACTCAACAAGCGAATGAAATATGTGCAGAAATGACAGTGAGTGCAAGAGGAAAGGCTAAAAGAACTTTTCGAAGCCTTTTGGTGGTTTCACCAAGGAGAGTTTTGTAGGTGAGAGTGCCTGTAGAGGGTATGAATTGTAAGTATGCCAATACATAATCTGTTTGCCAGACCATCTTCCTTGCTCGACATCTTCGAGGAGGCCAGCGAAGCACTTGCCAGTGTAGACATACTCCAGATCGATGTGTTCGGTGGCAGAGAGTCGGCTGGCCGCTTCACGAGCGGCAGTCGTGATGTGTCCATATCCAGGACCAATGAACCCTTTTATGATGTCGATCTCAGAGGTAGGCAGAGACACCTTCTCGAAGTTGGGGATGTGACGTGAGAGGAGCCTTTGTGAAGCCATTGCGTACCACTTGAGTCCGAAGGGGTTGGTACGAAAGTCTTGGTAGACCCTGACAGGGACGAGTTGTGTGGAGAGTCCTGCGAGCCGCAGCCCCAACCACAGCCCCGCAGCCGTTCCCATAGACCCCATCGCAACAAAGATCGCATCGGGCTCGGGACACTCTCCTCGCTGGATCTGTTCGGCGAGTTCGAAGGCTGCGCTGACATAACCGAGACATCCGAGCGCAGACGTCCCTCCAGGGGCAACAAAATAGGGTCGCACCCCATCCCTTCGCCATAGCCTCATGTATACCAGCGCAATCATCCATCCAGCAAAGACATCGTTTGAAGCGTACGATAACGACGCTCCCATGGCATGAGAAGCGAGAAGGTTCTGTTTCCCTTTCTCACTCAACGGGCGCTTTGCGAGGATCAAGGATGATTGAAACCCCAACCGATTGGCACAGGCAACTGTCGCGAGCGTATGATGACTCCCCAACCCACCAAGGGTGATCAGACTCTTGGCCCCTTTCACCTTGGCTTCCGCGAGCAAAAACTCCAGCTTGCGAGGTTTGTTCCCACCATAACCACACCCACACATATCATCGCGCTTGATCCACAATCCTCCAACATCGAGCTCTTGCTCAAGCGTAGCGAGCCGCTCAACAGGTGTGGGTGTTTTGGTCAAAGATATCCAGGGTAAGTGCTCTTCAAGGACAGGATAACGACGAAAAAGCGCCGGTTTCTCTGTATCTTTCAGTGGGGGTATCGTCATATCCGTCCAATATTGTTCTTGTTCGAATTGTAGAGGGTCTTCGCAATTGAGCGACAGAATACCTGACAATGGTGCGTCTGACAACGTGTCCAGACCTGGAACATTGGCATATCAAAGGGGAGAAACAATACAGAGGGGATGCTTGTGAGGAGATGAAAGGGAGAGGATGGATCAGTAGATCTTACGACGACGTGGAGGTCTACGACGACTTGGTTCGTTGAACATATCGTCCAGTTCATCGTTGCCTTTGGAGCGTCGACGATAACGACTGCGACGATAGCGACGATAGCGATTACTACGACGATATCGACGACGACGATAGCGGTTGCGAGACTTGTACTTTTGACGGAGCTTCTTCAGACGATCCTGGTATTTTTTGCGGATATTCTGGTACGTTCGGCTCTTGTAACGTGAACCATAACGCGAACGATATCGGTTACTGCGACGATAACGATTGCGGTATTTGTACGAGCCTTTCATGCTACGAGCGCGGATACGTGCCACTCGCAGACGTTGGTAATAGAGCGACCCTGTACGTGCAGTTGCAGGCAATTTCGCGAGAACTTTGTCGATAGAAGCCCACAACTCGATGATACCGCGACGCCTCTTGTAAAGACCACCGACACGGTATCGGCTCTTCATTTTGTAAGGGAGCGCGTAGTAGAAGCGATCAAGCCGACTCCAGAGCGCTTTGACTTTCTTTTTGCGCTCCATGTAGTCGTATGCAAGATATTTTTTACGGAAGGAAGGTGGCATCTCCCACACGAACTTCTGCATCGCAGAGTCTGCACCAGCACGAACACCAAAACGGGTTTGCAACTTGGAAGCAAAACGATCAAAAGCGTTCTCTGCCATCCGGTTGTAAGCGTAGAGTGTGGTGATACGACCACTGCGAAGACTCACAGAACCAGCCGTATCCGACTCAATATCGAATTGGAGCGGCTCTTGTCCTTTCAGCTTTACTCTAATCGTCCAATCCACGGTCAACCCAAAGAGCGTGCGCTCTGCATAACGACCAATGTTTCGGCCATTACGTGTTCGTGTCATGCTCTGTACGTACACAGAAGGCACCACGGACTCAGCAGTCAGGCCAGCGTTTTTAAGCGCACGACGCAATCGGTAGTTTCTAGCATAGAGCTTTGTATTGACAGATTTGCGCTTGAGTCGATAGATGATCTGAAAGACCACCTCGGCGTCTTTGGGTGGGTATTGTTGCGCACTAAACTCCATGATCCCTTGTGGAATGATGCTCCCAAAAGCGCTCGAAAGGATCGTGGTGATGTAGCGTTCACGGTCACGGTTGATCTCGGTCGTGAAGGCAGGCTTTACAGGCTCGGGACGCAATTTTCCTTTGTTCTTTAGCTGTTTGTAATCGCTTGGACGAGTCTCTTTCATCAACGCCAAGGACTTCTCAAGAGCGTCCTTGAACTCTTGGGATTTTCTGTCTTTAAACAACAGCTTGGGTACATACTGTACGTAGACAGCATGGAAGTTCGCCTTTTTGAGGTGTTTGAGCACCTTGATGATGGCTTTTGACTCCTCTGTACGCCCACGAGTTCGTCTTTCGTACCGATTGATCGCATCATCGTAGAGTCTCTGAATTTGCTCGTTGACCTCTTTGCGAAATTGCCCCTTGGGGTAATCATAGAGGTACTTACGCAGCAAGTATGCCTTGTTGGAGCGCTTGTACTTTTCGTATGTCACGCGTTCAAGGTGTTGTTTGGCTTGCTCCACGTATGAACCTGTAGGGTATCGTCTGAGATAGTTCTTGTAAGCCCACACAGTGTTGGAGCGCGTCGCGTAACGGAACTCGACACCATCGCTCAGTTGGTACTGAAGTGGAACAGCCGCGAATCCGATGGCACATGCGACCCCAACGTGGATCAGTGAGCGCACCAAGCAACCGTTGTTGCTGACTTTTGCACCTTTTACAGTCGGGACGATCAAATCACGTCCGTCACCACCAGAGAGTTTTTCACCATTGTAGACCAACCAGGACTCAATCTGCCTGACCTTCAGGGTCTCAAGCAATTGGTCGCCTGTCGCTTGTGAATACAGGGTGATGTTCAGTCTTGTGGGTGCACTGAAAGAGATATTGAAGTCACTGTTGCTGTAGTAACCGTTGTACCAATTGTGCGTAAATTCGGACTTGGAGAGGTCGAGGCGCATGTGAGGCCATGCCTTAACCTTGTCAAAATCGACGTGCAAAAAGTAGAATTTGTCGGGGTAGTAGAAGCTTCCGACTTTGGCACGTTTGCGTTTCATGATGGAGCGCACGCTCACGTCCATGAACATGACACCAAAGTAGCTGAAAATCGCAGCGGTCCAGAAGACGACCGATGAAGAATCACCAGGGGTCGTCAACAAGGAGAACGTCGCATAAAATGCACCGAGACCACACAGGATCCCAACGATGGGCCAAAACAACCCACCACCATCCTGAGAGAGGACCATTGGATCACCAGACTTTTCGAGCTGAATGAGGTGATCTTGTGTTTGTTTTGAGAGCTTATCGAACGGGATCGTCAGTGAACCGTCTTGTTGTTCAAACTCCAACCCCAACTCACTCTTGAAGAAGCCATCAACCTCAGTCGGCGTGGGGATGTGGATATCTTTTTCGGAGATGTCCGGCGCAGCCCCTGTCGCCTCAGCCAATCGATCGAGGAATCCACTTGTCGAAGAAGCCCCTCCCGAAGACGAAGCACCACCAGAGAGCTTGTCCAGCACGCTGCTCGCAGAGGAAGAGGATGCCGAAGACGAGGATGGAGGAGAAGAAGTGGATTCGGGTTCACTGAACTTGTCGAGAAAGCTGCCAGACGAAGGCTTGCTTTTACTTGGCAAGCTTGCGCTCGCGGAGCCATCGTCATAATCGCTATATTTGTCGAGAAAGCTGCCGCCTTCGCTGCTACTGCGACGACGTCTTCTGGGCTGCGCCTCTTCTTCCTCTTGTCCAAGAGTGGCCCCAATTTTCCCAAACACACCGGATGAAGGCTTGCTCTCACTCTCAGGTGCAGATGATGGGCTCTCACTGACAGGTGCCGCCATCAGAGCAGATGCCCCTTCGAGTGCCTGTTGTTGGATATCAATGTTGAAGTAGTAGGTTTGCTGGGTTCCGTCGGCGAGCTGGACGTCCATCACATCGTAGGAGTGTGCGCCCTCTCGGACCAACTTTTGCCCCAACACTTCGGCCCCAAGGGAATCCAAAAATGCGTATGTTTCTTGTACGTCGATGACGTGGAAGGCAGTCTCAGGTGTGAGTCCATCGCCAGAGTCACGAATCGAGTTGAGAAGACCTTGTGAAAAGTGAAGGTGAAAGCTCATAAATTGCGGCTGATCGAGGTGCTCATACGCAGCTCTCGCCCACTGGTGAGCTTTAATGTCGAGGTAGTTTTCAGCGAGCAACGCGTTGCTCGCTTCGAGGATTTTCCCCCAATCACTGACACTGACAGCGTTTGTCAATGTATCGAGCAGAGCATCATCTTTATCGTACGGTTTGTACTGGGGAGTGCTCGTAAACTCCATGCGTAACGCTGTATAGTCAGCGTCAACAGGATTGGCCCTTGCTTGTTCAAGCAGGCCTTCATATCGGGTAGACATGTGAACTCCTTTGGTCTCAACCCTACCATTCACTTTGCAAAGTACACACAGCACAAAGTGATCTCTCGGGATTTTTCACAATCATATTCATCGTCCGCATATAACGAACCAGGAATTCTGTTGGTTCATGGTATACAGCAAACACCTGTCATAGTGTGTCATGGACACCCTTTGCGCAGACGTATCCCACATAGCCGCCAGTCTTCATCGATCAGGTGAGAGAGTCTTGTGGGAGTTGTACAACATGCCAAAAATGCCAAGAACGATAAACGTAACCCCTCCAGAAGATCAAGTGTCCACGTAAAAAAAGAGCCTATTCATCAGTTATTACAGGATGATGATTTATCGGACAGTTGCGTTTTGTAGGAGGCACAGAGAGCAGATAAGGAGGGAGGTGAGGGAGCGAGCCTACTGCTCAATAACAATCGTGTGGGTGTTTTCTTGGATAAATCGCTGCACGCGCTTTTCGATGTATCTGTACAACACAGCACGGAAAGCCGGCGTCAAAAGCAAAAATCCAGTGATGTCTGTCAGGATCCCAGGCGTCAACAAGAACGCACCTGCGATCAAAATACACACACCGTCGATCATCTCTCTGTGGGGCATGCGCCCCTCCTGCATGGTCTTTTGCATCGACATGACCGTTCGAATACCTTGCATCCGAGTCAGGTGCGCTCCAAGAAACCCTGTAAACAAGATCAACCCAGCAGTCCACCATATACCCATGTAGGCACCTAGCTGGAGCAGCAAAAACAACTCCAAAGAAGTTACTGTTACGAAAAGAAGTCCCCAACGAAACATGATGGCACCTCAAAGGTAAAAATGAAAAGAACGTATCCAACCCACCTGCGGGATATGACAAGGCGACCTTCAGGATACGGGGGTTCATAGTGTCACAAGACAAAAGGTAGGGATGTTCACGGAGGTGTCAAACAAAAAGAAGTCGCGAGAGAGAGGGAGGCCCACAAGCTCATCGAGAAACAAGCACAATCAACTTACTTTGCCTTGGGTTTCGCAGACACTTTCCCGTGGGTCTCTTGCCCTTTTTTGGGGAGAGTTGTTTTGGACGCTTGTTTCTTTTTCGCAGGGGTCTTTTTGGGTGCCTTCTTCTTGTCTGCCTTTGTTTTTTTCTTTGCTTTTTTAGTCGCAGCAAATGGAGGAGGCAACAAGTAAGGTTTCTTTTGGTTGATCTTCACACGTTGTAGCTCAACAGTTTTGAGGAGCAGACTTGGTGCAATCGCGGAGACAGGAACCCAGCCGGACTCCGCCCCACAGTGACCGTTGAAGACACCATAATCTTTTCCTGTCGCGAGGATGTTGTTCACGACAGTAAGGGGCGTACCAATGATCTCCAGACCTTTAACAAGTGTTTGCTTTCCGGTCTTGACATCGATTTGGTAGACAACCTTGGGCTGGTTTTTGAACGATTGGATACCATACGTCCCGGTGTGTGTATATCCACCAGAAGAACGGTCGATGATGAAGGCGTGGGGTTTGTTTTGGCGCTTGGCCTCTGCGATGAGCATCTCACGGAGCTTTTTCATGGTGTACTCGCGCTTGCTCTTGATCAAAAGTGAGCCCATACGACTGACAGGTGTACGTCCAAACAACGCACGACCATGACCATTGGAGCGAAGGAACTTATCGATAGGTTTTCTGGAGAGCAAGAACCCACGCAAGATGCCGTCTTTGATCAACGTCACACGCTGGGCTTTTACCCCTTGGTAGTCGACATGATAGTGTCCATTCAGTGGCGTTTTGCCCCAGTATCGGATGGTAGGATCATCAAACACGGAGAGGAAGGTTGGGATGACTTTTTGGCCAATTTTCTTGCGGAAAGTACGACCGTCCGACTCGTTGAGCATACGCTGTGCTTCGAGTCTGTGTCCAAGGGCTTCGTGAAACAACACACCGGAGACATCGGGCATAAGGATCGCAGGAGCCTCAACAGGAATCCCTTTGGCTGCGTTTCCTTGGTTCACCACTTCAGCGAGGGTCACCTTGATCAACTTCTTCAAACGTTTTGCGTTAGGAAGCTTGCTCTCCTTGTCGACGTACTCGAGTCGGTAGTTGTTGAGATACTCTTTCTTGGGAGAGAGATAAGTGAGGAAAATGGCGTACTTGTAGAGGGTCTTGTAGCGGATCACACGTGAGCCATCGGAATCAACCATAATTTCGGCATTTTGCGTCGCAGAGACAGAGACCGAAGAGTTGATCACGTGGGGGTTTGTCGCGGAAAAACTGGAGAGTTCGCGCGCTACTTTTTTCCAATGCTTCAAGTTAAACGTCAAGGCAGGAGGAACATTCTCGTGTTTCATGACAGCTTCTTTGGAGAAGTCGCCACTCTTATCCTTGATCTCGACTTTCAAGTTTCGCACGTAACGCTTACGTGAATACTGTGCCATCGCCTGCTTATAACGACGATCTGTCCAAAGCCACAGACGACGACGCAGCATGTCATTATCTACTTCATAGGGAAGTTTGCTGGAGAAGAGGAGCAAATGGCGACGGATCTTATAATCGTTGCCATCTTTTCCCGTGTTGTCGAACTTATGATTCCCAACGCGCAAATTGACATTGACGCTGAGTGATGGAGCCTTGCGGTTATCAGCGGTCTTTACGATCACGCCGTCTTTCGCAGCGACAGCGACGCTCTTTGCCTGCTTCATTCGATAGACCATATAGTACACTCGAGGCAGCTTGAGCTTTTGCAGGGTGGCCCAATTGCGCTTCAACTCTTCAACGAGGGTTTTTTGTAGCGCTTTGAGTCGATGAACTTTGACCTTTTTTTGGGTCTTTGTTTGAGTGGCCGCGACTTTGCTCTTGGCTTTTGCGCTTTTGGCATGGACAGGGCCAGCCACAAGGCAAATACCTAGCAACAAAGTCCCCAACATGGATCGTTTCATTTGGTGTCTCCTTTGGTATCTCCAAAGAGTATGGAAAAACGGTTCAACCTGGAACATCAGAGTGTGTACCAAAAGGTACAAGAACTTCTTCTTCACAACCAGTGTCCGCTGCAATTCATTCCTTCAATGGATGAATGTGCGTGACTTAATCTTCATCGAGAAGAGAAGACCATGAGAGCGATTCAGCGAGCTCTTCATGGAGGTGAATATGGCCATCTTGAAAACGAAGCGCGCCAAGCTCAAGGAGCTCTTTGAGGGTGTGCCTCACGAGCTCATGGTCGGGTAGCTGTTGAAAAGATTGTAAGGCAAAGCTGATCCCCGCCTTTTGAACGTCGAGGGCGTTACCCACTGTATGAAATCGTCCGTTAGGCAGGATCGCGGTCAAACGCCCTGCTTCAGCAGCTCTTCGGAACAATGGTGTAAAGTCCAACTCTTTGCCCTTTGTCGGGGTTTGGCTGTGTAGGAATTCGAGGTCTTCGGGCTCAAGAAGGTAGCGACCCGCGACAGCAAAATAGCGGGGCTTACCGTCGATCATATTCGGCTTGGGCTCTTGCGGCTTCTCCTCGACACCTTCGACAGAGAACACAGCGCGCGCGAGGGTGTGACCAATATCGATAGGCTCACGAACCTGCATCACGCCGAAGCGCTTGGCCCTTTCGCGAGAGACCTCCTCAACCATAAAGACCATCCCACCGACACTCTTGTGGACATCGATAAGTTGGGACAGACCTGCCGGTCCACCACAGATCAGATCATCACCAAGCGCGATCAAGATCCCTTCGTTGGCTTTGTCCTTGATCGTCGGGTATACGAGCCCAACCGCATGACCAAATCCAAGCGGTTCATCTTGAAACACAAAATCGACATTCATCTTGCGATCTTTTTCGAGCTGAATGATCGCCTCAGGGAGTTTCTTTTTGGTGGCTTCGTAGCCCTTGGGGTTGTCCTTAAACGGGTCGAAGTAGCGACGATACACTTCCGTCCCCTGCTCATCACTGACGATAATCGCGAGATCATGAAGCCCTGACTGACGAGCCTCTTCAAGGATGAGACCAAACACCGTCTTGCCGCCAACAGAGACGAGAGGCTTCGGCGTCGCGCCATAGCCAGTGAACGTCATCGCGCGAGTGGCTCGACCTGCCGCAGGTATGACGAGAGTATAGTTCATAACGTTGACCTTTCGTTGTTTCTCAAAATATCGATTAGAAAGACTCACCAAATGAGAGGTGAACCTCGAACCCTTGTTGAAGTGGATAGCGAAGTGAGTCGGGGAAGAGTTTCCACGCCAAATCGACGCGGATAGCGCCAAACGACAGGTGGTATCGAATCCCTCCTCCCACACTCACACTGGGCCGAAGATCTTCGGCAAGCTCTCCAGCGTCGTTAAAAATCCTCGGGACGAGCTGGACCAAACCAGCATCCACAAAGAGCACCGCACCAAAACTGGAGAGGATAAATGACAACGGAATACGTAGCTCAAGGGAACCCAGCATAAGGTGTTCGCCACCCATGGGGATCACCTGAAGGACTGCATCTGAAGGAATCCCCAAACTGCCAGGATATACGCCTTGGGGCAAGCCGGAGCGTCTGCTTGCAAGATCACCAAATCGCGAGCGCGCAACCTCAGCCGCTTCCGATTGACAGCGCGCGCCAGCATATCGCTGCCCTGCTCCAGGCACGGCACGTGCGACACTGTCTCTTTGTCCAATGCGCCTGACAATTCCTCCGGTTTGATTCCCAACACGACCCGTTGAAGTCGTTCCTTGTGTGAGGGGTTGTTGAGAGCGGATTTGGCAGGCCAGCGGGCCCAAGAAGCGAGCTGTCCAACCACGTACGCTGTTGGCACCCCCTGTGAAAAAACGTTGTGTCAGAGGGCTTCTTCTGACGATCTCCAACACGCGACGTTCTTCAGGAGCGAGCAACGCATCTCGCTCGCTCACCTCTTGTTGCTCTTCTGGCGTAAAATTTCGACTGGAGAACATCAGGCCATATTGTAGCCGCCCTGCGAGTACCATCCCTGCAGGGAGCGGTATGAAAAAGCGAAACTCTGGAGACACCTTAAAGTACGAGAATTTGCCACCAAAGAGGCCAGCCTCCTGGAGAGAGAGGGAGAAGAAAATCCCTTTGGTCGTGCGGAGGATATCGTCGCGAAGATCGAGCACAAGCTGCTGCTCGAAGTAATCCAACACGTAGTTCTCTCGCTCCAAAGTGAGCGGATTTTGCACACCAAAGGCGACTTCGACATTCCAACTCACGCGGAGATTGAGCTTTTTCAAGATGGGAAGACTAAACCATGTAGACGGTGACAGCGTTTGGAAGTCGGCAGACCCAACCTGCGATGCGTAGCGGTAGAGAAGCCGCGCACCATACTCCGCGTTGATCGAAAGAATCGGTCGCTTAAACGAAAGCGAAACAGTCGCGTCTGGACCCACATCGTATTGACGGAAGATGTCAGGCAAAAATGCCAAACCAGGCTTGGCATCGAGGGTTAATGTATCCAACCCCTGAAAAACATGTAACCAAGTCCAATTGATCCCCAATTGTATCTGGTTGCGTTGACCATCGATCACAAACCCCGCACCCACCTTGATGGACTGAAACTGATCTTCGTACAATTCGAGTTTAATGGGGATGGGACAGAGCCCCTTTGAGGCTCTATAGCGTTTGCTGTCGGGGGGAACGTAACATGGCCCACTGCGGGCTTTACGCACTTCATCGAGTTGAGGTTTGAAGTCCACTGTCGAAAACAAACCGAGGGCAGAGAGGACACGCTGTGAGTCGATCAAGGCCTGCACCTTGTACAACTGTCCTTTTTTGAAGCTGATCAAATAGCGCAACAGCTCCTTCTTCACCCGCTTGTTACCGATAAATTGCAGCCCCCCAAAGCTACATCGAGGACCAGGTCGAACGATCAACTTGATCTCGGCAGTCGGATTACTCGGCTCCTTATCGACAATCACCTGCCCGCGCACTTTCACCAAAGCGAAGCTAAGATCTTGTAAGCGCTTTTGGATTTGCCCTTTACTCAGGCGATAGTCCGGCGTCGAGAAGAATCCCCCTTTTGTGAGCGCGAGCTTGCGAAGCTGTGCTTTAATCTCTTTGATCTGTGGGTGGTTCTTGGGTTGGATATCAATCTCCAACTTGTCGACTGTGACCCGTTTTCCTTCGTTGACGTATAAAATGACTTTGGAGCGCTGATAATTGCGGTAGGCGTTTTCGTATGTGAGCGTCGTCTTGTCTTCCTCCAACACAAACCGGGGTTTTGCGTTGTAGTAGCCGTAGTAGCGATACAGTTGCTTGACACGCTCAAGGTCTGACTTAAAGATGCGACGGGATTTTTCCAGAGAGAAACGACCAGTAAGACGTAGCCGTGTCCATCGAACGAGACGAGGTGTAGGAACGTTCTCGATCGCTTGTAACAAGCGCGACTGGCTCATCTTCAGGGGGACCTTTTGGCCTCTATCATTTCGGCCTTCAAACTCGACAGACCAAATGACTCTAGGGGTCTTGCGTTTGTTCTCTGTTTTGATCGTCGCACAGCCTGACAGCAACGCAAACACACAACACAGCACAGACACAAAACAACGATGATGTATTTGGGGTCCAGGGAAATCCCCTCTCTGAGGAAACATACTGCTCCTGATCACACTTATCGGCCACTAGGTGGAAGAGGCCTTATACAATCCGACACAACTTTCGCCGAGGTATTCTCTATGAAGTGCTATCCTCCCGTCAAGTAGCTGTTCACAATGCACTCTGTAGCATTTGATTCACACACGGACTGGATAAATCACACTCCACACAAAAGGAAACAACATTCCTTGATAAAAAACAAGAACATAAAAAAACACAAAGAGCATTCTATTGTCCGCGTCTCATTGTGAAGACGCGAACCAACAGGACAAGATGGAGCACCATTACTCCTGTTCTCTCTGAAGACAAAAAAAGCACGTGATGAACAACATCGTGTACACTGCAAACTGAGAAATAAAGAAAAAACATGGTATACGCCTTGCATGGCGGCCAACAGGTATGATTTACAGTTAAAAAAGATTTGCATGTTTTCGGGGTTTTGGATACAACGAGAAATCGTAGAGCCAAAGACTCTACCACCCAATACGTACGCAAGTGACTCAAATATAACATCCCCTCGATATGAGTGAGGTGTGCGTCTTTTCTACGACGAAAGGTTATGTACGATGAAGAAGGTCCTAGTATTTTTAGCCGCGATGGTTTGTTTTGGTGCGATCACTTTGCCCGCAGAAAATGCGGATGCACACTGGCGCTATCGAAGATACAGAAGTTTCAAGCGCACATTCCGTCCCGTGTTTTCGATGACTGCCTCCGGTGGTCTCCACTTTGTCGATGTCTACGACACCAACTCCAACTATCTCAATGATTCATACGCATTTGCTTACGGTATGGCTGAGGTAGGTGGTCACTTGTGGATTCACCCCAATCTCTCGTTGGATCTCAACGTCGGTGGTCACTTTGTGACTCCCCAAGGATATGACAATAGAGGCTGGGGATACGTGAGCATCAAGCCTGGTATCCGCGCAAGAATGCGTTGGTTCTACGTGAGAGGCGCGCTGGACATCACCGCAGGTGCAGACGACGCACGACGCAACAGCGCAGTTCTATTTGGTTTCCTTCTCGGTGTAGGTGCCCGTGTCAAAGTCACAAGACGCCTTCGTTTGTTTGCCGAGATCGATTACCAATATCTCTTCGCAGATCGTTTCTACATGCCTTTCTATGGACAACTCGGCCTCGAATTCATGTTTTAACACATGACACAAACCTCCCCCTCCCCAGACAGCTTCCCGACCTTTCACGACCAACCATCTCCCTACAAAAAACTCCCCGCTCCTCTTGCACACGCGACCTTTGCGCTGCTTGAAGAGAGCCTCATCAACAGCGCTGACGAGCTGATCTACCTGCTCGAATCATGGCTTACCTACCTCGGCTGGTCCTGGATCGCAGAGTACACCCACCACCCCGAAGCACACGATGAAGCGCTTGATCTGATGCTCTTTCAACAGATCCTCGAAAGTCGACGCTCTCCCTCTGTCGGCACGTGGGCATACATAGGCTCCTCCATCGCGAGAACATTTCGTCAACACAACTGGTCCTTGCAACAGCAACCACTCGCGCTCTTCGCGTACGGCGCACCTGGTGATAAGACCTCTACCCTTTCACGTCTTCTTGCCTACAGGAACAACTTCGCACACGGCAGCTTTTCCGCAGTGATCCAAGATATCCTCACACACAGAGCGATGCTCTGGGAGCTCGTGCAACCACTCGTGCTCCCTCCCTTCCCTCCCCTCGTCTTCTGGGATCCAGAGCAAGAACTGTGGCGAAACGCAGACTACGACGCGACGATACACACCCAAGATATCAAATCCGAGAAACCCCCCACTCCTTATCAAACGCTCCAGCGCACGACCAACGGCCAGTGGCTCGACTTAACACATATGTTCCTTATCCAAAGAGACGAAGAGACTGGATTCTCTCTCCACCCTATCGCCTTACAGTCTGCGACACATGAGGAGAGACGCGCGATCTTTGAGACGAATCCACGTGTGTACAAACACCTCCAAGCTTACGAAGACAAACGCCAGGGAAAACTATCCTTCCCACCTCCGGACTCTGTGGACTGCCCTCTCTCCCTCTCACAGCGCACAACATACCAAGAGCGCCTACGTAATGCCCTCCAGCAAGAGGGAAAAAACAAACCCAACTTCGTCTTGTTGCTTGGATATCCAGGGAGTGGGAAGACACACTTCTTAACGGACAGAGACTTCCTCTCCTCGTGGGATCACGTCATCCCATACCGTATCACCCACAAGAGCATCACGACCTCTTCGACGACCTTTGCACGCTACCTCGTGCGCAAACTCCATCAGATCTTCGAATTGCCCCCTCCCTCCTTCACGTCACAAACGACGGAGGAGCTTTTTGAACAGCTCAACACGCTCCTGCAAAAAATGGGGACATCTGGCCAGACACTGCTGATCACCATTGACCGCTTTCACGAAGCGTACACCCCCTACAGAGAAGAATCACACAGACTATACGATCTGCTCGTCTACTTGCACGATATACCAGGTCAAAATGTCCAGTTTCTGCTCGCAGCGCGACCTGGGTATAGAGATGATCTTCTTCGAGATCACCAATTGGAGCTGCCAACAGCGGAGTACGAAGCCAAAGAACGCTACCACGAATTACTCGGAGAAATGGGTCTTACAAACACAGACGACTCGCCTCACACGGAGGAAGAGATCCATTTTCGCAAATGTATCCTTCACTTGTTGGGCAAACACAACCAACCCATGACAGTCTTTGAGATGTGCGACGCGCTGCGCCGCTACAAAGAAGAACACCCCGATGCCTTTGCCTCCTCACTGCTCTTTACACCACACGTCGAGAGAGCGTTGTGGGAGCTGCGCCCAACATTGAGGTGGGGCAGATACAAAAACGGTCCACACGAGAGCGAAAAGCACTTCACCTGCTTCTGTCAGGCGTTCGCCCAGTGGGCACAAGAAACGCTCCCCTGAAGTTTCAAACCAACCCTCTACGACGAAACCAAAAAGCCCCAAATAACAAAAGCAGCGGCCACATCCAGACACTCTCACCGGGGCCTCCTTCACACCGACACCCGGCTCCTCCTGTCCGGAATGTTTGTCGTTTATCTTGAGGCCCTGCCTCAATGATCACCACGCCGCCACCATCCTGGACATAACTCTCCTCACGACGTACAGGCTCAGGGGCAGACACCTCCTTACCTATTTTTGCGTCTGGTTGGGAACTTTCAGGTTGTGTGCACTGATCATCGACGAGACCATTGCAATCGTTATCCACATTGTCGTGACAGATATCATTCGGAAGTGGTCGCTGCTCTCCCTGACAACTTCCCCACTGACCTGCGACACAAAGCTGCTGACCTGCACGACAAGGCGCATTTGACGCGGTCCCAGCAGGTCCAGTGTAACAAGTCCTTTGTAGCCCATCGTCGATTTGACCATTGCAATCATCGTCTTTGTTGTTACATGTCTCCTGACTCGGCGTACAGGGGGCCTGCACAACCATTTGGACAGATCCAATGATCTTCGCACCTTTGTCAGCCGTAAAAGACACCCGATACACCCCTTCTGCGACAGGACCGATATCGAAAGACCAACGAAACTGTCCATTTGGCGCCTTGTCGATCTTCAAGTTGGTGCCCTCTCCCTGTGTAGGACCGCAATATGTGAGTCCAATATATGCCCACCCTGTAGGATGTACGAAGGAGACCCGCACAAGGGAATGAGGCAGCGGTGGCGTTGGCTGAAAGGAGAACTGCCCGCTCCCTTTTGAGACGCAACCCCCCGGTTCAGAAGGACACGAAGAAGGCGAACAGACCTGCGCGCCACATTGCTGAGGCGTACAATGTGTAGGCGTAACAGAGACACACGCTCCCGTCGACGTATCACACCTCTTTCCGCTCGGACAATCTGCATCTTTCACGCACTTGGATGTACCACAAGCTGAAGATGTCCAGCTGTACTTTTGCGCAAAAGCTTTTTTGAGATCAGAGAGCAAATTGGCGCGTCTACCGATCGCAAAGTCACGACCAGTGCCGTCGTCATTGATCGTCCAACGATAGGGTGTAATGGCGCGTATTTTACTCTTCGTTGTGGAGAGTTGATTCCAGCGATGGGCCTCTTTGTACAACGCCTGAAAGTAGCCAACGTCGGCGTCAGGGTAACAAGCATTATTCTGAATGGTCGGCTCACACGCGTTCCCACTCTCAGTAAAGAACATGGGTTTACCGACCACTCCCAACGCCTCTATAGCCTTGATATAATCGATGTAAATCCGAAAGTGCGAGTGCCAGGTATCGCTCCAGCTTGCGTTGCCAGGACATTCATTGATCGTATTGTCTTGCTGGGTCGATGTGTTGGTCACATAAGAAGCATTGAGCGCGCTCCCAGTTGACGCACGAGTGTAAGGATGCAGCGCAAAACCGTCAGGTGTGATCCCTGCGGCCTTGATCTCCTTCACGATCTGTCTCATGCTCTCAAGACACCCAGGAGAAAATGGAGAATTGGAAGCCACGAGCAAAACGTCATTTTGATGCCCAGGCAAGGCATGTACTCGTTTGTGAACTTCGACGTAGGCTTTGGCGTAAGCGCTTGATGAGCAGTCAGGGTCGCTCTTGTGCACTGTAAAGTTCGGCTCGTTGCCGACAATCCACACGTGGATATTTGGACACTTGGAGGCGTAGTGGGCAAAATTCTTGGCGTACCCAGCAGCCTGAGAGGCGTTATGCGGAAAGGACTCTGTCCCGCTTACATCGAGACGTTGAATGATCGAGATCCCTGCTTGTGTTGCGCCAGTGTGACAATCCACACCTGGCGTGCCCTGTGTACCGATGTATTTCAAATCTGTCACCCAGCCTTTGTCGCAACCTGAGGTGGCATTTTTCATCCACGACACCGACTCAATGTCGTGCATACCATTCAACAATGCGCTTTGTCCTGCTGGAGGGGCAGCGTTTACTGTCACTGGAACGACAGAGGCGATCCAAAAGACGAGCAAAACACACTCTCTCATCGTGTACTCCTTCCTGGAAAATGGGTGATGGGTTGACATCACACAGATGGTATGCGATTGATATTCCTACGTAAAGAGGAAGCAGCAAAAAAAACTGTTGTTTGTAAGAAACTTTTCACACACAATCCCCGATAACAAATGAGAGTGAAAAACCTCCAGACTATGTGTTGAGGGGTTTTGGACATACATTGTAAACAAAAAACCCCTATGAATGTGTCCTACAGGAGCGGAAAATGACCAGGAAAATCGGTGGTTCAAAACCAAATATAACAAACATCACGAGACCCAATGAGTCCATCGAGATCAAACGTGATGACAAATCCACATCGATCAAATCCACACGCACAACTGATCGTAGCACATTCGAAAGAAGTGTAGAGACCATCCAAGGATGGTTCCGCAGCACAACCAACACATCTAGAAAAGAAACAACAAGCGACTACACCAACGAACGTACTGCAAAGTACGTAAATGGTCGCAAAACAAACGACAGCAGCAGCACATCCACAACAAACGGAAATATGACAAGCTCGACCCAATACGACCGAGCTTACAACCGAAATGGTGGTGTTGATCGTCAACGAATCACCCAACAAGTCGTGACCAAATACGGTGATCACGCTTCAATTGGCCGCACAAACATCACCGAAGGTAGCTTCCAAAGCGAAGCCATCAACTACACAAACACCCGCGGCAACACAACACGCAGCACCGTCATCACAAGCTCAAGTGGCGCGGAAACAAGCCGCATTGGTGACGGACTCCAGTACCGCAATGGCCGCTACCTCAACGGCGGAAACTTCGGTAAATCCAGATACGTCCAAGGACGCTACGAGTCCAACACCGGCGTCAACTACACCAACGAACGCCGCAACGAGAGACAAACAACGATCACACGCGATAGCCGCGCTGATGTCCGCGGTACAGACGCAGACAACAGTAGACTCGAAGCGCGACAAGCACGCGCAGACAGGCATTCAAGGTACCAAAAAGGCATGAACATTGCCGCAGATATGGGCCTTCGCACAACTCTCCTCGGTGGCGGCACACCAACCACACGGACAATCGCAGGAAACGATCCGACCAAAACAGTCTCCGCAGATGGCAGAACAACCACAGAAACCCTCCTCGGACCACGTGTCTCTACCACACAATACGGTGAAGTCACACTCGGCGCAGACGGCCTCCGTGCTCGCGGAAACGCCGACGTTCGTGCAGGCCTTTATGCCCAAACCTCAGCCTCCCACAAACTCGATGGAGGTGGAACCGTCCACGGTTCAGCAGGTGCCAAGGCTGAAGTCTACGCCGAAGCCAACGGCTTCGCGACCCTCAACACACAAGGTCTCGAAGCTCGTGGTTACGCGGCTATCGGTTCGGAAGTCTCTGCAGAAGTATCCGGTGGATACCGCACTGATAACATCACCATCGGTGGAGAGAAATTCGACGCAGGCGTCTCAGCACGTGGTCGTGTGGCAGCCGAAGCCACAGCCTACGCCAAAGGACACGTCAAATTCACAGGCAACCCCCCAGCAGCCGTCCTCGAAGGACAGGCCGGCGCATCAGCGGTCGTCAAAGCAGAAGGTGACGTACAAGTCGACGCAGGTCCCTTCTCTGTAAAAGCCGAAGGTTACGTCTCTGCTGGTGCAGAAGCACAGGCTAACGGTAGCATTGGTTACGACGATGGCAAGCTCACATTGAGCTTCGGCGCAGGTGCCGCCCTCGGTGTAGGTGCAGGTGGTCGCGTCCAAGTCGCTGTTGATGTTGGCGCCATCGGTAAAGCGACAGTCGGTGTTGTCGATGATCAGCTCGACAAATTGGATGTCACTGGCGACGACAACTTCGACATGCAAGACGTCAGAGCCATCGGCAGCGCAGCCGTTGACGCTGCAGAAGATGTGGCTGAAGATATCGGCGACGCAGTTGTTGGCGGTGCAAAAGCCGTTGGTGGTGCCGTCGCAGATGGCGCGAAAGCTGTTGGCGAATTCTTCAGCGGCTGGTAGAAACAACACCCCACTCAAAACTTCTGTCCTGCAAATCGGGCTGGACAACTCCCCCCTCGATCCACTACAATCCCCCACAATTTGTGAACACGTTCTCGCTCCCTCCAGGAGGCACACATATGTCCAACGCCGACGCTATACTCCAACAAGCCCGCAACACGCTCAAGCAGAGAAAACCAGATGAGGCGCGCGCCCTCTTTTTGCAAGCAGCAAAGCTCAAGGGGATCCCGCTTACACGGTACCTTCAGGAAGCGAGGCAACACATGAAAGACGCAAACGTCGAAGAAGCAACAAAGGCCTATCTCAAAGTCGTCGATGCAAACCCCACAGAAGTCGAAGCGTTGATCGGCCTCGCCCGTGGTGCGATTTACATGGGTATGCTCGACGAAGCTGAAAATTACCTGATGGGTGTCTACCGCCTCGCACCTAACGACCCCGAGTACTACATCTTCCAAGGCCTCTTACACGAAGCCAGGGGTGATCTCGACCAGGCTCTTGAACACCTCGGTGTCGCTGTCGAAAAAGGCCCGGATTTGTTCCTGGCTCACTTCAACTTTGGCAGGCTCCTCGCACAATTTGGAGATATCGAGAACGCCTTCGAAGCCCTCGTCCACTCCACAAGACTCGATCCCAACAGCTACGACGCCTTCTACATTCTTGGGATGGTGTGTGTCAAAGCTGGACAGATTGGGGACGCCATCGCAGCCTTCAACCGCGCGCTTGAGATCTCGCCAAACGTCGACATCTTCGCGACACTCGCAGATGTGCTCGTCCAAGCCAAAGACTTTGAAACGGCGATCAACGTCCTCAACGCGGGCCTGAACACCTGTGACAACCACCCTGCGCTGCTCCAGAAAGCTGCAGCGGTATGCTCTCAAGCGGGTCTCATTCAAAACGCCGTTGAGTACATGGAGCAAGTCGTCGCACAAGTTCCAGATTACCTTCAGGTGTGGCTCAACCTCGCGCTGTACTACGTCCTGACCGAAGATCTAGAGAAGAGTGAGCAGGCAGCCCGCCGCGTCATCGAAATCGACCCCAACGAGTGGCAAGGTTATTACCACCTCGGAAACTTGTTTGAAACAGTCGGAGCCTACGAGAAAGCCGAAGCTGAGTATCGCAAAGCGATCAAACACGCTCCTGCAGATGAGTACCGTCCCCTCGGGAACCTCGGCGCCGTACTGCTCGAAATGGATGACGATACCAAGCATCACGAATCGATCGACGTGTTCAAGAAGGTCATCGAAAAAGTTCCAGCCTCAGACTGGCGCTTCCACTACAACCTCGCCCTCGCCTACGCCAAAATCGGTGAAAAGAGCAAGGTCCGCGCGCTTATCAAAGAGATCCGAAAAGGCGCACACCCCATGGACGAAGTCCTCGACGCTGTCAACGCGCTTGAGGAGAATGTCTTCTCAACACAGGATGAGATCCGAATGAACCAGGCTCTCTCCTCGATGATGTGGGATGCGAGACGTCTCAGCTCCTCAAAACCGACCCCCAAAAAAGACGATGACGAAGAAAAGTGAGCACGCAACTCCATGACGCTCTCATCGCGTGGAGGACCCTCCTCGGAGACGAAGCTGTCGAGCAGGCGCCAGAGCATCTGAAGTCCGCACAAACAGCGACGTTTGAGAGCCAAAACGAGGTCCTCGCCATCCTCACTCCACGCCTCACGGCGCACATCCCCCCATGCCTTCGTATCGCACAACAGCATCGAGTCCCTCTTTACCCGATCAGCCAAGGAAAAAACTGGGGCCTTGGTTCCCGCGTCCCCACGAGCAAACAGGCCGTCATCCTCGATCTCTCACACCTCAACCAAATCATCGAATGGGACGAAACACTCGCAACCATTACCGTCGAACCAGGCGTGACCTTCCAGCAAGTCCATGACTTCCTCAAAAAACATCAATCCCGTCACTTTCTCGCGGTCATTGGAGGCTCACCAGACGCCAGCCTGATCGGAAATGCCTTGGAAAGAGGCGACGCAATTGGTCCATATGGTGAACGGCAAGAGGTCTCTTCCATCCGAGAGATCGTGCTCGCAAATGGAGAAGTCATCCACCCGGGATTTGGACACTTTGGGGACAATGACATTGACGGTTTGTATCGCTGGGGACTGGGACCTTCATGTGAGGGCTTGTTTTCTCAGTCCAATTTTGGCGTCGTGACCAAGATGACGTTTTGGTTGATGCCAAAACCCCGCTTTTTACAACTGTTCTTTTGCGAGCTCGCAGACCTCGACCAACTCGAACAAACACTTGCGCGTGCCCAAACCCTTTTGCTCGAAGAGATCATCCCTCGTAATTGCATCAACTTTTGGAACATCTACAAACTCCTCGCGCGCAAGCAACAGCTCCCTCTAGAGCTTCTCGACACAGGGCAGGTGCTCCGGTGGGAGGACTTACCAGGACAGGCGCCCTGGTATGCCTCTGGCGCGCTTTACTGCCATCACGCAGCCCACGCAAAGCTCATGCGCGAGCTTGTCGAAGATGCGTTAGCCCCAACAACCCAATCGTTGTTCTTTTTTGATCAAGACAGTCATCCACAGCTACTCGAAAACAATCCATTTTTGGGGATCCCTTCGGACGAAAATGTCCGCAGCACCTATTGGCGCAAACGTAGCGCGCCGCCAGAAGAGATGGACCCAGACGGCGATATGTGCGGCGCCTTATGGCTTTGCCCCATGCTCCCCTTTCGTCAGGAGATCATCCGGGACTTTGTCGAAAGTTGCCAGGAGCTCATCTTCGCACATGGATTTGAACCAAATATAGGATTCGGATGTCCGTCAGGTCGCGTTGTTCGCGTCTTTATCGCGATAAACTACGACCGCGAAGTCGATGGAGAGGACCAACGCGCGATGGAGTGCCATGATGCTTTGTTCGCAGAGCTGCGCAAACGAGGACATATGCCGTACAGACTGGGACTCCAATCGATGCAGGACATGCCAGCACGCCATGATGGATCAAAACGGTTGCTTCGAAGGATAAAGGAAGAGGTCGATCCACACGGTATACTTGCACCAGGACGATACGATTCAGAGTGCATCAAGAGTGAATAAAGAGGAAGGGTTACGCAGGGGGATTGCCACCACCGGACATACGTCTCATTCGATCTTGCATGAGCGCAGCGTCTTTGGCCTCGACTTGTTGGCTGAGACCAGCCCGGAAGGAGTTAATGGACTCGACGAGGTGGGGGTATTTGAGACACAGGAGCTGAGCGGCAAAGAGCCCCGCGTTGGCAGCTCCAGATTTTCCGACAGCCATCGTCGCGATGGGTGCACCGAGATTTGTCTGCGCCATCCCCATCAATGAATCCAATCCGTGCATCGATGAGACAGGAAGTGGCACAGCGATGACCGGAAGGATCGTGTGTGCCGCGAGGACACTGGCAAGGGGCGCAGACCAACCCACGCCGCAGACAATCGCGTGGAGACCACGGCTCGCTGCGCTTTTGGCCCACTCAATACACTTCTCGGGGGCTTGGTGGATAGAGAGCACTCGAATCTCGTAGGGGATACCAAAACCGACAAGGATCCTCTCACACTCTTCCATATAGGGGAGTTCATTTTCAGCAGAGATTACAACACCAATCAACGGATTTTCCATATCTATCCCTTGCTCCTTTGCATGAATGAGTCGATTACCACTTGAGCTGGTACAATGCTTGTAGAAGTTGATGATGATTTGGGTGGGTTGTCAACATGTCCTTCAGGTCGATCAGTGCCTGTTTCTCTTTACCTTCTTGGGCAAGAGTCAGCGCCAAACCAATCTTGACAGAGACGTACCACGGGCGAGCTTCCTTGGCTCTACGAAAGTATGTTCGGGCTTGTTCGTAATTCTTCTTGTGGTAGTACATCCAGCCGATCATACCAGCAGCAACGGGTTGTTCATTGTACGAATGATACACCAAGGATGCATGGCGTCGAACACGATACCACCGCTTGTCGAGCATTTCAAGGTAACCCATGTACAGATTCCCTGCGAGCCCTTTGCGGTCGTATGCAACAGCGCGACGCAACCAGGACTTGGCGTTGCTGAGTTCACCATTGTGATAGTAGGCAATACCTGTCGCAGCAGCTGTGACAGAGCGGTCTTCAGCCTTCGCTTTTTGGAAGACACGAATCGCCCAACGATGAGGTGTTCCTGCCACGTAGAAGTGGGTTGGTTTTTGTTTACTCTTCAACAGACCTGGTTCGATGTCGAGGACGTTACGAATGGCCAATGAGGCTTGTGTTTCGTTGTCCTTTCGGAAGTAGACAGCCGCGAGCATCAGCTGCGCCCAAACATTACGGCTGTTGTCTGTCGCGATCTGCAAAATCATCTTGTAGGACGCGTCTTGTTTCTTTTGCATCTCGAGAACATAGGCGAGCAAGATGCGAATAGAAACATCTGAAATTTGCCCCATCAACTTGCGCAGCATTTTTTCAGCGGGAGCATATTTCCTTTTCAAGATGTACAGTTGGGCTTTCAACAACATCGCTGGATAGTAGTACTTATCCATTTCGTTGATGATCTTGAGGTATTGCTTCACTTTTCTGGAGCGACGAGAGAGTAACGCGAGATATCCAAGGTGAAGGATAATTTTCTTTTTCAACAGTGGTCTTGGCTCCATTCTCGAAGCGCGCACAAGATGTTTCATTGCGAGAGAACGACGTCCTAAAAATTGGTAGGCAATCATACCGAGCATGAGACGAGCTTCGATGGAGTTTGGCTGTTTTCTGACGAGTCGGTCGAGGCTCTTCACAGCTTCTTTGTACAGGCCAAGATCTGCCTTGTTTTTGGCGTTGAGAAAGAGTGCCCGGGGATGAGATTTTTCGATGAGTGGCAAGAGCGCTTGCGTTGCTTTGTAATAACGAGAGCTTTGGCTCAACGCTGCCGCAAGATGGTAACGTGCGCGAAACAACGTGGGTGTTTTCTTCATCGCACGCTCAAGATAGCGAATCGCGACTTTGCGGCTCTTTCTTTGCTCAAGCATCATTTGGCCGGCGACAAGCAGCGTCAAAGCATCCCCTCTTGCGCGCTTTGCAGCACGACGAGCTTTTTTGAGCGCCTTCTTGCTTTCGCCCTGACGTGCGAGGTACACGGCATATGCAGCGCGAAGAACAGGCGATTTACGGCTGCGATTCTCCTGACGAAGAATCACATCGTACTCACGGATAATACGAAGTGAGGGACGACCATTCGAGCTTGACCAGAGGAAGCTCAGGGCGAGACCAGCGAGCGCACGATCATTTTTGCTATCGCGCACCAAGGCTTTTTTGAACAACTCAACAGCAGCTCTGTAGGACTTGGGTTCGTCTCGATAGAACAACGCAAAGGCCTGTCTGGTGAGTAGCGCGCTTTTTTTCACATCGCGCTTGCCTTTGCCAAACTCTTGTTTCCAGGCTTTGAGTTTGCTGGTCAAGAGTTTCTTCTCAGCAGGGAGTCCACTGCCTCCGACATTGCGGACCTTGGAGGGACCTCCACCACCGCGAGGCATGAAGTAATACGCGACACCACCAATGGCGCCGAGTAAGACCAACCCAACAACGGCTCCGAGGATACCTCTTCCACCACCGCCACCACCGCCTTTGCGAGCGCTGCTTGGTGCTCTCGTCGCAGGGCGAGCTTCGTTCAGCTTGGGCGTGCGATTCAACACGGAGAACAAGTCGGGAACATCGCGGATAGCAACCCATCCCCCTTCCTTGCCGGAATACTCGTCGTCAAGGTTGATTTTTCCGTGTGCGTACAAAGAGCGAACTTCCTGTAAGGAGACAGGACCAATCTCTTTTCCGTCACTGCGCAGCTTAATCCAGTTTGGATCCAATTTATGCACAGCAACACTCGTGGGCATCTCGGTCACAGAGGTTGGGCCACTGTCTACAAATGATAGCGCCGTCGAAGCGTCGATTTCGGAGACGACATCGACACTTGAGGGGCCATCGTAAACAGTCGAGGTCGCCGCCATCAGATCAGGAGGCAATGCTTGCTCGTTGAGTCCAGGAATCAGGGGGCCTGCGTCTTGGAGTGGAGGTGCACCGATGGGATCAAAAGAAGGTGCGTGCAGATCAGAAGATGATGTTGAATAGATAGTTGGCGTTTCAGCGCTCTTGTCGATACAATCCTGACAAATAGGGAGCACTGTATCTGGACTCTCCGCCATAGGTTTGCCACACTTAAAGCACGTGATATCGTTGGCTCCCCCCATCCCACCAAAATCCAAGGATGAAGGTTCGCTGTCAAAAGACGACCCTGTCGCCCCCAGACCAAGTCCTTGTAAGCCATCAGAAGAACCATACCCACTACCGTATGGGTCTGGACTGGCATTCCCCCACCCCGCGCCATAGGGTTGCTCATCGACCAATGAGCTCTGTTTCCACACAATTTTCTGAAATCCACACTTGGGACATTGTGCTTTCACGCCTTTATCGGAGATCAAACTATCGTCAATCAGGAAAACGCTTTGACATTCGTCACATCGTATCTTCATTGCTTTATCAGTGACCCTACACGGTTAAGGGGATTGAAAGATGGAAGTCTATCAGTTCTTGCGACTACTGCGGCAAACCGACTCGAGAGAAGCTCCATCTATACCATATCTACGAACTCGAGAACAGATATTTTGCCCAACACACCATCACAATCAAGACACTTGGGCAATCACGAGGCAAAAAGATACCACAACTCACCAAAAATACAAACGACGGTCTTTACACGCACCAACACAAAATTTCGTTTCATGCCAGCGCATGGAGCATTTACTTCTTCCGACAACGACCCCGAACGCACTTTTGGCGGCGGGGACATCGTTTGACAAAACGTCTGCGTTTGGCATCGTAGCAACGATTTTTCTTGCGTCGACGACACAAACCACGATCGCAAATCTGCCCGGGACAACGGCTTACACAACCTCGCTTTGGGATAAACACCAAACAACGCGCGCTTTGGCATTTCTTGATCTTGTAACACTTTCCCTCATAACACATATGCCCGAGCTTACAGGAAAACGTGCAGCGCTTTTTCCGAGCATTCCATTTGAAACAGGTTTTCTTGTGACATCGAGGCGCTCGCTTTTTAGCCCATGCCGTTTGCTGACCTCCGACCAAGAGGCCTACAGCGATGGCGCTCAGAACACACAGGCGAAACAGCTTTGTCATGGATGATTCCTTCTTCAAACAGTGGCAAGGTTGTGACTTACGTGGCAATACAACATACACCATATCGGCATACGTCCAAAGTATCGATGAAGGATAGCATGATGGGAGGGCTTGTTGTCAAGAAAGGAACAGGGGGAGGCTATCGACGGGGAGTTTGGGTTTTGTAGGAGAGAAGCGCTTTGTTCAAGGTGATCTTCTTCTCTTTCTTCAACTTCTTGCGAAGGTTCTCAAGATACCCACGTACAAACTCTTCCTTCTTGCGGTTGAGCAGACGTTGTTTCAGGTCTTCTTGTTCTTTTTCGAACTTCTTCTTCATGTTGGGCTCGATACGCTTTTTCAACTTCACAACATAAAGTTTACCTTTGACCTCAAAGGGCTTTGCAGGCGCAGGGTTCTTCTTGGTCAGCGTGAAAGACTTACGAACCAAGACACCACTCGCACCAATTCCTGAGACGACATCGGACTCTTGTGTAAAAGCAGGTGTTGTCTTCAACTTGATTTTCCCACGAAGCATCTTCTTGATGTCAGCCTTGGTCAGCGCTTTTGCAGCAGGAGCTGCCTTACGTGAAGCAGGAGCTTTACGTGCGACTGGAGCCTTGCGTGCTGCAGGAGCCTTGCGTGCTGCAGGAGCCTTGCGTGCTGCAGGAGCCTTGCGTGCTGTAGGTGCTGCCTTGCGTGTCGCAGGTGCTGCTTTGCGTGTCGCAGGTGCTGCTTTGCGTGCTGCGGGCTTCTTGGCCACTTTCTTGGGCTTTTGGAATGGCTTCATGAGGGTTTTGAAGTCTGCACCTTTGGTCAGCGCAGTTTGAAGCTCTTGCGCGACGCCTTTGACGAGAGCGATTGCTTTTTGCTTCTTCAGCAAGATGGTCGCGATCTCTTTTTGCACGTCTTTTTGTTTGACGGTGCGGTTGATCGCCTTCTTGCGAGCTGTCAACTGAATGATGTGCAGGCCGAAAGGAGTCTGGACAACGTCACTGATATCGTTTGGCTTCTTGAGAGCGAAGGCAGCCTTCTCAAATTTGGGGTGCATCGCACCACGTTTGAAGAAGTTGAGATCACCACCACGTGTTTTGGAGGGGCCTTCAGAGTGTTTGAAAGCCAGAATCGTAAACATGATGGGTTTCTTCAGCGCTTGCTTGCGGAATCCACGGAGTTTCTTTGTCTTCTCGGCGATCTCTTTGGCAGATGCTTTGGAGGACAACTTCAACAAGATGTGCTTGGCACGGATTTGCTCGGGTTGCTTGTATTTATTGAGGTTTTTGTTGTAGTAGTCTTTGATGTCGACGAGTTTCTTTTTCACAAACGCATCGACGTCTTTCGCTTCGACCTTGACGGGGAGTTTGAGCGCAGAGGGATCGAACGCAACGTACTGGAGGCGAACTTTCGTGTTGCTCAAGATGTAGGATTGTTTGACTTCTCTATCGGAGACAACCATCCCACCGGTCAGGATCTCTCTCATGCGCTGCGCTTGCAGGTTTTGTCGCAAGAAGTTCTCGTACTCTTCGGTGGACAACCCAAGGTAGTTGTTGACCATGCGTCGGAAAATGATGGGGTCAAAGATACCACCCTTCGACTTGAAGCTTGGATCATCGAGGATGCGATTGTGGACTTCATCATCGGAGATCAAGATGCCGTAGTTTCTCGCCATTTGGGAGAGCAACACGGTATCGATCATTTGGTCCATGATACGTCCCTTGAGGTTGAGGGACTTAATGATGTTGGCAGGGATTTTTCGCGATTGAACAAAGTTGCGCCACTGCATTTGGAAGACTTGGCGACTGATCTCTTCGCCATTGACAACTGCTGCCTGTCCACCGCGCGCCTGACAACCAGATTGTGCAAACTGATCGAACCCAGGACCAAAGTTGATCGAGAAGACCACAATGATGGCACCAAATAACACATAAATTAACCAGTTGCGGGCGTTATCCCGCATTTGCTCCAGCATGGTATCACCCATCCATGATTGACGAACATCACCCAATTGCTCGACATGACAAAGCATGTGTAGGGGGTCGTTCGGTAAGAAGTTTATCAGATACAAAGGGTTGCTCCAGGTTACCCCGGATGCGTAGAACAAACCCTTTCGAAAGTGGGGGGATTATAGTGTGTAGGCTGAGAAGATCAAGAGGTTTGCAAGAAAAGATAACAGCAACACAAAAGAAAGACTTGAGAATCACCTGCACTTTTGGTAAAAAACCCAAAGCGATACGAGACTTCCCCAACACAGATATCATCAAAAAAAACTCAACCATTGAACTTTGAGTACTTTTTGCCTATTCTATCTGCTGGATGTATACATAGAAAGCAACCGCGTTGTGTGGCAGCACCTCACTGCAAGGAGTACACGACGTACAGGCAATGTAAGGAATGTAGAGGTAACAAACATGTCATTGTTTCAAGTCATCACTCGTAGACTCCGATGGATTGTTTCTTTGGGTCTGCTGTTCGCATTTAGCCTCGGATTTGGTAGCGCTTGTACCGAGGAAGTCAAAAAAGTTGTCCCCAACCCAGAGGTGACCATCACCCCCGAGTCGTGGGTTGTCACGGAAGAGACCTTCCCTGGCCAAAAAATCTACAAAAAATTCGTCATCGAACACACAGGAAAATCCGACCCTGACAACAAATTGAACATCGAATCTGTCCAGCTCATCGGACACGAGAGCTTCAAGATTTACGAAAAATGTCAGGGCACCGAGACACAAGGCGAGTGTGTTGACAAACCCTCACTTCCCCAAGAGATCCTCTCAGGCGAAAAAATCGAGTTCACCATCGAGTTCACCGCAACGGATAGCGCTGACGTCCTGACCGCTGACTTGATCATCAAAACCAACGCCTACAAACCCAGCAGCAGCGAACCTCTCGGTGACATCAAAGTCCGCCTCAACGCGCAAACAGGCGAGCCATACATCGACATCGCCCTCCCCTCCTCCGGAGACAAAGAGTTCCGCATGACCTTCGGAAAGGTCGAAACCAACAAAGACAAAGTCGACTCCTTCATCATCACCAACGTCGGAAACGCAAACCTCGGCGTGAGCTTTGGTTGGGATGGCGAAGCCGGTGACTACTCCATCCACGAATCCGACAACGGAAAACCTGGCAAAAAAGTCATCGATGGCGACAAATCCGAAAACTACTCCCTGATCCCCAACGACAACAAAGAGTTTATCGTCGTTTACAGACCCACCACGTGTGGCGATCAGACCGCGCGACTCAAAGTCAAGAGCAACGCCTTCTCCAGAAAAGCCAACACAGACACAGGATACAGCGCCTCCGCTCCCACACTCTACGTTCGCCTCTCTGGTAGCAGCCCTGCTGGCGCAAAAGCAGAACCCAGCCTCGTACAATTCCAAAACGTCAAAGCTGGCGAATCTGCCACACAAACCTTCAAAATCTCCCCCAGTGATTTGTCACTCTGTACACTCCAAGTCTTCGACATCAACATCAACGCTTCACAGGGTCAACCCGCTCCCAAAAACCTGAAGCTCGGTGAGATGCGCAAAGGTGGCACCAAAATCGATCCACCCACACAGGCCAAACCCATCGTCCTTAACAAAGGCGAAGAGCTCGAAGTAGACGTCACATACTCCCCCACACAACAAGGTGGTGAGGAAGGTGTTGTGCTCGTCAAAACAAACGACCCAGACTTCGACCCCAACAACCAGGGTGTCGTGACTATCTCCGCTGGTACAGAGGTCAACTTGCCCCCACGTGCTTCGATCACCTTCCGCTGTCAGGATGGTGGCTCGGGTAACGCTTGTAACAAAGGCGAAGACGTCGGGCTCTCCCTCTTCCTCGGTGGCGGACGTATCATCATCGAGTTGGATGGCTCCAAGTCCTATGACAAAGAACAAAAAATTGTCAAATACGAGTGGAAGCTGACCAAAACACAAGACCAGGCCGCCTCGATCACAGACGCCGACAAAGAGAAAGGCTCCATCGTCATCAAAGCCACTGGTAAATATACATTCACGTTGACTGTAACTGACGACGCAGGCCAAACAGACACAGAGACACAAACCCTCAACGTCCAGTAAGCCGAGACCTTCCTCTTGCTCCCCCTCTATCCTTCCAATATTTCAAGAAATCACCTCTCGCATCATTCAGCGAAATATGCTATACCGTTGATCATTTCATGCACAAAAAGTACGACGACGTTCGTCCTTTGATCGGACAAAGTTCCCACTCGGACGTAAAAGACCGGAACAAATCCTGTTGATCGTCGATACTCATACAATTCATAGAATGATCTCATCGCATTTTGTAAAGGAGAAACGGATGCTCTCCCCCAGACGTATACGTATGTATTTCATGTTCGCCATCCTGGCAGTGTGGGCGCTCTCTGCCTGTGAATGCCCCGCTGAAAGCGGTCTCGGTGGTACCAGACACTTGGAAGCAAGCCCTGACAGCCTCACCTTCGACGCACAAGAAGGTGAAGAGCAAGAAAAACTCGTCCGCATCATCGCCAAAGTCGGTACGACTCGTATCGAAAGTATCGAGCTGATCAGAGGAAAAGATTACTTTTCCATCGTCGATGGTCTCCCCACAGAGTTCCCCTTTGACCTCGAAGAAGGTCAGGAGATCAGACTCAAGGTCAAGTACAAAGCACCTGGCGGAAACGCAAGCCCTATTGGGACAATTCGTGCACTGAGTGACTCGAGCATCCCAGCAGAGGGCAAGCTCGACATCCAGCTCCTCGCACAAAGTAACGATCAACGGCTGAGGCTGACCCCCAACCCCGTCAGCTTCGGAGCGGTCAAAGATGGCGAGAGCAAGACCATCACCGTCACAGGTGAAAACATCGGTAGCGCCATTCTCAAGATGGAAAACATCGTCCCCGGCGCAAGTAACAGCCCCGCGTTTTCCTTTGAAGGGTTGCCAAAAGTTCCCAAAGAGGTCGCGCCCGGCGAGACCTTCACCTTTAAGGTCACCTACAAACCCACACCACGAAAACCCGACTTAGGCACACTCGACTTTAGCTGCAAAGGCAATTGCTCACCCGTCGACCCAGAAGCGACCAATCGAAAAGACCCGTTCCTGCTCAAGCTCAACGGGACGCTCGCCGCGCCCTCCTTGAAAGTCGAGCCTCTGACATTGGACTTCGGCGTCGTAGAGGCAGGCAATACAGTCAGCAAAAAGTTCAAGATGACCAACAACGGCAGCGCGCTTCTCGAAATCAGTGAGATTGCCTTAAAAGCCGGTTCGTCTGGTGCGTTCCTGATGCCGACCATCTCCAACATCATCATTGAGCCCGGCAGCAGCAAAGAGGTCGCCGTCCAATACAGACCCAGCACCGGCTCCGAAGACAAAGGGACCATCGAGGTCAAGAGCAATGACGGCGCTCGTCCTGTTGTGCCCGTCCAGCTCATCGGGAAAGTCTCGGCTCCCAACATCCAAGTCTCTCCAACAACTCTCAACTTCGGACGTGTTGGTGCCAAGAAGGTGCTCAACGTCAACATCACCAATACAGGCGACAAACCCCTCGTTGTCGACCCCGCGGTAATGGTCGCGGGGACGTCCCCTGAGTTCAGCTTTGAGAAGGCACCGACACAGTTGACCATCCCACCCAATGGCGTCGAAAAACTCGCGGTCGTGTACACACCGAAGGACAAAGTGGATGATGTCGGCAAAATCCAAATCAAAAGCAACGATCCAGACACCCCAACAGTTGAAGTGATCCTCAAAGGACAAGGCACCGGTCTCAACGCCTGTGATCTCGTCCCTGCCCCCACACAGGTCAACTTCGGCACCATTGTCCTCGGAAAAACCAAGACTGTGTCCGTCAAATTTACCAACCAAGGAAACGTCGATTGCAAAATCAGCACGATCACGACATTTGTGGACAGGGGTATTTTCCCCGTCGCATACCAAGGTCCCAACCCCTTTGTCTTGCCGAGTTTGCCAGCCGGCTGTCCAACAGGGACTTGTAATCCACCGCTCGAAGTCAAAGCAGGTAACTCCATCACCATCGACGTGAGCTTCACGCCGCTGCTCGAAAAGGAAAACAAACTCCCCATCGGAGGCTCAAACGACTTCACAGGTGGTCTCGACCTCGCGATCAACGCGACTCCCTCCAAAAAGTCGGTTCCCCTCAGGGGACTCCCTGCCAAATCGTGCATCGAAGCGGTCCCCACGACCATCGACTTTGGCTTGGTCCAAACAAACTGCTCTTCGAGAAACGAAAAACTCGACATATACAACACCTGTGACAAGGACATCACAGTCAGTAAGTTCGAGTTTACCTCGACCAACTCGACGCAGAGCAGCGAAGGTTTCTCGATCGTCAAGATGGACAATCTCCCCTTCACGATCAAACCCTTGCAGAGCGCACAAATCAGCCTAAAGTACACAGCGAAGGCGCCTGTCAATCAGGCTCAGGACGCGATCAACCTGACACACACCGTCACCATCCAATCTCCGTTGGCGATCCCGCTCGCAGCGAACGAGACGACAACAGCCGATCAAACAGACACCTTCAAGCAGTCCAAGCGCCCCAAAATTGACATCCTCTTTGTCGTCGATAACTCCGGATCGATGGGAAATGAACAGCAAAGTCTCGGGAACAACTTCACGTCATTCATTAAGTGGGCGTTGACCCTCAACGTCGACTTCCAGATTGGGGTCACGACGACAGACGTCAAGAAAAACAACCCACTTGGCGGAACAGGCGGCCCTGGAGAGTTGTACGGCAGTCCCAAGATCATGACCAACAACACCCCCAACCTGGAGACCATCTTCCGTCAGAACGCAACGGTTGGGACAGGCGGTAGCTCTGATGAACGAGGACTTGAAGCTGCAAGACTCGCATTGTCACCACCGACGATCACCACAGGGACCAACAAAGGCTTCTTGCGCAAAGACGCCTCCCTCTCGGTCATCGTCATCTCCGATGAGGCCGATGGCTCATCGCAGCCAGTCCAGTACTACCTCAACTTCTTCCTCGGCATCAAAGGCGTGAGAAACAAAGATCTCTTCCGCTTCCACGGGATCATCGGCTATGATCCTGCCACAAAGAAAAATCAATGCCAGGGAAGCGGTGGCCAGGGCGTCTCAACAGGTCGCTACCTCTCGATGATCCAATCCACAGGTGGTGTGGTCGCATCAATCTGTAACGCCAACTGGTCACAAACACTCAGCAATATCGGGACCGTCATCTTTGGTCTTAAGAGACAATTCTTCCTGACACGTGCCGCAGACCCCAAAAGCATCGTCGTCAAAGTCGACGGCGTCGTCGTCAATACGAGTGCAACGACGTGGACTTACGACCCCATCAACAACAGCATCGACTTTGACAAAGCACCCAAAGCAGGCTCTACCATCCAAGTCGAATATAAGGCTATCTGCTTCTAAACAAAGAAAGATTTCGACATCCATTGGTTCAAGAGCTCTCCCCTGCATCTCCGGCACCACCGCCAACCTCCCTGCGTTTCATTGCCCCTCGTTCAAAAATGAAACTCGACTCATTCGATGGAATACAGTACACTAGACCAACTATACGTTTTAATAGAAGGAGTCCTGCATGTTTTCTCGTAAGTTTTATTTTGTCTTACTGCTCAGTCTTGTCGGTCTGACGGGGACGCTCGTAGGATGCGACTGTGATGAACCTCGCGATCTCGGTTCGACACGCGAGCTTGAAGCCAGCCCCAAGAGTGTCACCTTCGACGCACAACAAGGCCAAGAACAAGAAAAACTGGTCCGCATCATCGCCAAAGTCGGCACGACCCGCATCGACAGCATCGAGCTTGTACGAGGAAAAGATTACTTTTCCGTCGTCGATGGCCTGCCCACAGAGTTCCCCTACGAGCTCGAAGAAGGCCAAGAGATCAGACTCAAGGTGAAATATACAGCCCCTGGAGATAACATCTCCCCCATCGGTACCATCCGTGTCACAAGTGATTCGACTATTCCAAGTGATGGAAAACTCGACATCCAACTCCTCGCACAAAGCAACAGCCAAAGACTCGTCGTCACCCCCAACCCCGTCGACTTCAAGGTCGTCGAGCAAGGCAAGACGAAAACGATTGAAGTCGTTGCAAAGAACGATGGAACGGGTATCCTCAAGATCGAAAAGATTGAAGAAGGTGAAAAAAATAGCCAGGGTTTCACATACCCAGATGGCCTGCCCACCGCGCCAAAAGAACTTAAGCCCGGTGAATCCTTCACGTTCAAGATCACGTATACTCCGACGACGACCAAGCCCGACCTTGGCCAAATACTCTTTACATGTGAAGGCAATTGTGCGCCTGAAGACCCAGACCCAACCAAACGCAAAGACCCCTATGTCGTAGAGCTTCAAGGTGCCCTCGCGACACCTTCTATTCTGGTAGAGCCCCAACAGCTCAGCTTTGGATTTGTCGAGTCAGGAAAAACAGTCGGCAAGAAGTTCAAAATCTCCAACGTTGGTTCGGCCAACCTTGACATCAGCGAGATCGCGTTCAAAGCCGGTTCATCCGGTGCGTTCTTGATGCCAACTATCTCCAACGTCACCATCGAGCCCGGCAGCAGCAAAGAGGTCGCCGTCCAATACAGACCCAGCATCGGCTCCGAAGACAAAGGGACCATCGAGGTCAAAAGTAATGATCCTGCTCGACCTGTTGTGCCCGTCCAGGTTGTCGGAAAAGTCTCCGCACCAGACATCTCAGTGACCCCAACAAAGCTCAACTTTGGCAAGGTCCCTAACAGCAAAACACTCAGCGTCAACATCAAAAACACAGGTGACAAACCCCTCATTGTCAACGCTCCGATCATGGTCCCTGGTACATCCCCAGAGTTTAGCTTTGACAAAGCGCCAGCCCAGATCACAGTGCAACCAAACGGTGTGGCGCAGCTCGCGATCAAATACACCCCCAAAGACAAAGTCCCTGACACAGGTAAAGTCCAGCTCAAGAGCAACGACCCAGACACCCCCACCGTCGAGATCACCCTCCTCGGTGACGGAATCGGTGACAGTGGATGTGATCTTGTCGCAGCTCCCAACCGCGTCAACTTCGGAACGACCGTCCTTGGTAGCCCCAAAACGCAACAAGTCAAGCTGTCTAACGTCGGTACACAGGACTGTTTGATCAGCAAGATGTCGACTTCAACTGTCAAAGGTGGATTCCCACTCCCATACAACGGCCCCGATGTCTTCCACCTCCCCAACCTCCAAGGTTGCCCAAAAGGTGTCTGTAGCCCCCCACTCACTGTCAAAGCTGGTAATTCAATGACTGTGGAGGTCTCCTTCCTTCCGATCGTCGAGAAGCCCAAAAACCCATTTGGTGGTACACCCGCCTTTGAAGGCTCACTCGGCATGGAAGTCAACATGGCGTCCCCCACCATCAACGTCCCACTCTCCGGTATCGCCAGCAAATCTTGCGTTGAAATCGTCCCCAACGTCATGAACTTTGGATTGGTCCAGATCAACTGCTCTTCGAGAAATGAGAAGCTTCAAATCTTCAACACTTGCTCGACCAACTTGGTCCTCAACAAGGTCACATTCCGCTCAACAAGCGGAACAAGTAGCAACAAGGGATTCCGTATCACACAGCTCGGCAATCTCCCAATCACCATCGCACCAGCCCAGAGCGCAGAAGTTCAACTCGCTTACAAAGCCAGCGCAGCGTCCACAGACACTGACACACTCGACTTCCATCACTCCGTCACCTACCAGTCACCGACAGCTGTTCCTCTGACAGGAAAAGGGACGACAGATGCGAGCCAAACGGACACCTTCAAGCAGGCCACAAAGCCTCAAATTGACATCCTCTTTGTCATCGATGACTCCGGTTCAATGGGCGATGAGCAGCGCAACCTCGGGAACAACTTTACGTCGTTCATCAAGTGGGCGCTGACCCTCAACGTCGACTTCCAGATCGCGATCACCACGACAGACGTAAGTGGCGGGAGTGGTAACCCATTCGGTGGTCCACAAACAACACCCGGTGGATTTAGAGGCAGTCCCAAGATCATGACCAACAACACCCCTAACCTGACAACCATCTTCAGCCAGAACGCGACCGTCGGGACACAAGGGAGTGGTAATGAGCAAGGTCTCGAAGGAGCGCGTCTCGCGTTGTCAGCACCGCTCATCACGACAGGTGCCAACAAAGGCTTCTTGCGTAAAGACGCCTCCCTCTCCATCATCTTCATCTCTGATGAGGCTGATAGTTCAGGGCAGCCAGTCCAGTTCTACCAAAACTTCTTCAAAAATATCAAAGGCGTGCGTAACCCCGACCGACTCCGTGTCAACGGGATTATCGGCTACGACCCTGCGACCAAACAACCCAAATGTGGTGGAAACACTGGCGGAAACGCAGGTGCACAATCCAGCGGACGATACCTCGCTGTGATCAACTCGACACAAGGTGTTGTTGAATCCATCTGTAACGCAAACTGGGCACAAACACTCAGTAACATCGCCTCTGTGACCTTTGGATTGAAGAAGAAATTCTTCCTGACACGTGCTGCAGACCCCAAAAGCATCGTTGTCAAAGTCGACGGCGTCGTTGTCAACACAAGCTCCACAACGTGGACCTACGACACTGTCGACAATGGCATCAACTTCAACAAGCCACCCAAGGCTGGCTCCACCGTCCAAGTTGAATACAAAGCCATCTGCTTCTAAACCAAAAACCTCCCCAACTCCTCCCCCTTCCTGTCCTCTCCAAACAGCGCATCCTCTACAAATAACACCATCTCCCAGGTCAAACGTTTGACCCAAAACGATGTCAAACAACCTCAAGAGAGAACAAACGCAAAACAAAAGCCAAACGTTTGACCCAAAATCAATTCAAGATAGCTCGAAGATCGAACATTTGATCCGTATCGATAATGCGTTTTCAGTAAAGATCAAATGTTTGCATTTTTGGGAAGTGAGAGATCGTTTTTGAGCGAACTTTTGCTCTCAAGGAGATCTTTGGATTCGTTTTGGATCAAATGTTTGACATTCTTTGATAATCCACTCTCAATAGGGTCAAACGTTTGTGTTTTTTGGAAGTGAGTTATCTCGCCAAGTCAAACGTTCATGTTTTGTTGGAAGTGAGTTATCTCAAAAACACAAACGTTGGCTTTTTTTGGAAGTGAGTTATCTCGCCAGAGCAAATGTTCGTGTTTTTTGGAAACGAGATATCCCAAAAATGCAAACATTGGTGTTGATGGCGAAAGGGGATTGTTCGCAAGAGCAAAGATTTGATCTAGAGGTGATTCTGATTTTCTTTTGAGGAGGCTATTTATTGAGCGAGTCGTGACCGGGTAGCCATTCTTTTTCATCGGCCCCTTTGCGGAGTTTTTTGTTCTTGTCTCTTCTGATCTCGATCAACTTCGGATGTTTGGGAGACAATTGGACCTCTTGTTCTTTGGACGTCCACCCTCCTGTCCCTAACTTCACCTTGTATGTGCCGGAGGGCATACTCAAGCTCAAGCCCCCCTCTTGAAGCTGTCCTGCGATCTGGCCATCGATGTACAATTCAGCGCTCATCACATCGGAAACAACGACAAGACGTCCACGGCCAACTTTTGGTTTGGAGATCGTATGAGAATGTGTAAAGAGCTTGGCCAGTGAATCTCTATTGGACACAATCCCGTACAACAACCCAAGGAAGATCATGACAGCATACGCCACGAGCAATGGCCCGGTGAAGACGTACTTACTCAGCCAGTGGGAGAGACCCAATTCACGCTCCAGCTTTTGCTGGATCACATCGACAGGAGCACGTACATAGCGAAGCGACTTGGGCGTCGCAGGTTTGGGTGTATCGGATTTGGGAAGATCATCCCCCGTCAAACGCACCAACACAGCCGTGATGTTGTCAGGTCCACCAGTCTCATTGGCCCGGCGGATCAGAGTACCTGCAGCCTCTTCGAGCGTTTCACTCTGCTCAAGAATCGACTGCAGCTCGGCGTCGTTGAGCTGTCCATGCAAACCATCGGAGCACAACAAGACGATATCGTCGTGTTCAAGCTCCAAAAACTTGAGGTCGACAAGCACCTGCGCCACAGGACCGAGCGCTTGAAGGATCACGTTCTTTCCGACGAAGTTCTCGGCGTGTTCGGGACTGATGGTCCCTTCTTCGAGGAGTTTTTCGAGCAGCGATTGATCTTTTGTGACCCGCGTAAACGTCCCACCTCGTAGCAGATAGGCCCGAGAATCACCGACCTGCGCGAGAAAGAGCACGTTCCCGTAGACAGCCGCAGCAGAGATGGTGGTCCCCATCCCTTTTTTACTCGGATCCTTTTGGGCCATGGTGTGGATGAGATGGTTGGATTGTTGGATGGCCCGGTCTACAATCTCACCAAAAACCTGTGGTTCGAGTCCAGGTTCGAGGCTACAAAGTTGATCAAAGACAGTATCGACAGCCATCTGGCTGGCGACTTCACCAGCCGCAGCTCCCCCCATACCATCACAAACGGCGAAGACCATCCCACGTCCACCCAGACGCCAGGTTTCGGTCTTCTTTTCCATCGCGCGGCGCTGATTTTGCAGATCAGCGATCAGATAATTGTCTTCGTTTCCTTTGCGAACACGGCCAACGTCAGTGAGCCCATAAAATTCAGCATAGACCTTCGGGGCTAATGGATCCATGTCTCCTCACAACTCGAAAAATAGGAAAAAAAAAGTCCTCACCAAGATATTCTAAAAGGCCCTACAAAGCAAGAGCAAACACCAGGAAAACACATAGCCTGTTGACTACAGCGAACGAATTCCAAACAATACGCCCCAAATGTCTCCTTCAAAAGTCGTCACAGTCTCGTGTGGTCCCTGCGACAACCAGACTGTACAACACAAAACACATGTGGATGATATGCACTGCTGGTACCACAAGCTCCGTCTCTATCGCAACCTCTCCGTTGCCATATGTATCCTGCTGGCCTCACTGCTTACAAGGCCGACCAGCGCAACAGCCCAACGTGCCACGCTCAACAAACTCTCCGTTTGGCCCAAGCAAGTATACGTCGGTGAGGTCTTCACGATACGCGCACACATCGCGCTCCCAGCCAACAGCACCCTTCAACCGCTTGTCAGGACGCGCTTTGGCCCTGCACGCACCGCAGGAAAACAGCACACACGACGTGTCTCCAATGGTCTCGTCATTCGTATCCCTCTGGCGGTCTACATGCCATCGAGATTCGGGACATTTACGCTCCCCACCATTCCCCTCAGATTCAACACGCCCCAAGGACCACAATCCATCACATTACCAGCCACTTCGTTCAAACTGCGCTCGCGCTATGGAGCCAATGCGTCATTCCAGGCGGTCCTCAAACCAGCAGAGCTGAGAAAGCACCAAGGACAAACAGGCGACGTCGCCCACAACTACACCACGCTCTCAAGCGACCCCACTCCACCGATGCCGTGGATGTCCATAGGCATTGGCTTGCTCATAGGATTCATCGCCATCACGATCGTGTTGTTACGCCGCATCAAGGGAACGCAGCCCACAGAACAAACACCTCAGATCGATCCGTACACAGCGGCCAAACAGGCGCTTCAATCGCTTCAAGCGAGCCCCCCTCAAACCTTCGAGGAGAGTCAGGCGCTCTTCAGAGCGTTATCACACACCCTCAAACAATACGCAGATAGTGTTTCGACCTTTAACGTCACGGCACAGACCGCACATGAGATCACACACAGATTTGAACAAGAAGATGCCCCTGCATGGGGGCAACCATTCGCACAATGGCTCCGAGAGAGCGAACTCATCCGTTTTTGCGGTCAATGGCCTCACCCCTCTCCGGTTCCCTACATGAAGAGAGCGCTCGAATTGATCGAACACATCCACGGCTGGCACCAGCAACAACTCTCACGACAACAGACACAGGAGCAGCTGTGATGGTATGGGCACATCCCTGGTCCTTCATTCTACTTTTGGGGCTCCCCATTTGGTGGTGGTGGCGTGCGCGTCCAGCTCACAACGCACACAACATCACCCTCTCTAGCACACAGGTCCTCCCAGAAGCACACCAAAACCTGTGGACTTACTTGCTCCGGCTGAGTGTCCCCGCACAGAGCTTGATCTTTGTGCTGCTCGTGTTTGCGTTGGCCCGTCCACAACAGCGACTTGCGTCTTGGCCTAAGTGGGATAAAGGCATCGACATCATGCTCGTGCTCGACACCTCCAGCAGTATGTTACACAAAGACCTCTACCCATCTCGACTCAAAGTCGCCAAAGCCCTGCTCCATGACATCATCCAGTACAGAAGACAGCGAAATGATCGCATGGGGCTCGTGCTGTTCGCAAAAGAAGCCTTTACATTGTGTCCACTGACCAGTGACCTCGTGATGCTCAAGGAGATGTTGTCCAAGGTCACAACAGGCGTCATCAGGGATGATACGGCACTTGGCGATGCTATGACCACCGGTATCGCGCGGATGGAAGGCATCCAAAAGGACCGAAAAAAAGCGCTCTTACTCCTCACAGACGGAGAGAACAACGCAGGACAGGTCCACCCATTGCTCGCGGCGCAGCTCGCCCGCGCGAGACATATCAGGATATTCCCTATCTTGATGGGAAAACCAGGGCGCAATCGTCGAGCACAAAAAAGTACCCTCGTCACCCCATGGCAGATCCTCCAAAAGGTCGCGCGGCTCAGTGGCGGAAGCGCACACAAAGCGCAAAACAAAAAGAGCTTCCAACAAGCTCTACACAGCATTCTCAATACGATCGCACCCTCAAGACGAAAAACGGCACAGTATCGGCATATCAAAGTCGAACGCTTTCAATGGTTTTTGCTTCCAGCGCTGTGCCTTCTCGCCTTGATGTTCTTACTGCGATTGACACGACTGCGTACGATCGCGTAAGCTCAACGAAAAAAAGATACGATTCAGGGACATTTGATGACATTTGGTGCACCCAATCTGCTCTCATTGATGCTACTCCTTCCGGCCCTCGCATGGTTGATGGCGCTCGATCTGTTGCGAAGCCGAAGAGCACACCAGATTGCAATCCCCAAAGCACGGGACAAACAACTCAACACACGCTCTCTCCAAACCAAACTCATCCAACACGCCACACTCTGGTGTGCCGTCGCGGCCCTGATCTTCGCGTCTTCTCGCCCACAGTGGGGCACAGCGCAAGCGACAACAGGCACCACACGCATGTCTTTGATCGTGGCGCTTGATCTGTCCCCATCCATGAAGAAAAAGGACACCGCACCGTCCAGATGGCAGCGAGCTGTCCAAGAGATTCAATCCTTTTTGCAGCAACTCAAAGGCGACCGTGTCGCGCTCATGACATTCGACGGCGAGATGGGTCTACAGTGCCCATTTACACAAGATTACACCGCGATCAGGGAGCTCGCCTGGCATCACAAGCCGACAAGACCTCCCCTGCCAGGTCAAGCGCTCTCAGACATGCTTCGTCGCGCCAAACAGATCATCGAAAAACGCACCTCAAACAGAGCTGGGCGCGCGATGTTGATCTTGTCAGACGGGACAAGCGCCTCTCCGTCACTGTTCCCATCAGCGCGCGCCCTCAAAAAGAGTGGCACACATCTATTTGTCGTGGGACTTGGCGCAACAGGCGCAAACCAACAGCAATTACGACAACTCGCGACCGCAGCAGGAGGCGACTATATCCATGTAGACGCCGTTGGCTTTGGCCTCCAGCGCGTGCTCTCCAGCCTCCAATTTATGCAGCGCGAAGAGGTCAAAAAACAAAAGAGTTCACAAAAAACCGAGCGCTTTCCCATCTTTTTGATGCTTGGAATCGGTTTTCTACTTGGCAACAGGCTTTGGCCGCATTAATTTTGCGTTGTACCTCTTTCACACAGAGCGAGACGCATCATGAACGAAGACATATATGAAGAAGAAGACACACAAGAACCTACACTCAAGATCCCAGAGTGGAATCCAGCGCAACAAGCATTCGCAGGGGAAGTGGTCGAGTATATCCCAGGCTACAGACTCGTCTACCAACGACGCAATGGACAACATGAACCCCTCTTTGTCATCACTCTCTGTACCTTCTTTGGGCTCACCTTTGGTGCCTTCGCGAGTGAACCCTTCCAGGGACTCTCTTGGGCCCTCGTGCTCGGTGGAATTTACTTGCTCGGCCGCTGGAAAACAGGTGCTTATCTCCCAACCATCTGGGACTTCCAATTGCACAAACAACGACTTTTCTGGCGCCGTGGAGAAGATGAGATCGAGTACCCACTCGACGAAGTACAGACGATCAAACTCACACACACCCGCAACACACGCGCCCTTCCAAATCCACACAGCTTTGGAAACTACGACGGCTACAACGCCGAGATTTCACTCATCGGCCTCCCCGAAGATGACGACCTACTCGTCGCCGAAACAGGCGAAGAACGCGAAGACCCAGAGGGCACATACTACGACGGCCTCGCCTTCGCGAACATGCTCGCGGTCGCGCTGCACATCCCACTCGACATCCAGATCCAAGAGTAAGGCTGCCGGATGGTCCTCTCGCGAAAAAGACATACAACATCAAGGTCGGACACATGGCCCGACCCTACCCAAAAAATGCAACATTATGCTCATGCGCTTACTTCGCGAGAGGACCACTAAAACGTTCCTCTTTTTACTCCTCGGCCTCTTGCTCCTTCCCTCCTCGTCTTACGCTGCCAATCACCTTCAACTCGGACACAAGCATTTACGCAGTGGTCAGTTCGCGCAGGCTCTTCAGCACTACCTCACGGCACAAAAATCGTGGGGACACACCCCTCAAATCGCATGGTACCTTGGACACGCTTACTTTGCCCAAGGCGCGTACAAAAAAGCCGCAGCGGCTTACAAAGAGAGCCTCAAGGGGTTGCCCGCGTCGCTTCGCCCAAAAGCGCTGACCAATCTCGGCAACACCTACTACAAGAGAAAGAAATGGGGCATCGCACTGCAAATGTATGCCAAAGCCCTGCGGCTCGATCCACAGTGTGAGACCGCCCGCTTTAATTTGGAGTTGACACTCCGCAAGATGCAATCACCACCTCCTCCACCCCCACCCCAAAAAAAGCAACAAAAGAGACCCCCACCCCCAAGGTTGAAAAAGTCTCCGCCACGCAAACGCGCCAAGAAGAAACATCAACAACTCGGTCCTCCCAAAGACCGCACACTCAAACTCCCTGAACTACGTCGCATTCGACTCAAAACATTCGATCGGTTTATCCCATACAGTCGGCTGCATAAGCCCAAACCACAAACGAGGTAGCTTTCATGCAATTTACCCAAGAACACAACCAATTCCGCCAAAGTATCCGCAAATTTATCGACAAAGAGATCAACCCCTATGTCGACAAATGGGAAGAAGAAGGGATCTTTCCAGCACACGAATTGTTTAAAAAGATGGGCGACCTCGGATTTTTGGGACCTTCATACGAAGAAGCGTACGGAGGAATGGGCCTCGACTACTCCTACAACGTCGTCCTCGCCGAAGAACTCGGTCGTGTGAATTGCGCGGGGATCCCCATGGCCATCGCTGTCCAAACGGATATGGCGACCCCTGCGCTCGCACAATTTGGCTCCCCCGAGCTCAAAGAGAAGTATCTCGCACCTGCTGTGCGAGGTGATATGGTCGCCGCCATTGGCGTCACAGAACCAAACGCAGGTTCAGACGTCGCCTCCATCGGCACCAAAGCCGAAGTCGACGGTGATGAGTACGTGATCAACGGCAGCAAACTCTACATCACCAACGGATGCCAAGCCGATTGGGTGTGCTTGCTCGCGCGCACAACACCAGGAAAATCCTTCAAAGGTATGTCTCTGATCATCGTCCCGACAGACACTCCCGGTTTTGAAGTCAGCCGCAAGCTCGACAAAATGGGGAACCTTTCGAGTGACACTGCTGAGTTGTCCTTCGAGAACGTCCGCGTCCCCATCTCCAACCGCATCGGCGAAGAAGGCATGGGCTTCATCCTCCAAATGCAACAATTCCAAAAAGAACGACTGATCGGCTCTGTCCTCTCCCTCGGCGGGATGCAGAAGATCGTCAAGATGACCATCGACTATTGCCGAGAGCGCAAGACATTTGGTCAACCGCTGATCGACAACCAATGGATTCACTTTAAGATCTCCGAACTTTTGACGGAGATGGAGTGCCTCAAACACCTCAACTACTACTGCGCCGATCAAGTGATCCAGGGATACGATTGCACACGCGAAGTCTCCATGGCCAAATTGAAAGCCGGTCGTCTGTCTCGCGAAGTGGCCGACATCTGTATGCAATTCCACGGCGGGATGGGATACATGGAGGAGTACCCCATGGCGCGTTACTTCCGCGATGCCAGATTGATGTCTATCGGTGGTGGCGCGGACGAGATAATGCTCGGGATCATCGCCAAGCTAGAAGGAATCCTTCCAGGTAGACGTAAAGGGTAACAGCCCCTCTCCCTCACACCCCACCGCATATTATCTCTCACTGAGACGTATTTATCGAGCCAAATGCTCCACCCCCCTCAATGAATCCGTGGGGATCCTTTGACACTCCACACTGATCCCTGTTAGATTGCGCACCCTATATTCGTTTGCATGGTGAAAAAGACACCTCCCAATCAACGACAAACTACGAGCACAACACGCAAATTGATGAACCACTCCACACTGGTGACCCTACAGGATCTGGTCAAACAATACCCCGGCAGTGACACTCCAGCCGTCGATGGTCTCTCGTTGCGTATTCGAGAGGGAGAGTTTTTTGGATTTCTTGGACCAAACGGTGCAGGAAAAACAACTACGATATCGATGATGTGTGGTCTGCTTTCTCCAACAAGCGGTGAGATTTGGTACAACGACATCTCGCTCAAACAACACCCCACAGCCTGCTTTCAGTTGATAGGATTTGTCCCCCAGGAGATCGCGCTCTACGAGAACTTAACGATTGTCGAGAATGTGCGCTTTTTTGGGAAGATGCAAGGTCTTCGCGGTGCCCACCTCCACAAACGCATCGACGAATGTCTCGAAGTCGTCTCACTCTCCGAGCACCGAACACGCCAGATCAAACACTGCAGCGGGGGTATGAAACGACGGGCAAACATCGCGGTCGGTATCCTACACCGTCCCAAACTCCTCCTGCTCGATGAGCCCACGGTGGGGATTGACGTGCAGTCGAGGAATATGATCTTCGAGAATTTGCGCGTGCTGAATGAAGAAGGCATGACAGTCCTCTACACCACCCATTACATGGAAGAAGTCGAGCAGCTCTGTAGTCGCGTCGCGATCGTGGACAACGGTAGTGTCCTGACCGAAGGCGAGCCGTGGGAATTGCTCGCACAAAAACCCGAATGTGATAACCTCGAACAACTCTTCTTAGCCCTCACAGGCAAACAGCTCAGGGATCGATGAGTATGTATCGTCTCCTCGCCTCTATTCATAAAGAGTTCATCATCTTGCGGCGCGATTGGACGAGCATGGGCATGGTGTATTTGATGCCCATGGTCCTCGTGCTGATCGTCTCTCTCGTCCAAGAAGGAGCCTTCCGCGCGCTCAAAGATGCTCGTGTCGAGATCCTCTTGCTCAACGAAGACACAGGCGAAATCGGACGCACCATCGAGAAAGGGATGCGCTCCTCACCGCAGTTTACGCTCCGCACTTCGCTCGGCAAACGACCACTTACGTTCCAGACGCTCAAACAACATGTCGCCCGTGGTGACGTGCAGGTCGGACTGTACATCCCCCCAAAGACATCACAGAGAGCGACGAAGCGCGCGACCCAAATCGCCCTCGCCGTCCTCTCTCAGAACAGAAAGAGACGCAATCCAGACGCCAAAACCATCCCCTTTCCGAAAGACAAAGCGCTACACATCGGGATATTTTTTGATCCGACGATCCGCGTCTCTTTTCGGCACTCCGTCCGCAGCGCCGTTCGCAACTTCTCCGAGAAGATCGAGATACAGAAGGTACTGACAGCCATCCTCGATGGATACACAAAAGCCCTGCCTGGCGAGCTGCGAGCGTGTATGAAACAGATCATGGGCCCCAACGTCGCGATGGGGAGCACACCACAAACACCGAAATTAGGGTTCCCTTGGGGCAAGATCTCGATGTTTGGCCTCAAAGAACACACGGCGAGACAGGACAACAAGACGAAAGTCCCGACCTCTGTGCAACAAAACGTCCCAGCGTGGACCTTGTTCGCCATGTTCTTTATCGTCATCCCCCTCTCTAACAACATCATCAAAGAGCGAGTCGAAGGCACATTCACACGACTGAGGACGATGGCAGTCTCATCGACCCTCCTCTTCGCTGGAAAGATCATCGTGTACATGCTCGTCTGTCTCAGCCAACTGGCGCTGATGCTGCTCATGGGCAAGACCATTCTACCGATGCTTGGGACACCTGTTCTGGAGATGGGGAATCAACCACTGGCGATCTTACTCGTGGCCATTTGCGCGGCGCTTGCAGCCGTCGGATTTGGTATTCTCCTTGGAGTGGCAGCCAAGACACACGATCAGGCTGCGATGATTGGCGCGATCAGTATCGTCATCTCAGCAGCCATTGGTGGCTTGATGGTCCCTACATTCATCATGCCTCCAGTGTTACAAACACTCAGTCAGATATCCCCTCTGGGATGGGGGCTTGATGCCTTCCTGGCGCTCTTTGTGAGAGGCGGCTCCCTCGCAACAGTGTGGCCTCATATGCTCCTGTTGTTGGGATTCTTTGCCTCGACAGTGCTTATCTCACTTGGATTGTATCGATACAAAAAGAGTTGAGCCTCTCAACTACAGGCCATCACAATGCACACACCACACATCTACATCCAGGGCATAGGGGCAATTGCTTCGACAGGCCAAAACCACGAGGAGATCGCAGAAGCCATCTGGCACGATCGATGTCAGCTTGCGCCACTCACTCGGTTCGAGACGGAGATGGACCCTCCGCCGCTCGTTTCGGAGCTCCCCGCTTCGCTCATCCCTGACACAGAAGGACGCCTTCAAAAAATCGCCCAGCAGGTGATTGCGCAAGCCCTCCAAGACGCTGGGATCAAAAAAGACGCCCCACAGCTCAAGCGCGCCGGATTGTTTGTCGGTACGATCACGGGGATGAGGACGACCTTCGAAGAGGAGTTTCGCAAACACAAAGGCAAAGACCCAGCGTCCTTCCCCAAGATCATCGCGCCCGGCTCTGGAAGATTGGCCGAAGAGATCGCCCTCGACCTTGGTATAGAAGGCCCTGTGATGACGTATAGCACGGCCTGTACATCTTCATCGATGGCGCTCCTGCACGCCCGAAAAGCCCTCCAAACAGGCCTGCTCAAGCACGCGATTGTGCTCGGGATCGACATGTTGACCTCTACCCACGTGCATGGCTTCAGTGCCTTGCGATTGCTCGATCCACAAGGCAGCCGCCCTTTTGATGTAGACAGACAAGGTATACATATCGGCGAAGGCGCGGCTGCGATGTTCCTCTCCACGACGCACACAGACACCTCACAAGCGACCATGATTGGCGGCGCAAGCCTCGGTCATCCTTACCATATCACGGCTTCAGATCCAGACGGTCAGGGCGCCCTTGAGACGATGCTCCGCGCCTGTCGCGACGCGGATATTCAGCCAGACGAGATCGACGCGATCAAAGCACATGGGACAGGCAGCGACATCAACGATCAGACCGAATGCAAAGCGATGTCACGTGCGTTTTCAACGCCTCCCCTATTCACGTCCCTCAAGCGAGACTTTGGACACACAATGGGTGCCTCTGGATTGCTCGAATGTTGCGCGTTCTTAGCTTGTCTTCGTAAAGGATTCATCCCCAAGACCTCCGGGTGCACGACACCAGATCCAACACTGGGAATGTCCCCCCTGCTTGCACATCAACCAGCCAGTAAGGGGACATGGATGATGAATACGTTTGGTTTTGGTGGTAGCTGCACGACATTTATCGTCCAAACCAAGTGATGTCCAAGATGACACGATCAGAATCCCGAAACCGATAGCCAAAGGAAGGGCTGCGTGAGCAACATCAACCCCATCGGCATATACTCCGGATACGCATTACCAACAAAACTCGTAGAGCAGTCACCTCGACGTGGATACCAATGCGCCGACCTCAAACAGCTTGAAGCCACCCACATCCAGACGAGAATCCGACGCATTGGGCGAAACACCAGAATGGCGTTATGTGGTGCGGTCGCGTGTATCCAACAATCCACGATCCAACCGAATGTACAGGACATGGGTATCTTCTTGGGCACGGCGCTTGGCCCGATCAGCGAGCTCTTGTACTGCAACATGCAGATGACCCCAGCGCTGAATCTCACCCCGTCCCCCATTCGCTTCTCCAACAGCGTCAGCAACGCGGCCCCTTTCACCATCGCAAAACACCTTGGCTCCGTAGGCACACACGTCACACTCGCGCAAGAAGATCATTCCTTTGAAGCCGCATGTTTGTCCGCGATGCTCTCGCTCCAAACAGGAGATGTCAAGCACGCTCTGGTCGGTGGCTGTGACGAGTTTGTCATCGACACCCAAGAGTGGAACAGACAACATCATTACCCAAACAACTCACTCCCAGGTGAAGGGAGTGGCTGGCTCCTCCTTGGACCTGACTCACCTGCTGCACACGCCACGCTCCTGCAAATTGAATGGCTCCCTGTAGACCAGCCCTGGAAGGCGTTGACAAACACACTCGCCTCACTACGGCACGAGGATGAGCCCCTCACTTACTTACAAGGGCTCAGAATCACTGACACAGCCCAACAAGCTCTCCCACAAGGTCAGTGGATCGAATACCTTCCCGAGACAGGGTGGTTTCCAACAGCCTCTTCCTATGGCATACTTTACGCGCTTCAACAAAACAAACACACCGGGCTTACCGTGCACCTTTGCCAAAACGCCCTTGGACGCAATGTCGCTTGTATCATTCGACAGCGAGCTTCCAAAACGTAAGGCAACGAGGTTGCTTAAGAGAAGGATGATGGCTCATGGCCAAGAAAAACCCACACAAAACAAAAAACGAAAGTGTGCAAGCGTTTCGAGAACACATCCGTTCGATAGAGCAAGCATCCGAGGTGGAGTTGAAAGCATCTGAGACCCTGCGTATCCCGTCATTGCCTCCTCTGGAGCCCCTCCCAGAACAAGCACACGCAGACACCACACAAACATCAGACGCCATCCAATCCACACACAGCCCACACGCATCCTCAGACAGCTGGCCAACAGCCATCGATCACCTCGATGAAGATACCCACATAGAAGCTCTTGATGACGCTCCTCATTCCTTCTTTGATCTCGACGAAGCAGAGTTTGATAGGCAGTTCCCCGAAGATGAAGCGCCAGTAGAAGACACGCCCATCGCCGAGAAACCAATTGCACCGATGAACTTGCTCCCAACAGGTAAAAGTGACGCATTTAGTGGACACTCCGTCTTTTTACCTGGTGGAGAGATGCGCATCCAGCGCCTGATCGGGAAAGGTGGCGTGGGGTATGTATACTCTGCCATCCAAAATACACTGGTCCGTGAGGTCGCGCTCAAGCAAGCCAACCCCAACAGCGCGATGAAGAACCCGCTGGGGATGCTCCTTCACGAAGGCATCATCACAGGACACCTCGAACACCCGAATATCATTCCCCTTCACTTGTTGAGCCAAAACCAGGACGAGCAGCCCATCCTCGTGATGAAGTTTGTCGAGGGTGAATCGTGGACCACTCTCTACAAACACGACGAACACCCCTTTTGGGAGAAGACTGACTTCAAGATGTCTCCTCGTATTTACAGACACGTCGAGATATTGATGGAGATCTGCAAGACCATTGAATTTGCCCACAGCAAAGGGATCGTCCACAGAGATATCAAGATGGACAACGTGATGATCGGTGACTTTGGGCAGGTCTATCTCGTCGATTGGGGGATCGCCAGACCGCTTGAGGGTAAAGCCTCCCCTGCGCTGATCGAGAATCTTCGGCAGGTCTACAAAGAAGACGGGATCTTTGGAACCCCCATCTATATGGCTCCTGAGATGATCACGACCCGCGTCCTCGATGAACGCACCGACGTCTACCTGCTCGGTGCGACGCTCCATCACTTACTCACAGGGAGCGCCCCACACAAAGGAAGCTCCCTCGAAGAGATCCTCCTCTCCGTTGCCACCCCACGCATGTTCTCCTACGACGCTGATGTACCGCTTGAGCTTGCTCTTATCGCACAAAAAGCGATGGCCTTTCGACCAGATGACCGCTTCCAACATGTCAAAGATCTTCGACAGGCGCTCCTGGATTACACCGAACACATGGCCTCCTTCCGTCTGTGTGATATCGCAGAAGAGCGCTTTCAACACATGCAACAACTCTACGAGCAATTTTGCAAACAACCCCAATACAACGGCGAATTGCACAAGGTGTTCACAGAGTGTCGCTTTAGTTACTTGCAAGCCCTCCATGCGTGGGAAGAGAACCCAACGGCACAGCAAGGCCTTGAGCATTGTCTGCGATTGATGTTTGACGTCGAGATACAGTTGAAAAACTTCGAGGCAGCGAGCGCTCTGCTCAAAGAATTACCCTCGACCTCCGACGAACTTGCTGTACGGCTCACACAGCTGCGCACAAAGCTAGATGACGAAGAGAGCGCACAACGAGAGCTGATCAAAATCAAACAAGATCAGGATCTTTCCGTCAGTACGCCACAAAGAAATATGCTCTTTTTGTCGATGGGATTGTTGGGGGTGGCATTTTTGATCATACGCACTGTCTTGGGCCCCCCAACAAACGACTTTTCCGGACATAGACGAGGGATGATCTTCGCCGCAGCCCTGACAGGGATCTTTGGCATCGGTGTGTTGTTTAAACGCGAAGCCCTGCTCGCCAACCGCATCAACAAACAGTTCACATACCTGTTTACGGTGGCCTGTACGACCATCCTCCTACACCGCGTCTTTCGGGGCGTGTACCAATCTCCGATGATCGAAGTCCACGTCTTCGACCTGCTGCTGCTCGCAGTGTTCGCGGCGACTGCGGCGATCGCGCTACGAGGTTGGATGTTTGTGCACACCTTGATCTTTCTCGCGAGTCTGCTTGTGATCGCGCTGTTTCCCAAGTCTTCGTATATGGTGATGACCATCTCGATCACACTCGGTTGGTTCGTCTCTGTGTACTTTCTCTCCAAAGAATCCACCTCAGACGAGACATTTTCTCAAAGAAAATGAACTTGTGAAGCCTCCCTGTCGTAGATGGATCACGCCCCACGTTTCTTTCATTGGGTGACGCGAAACATGACGATTCAAAAAGAGACTTTTCAACCAACAGGCGCGCATCAGACCCGCCACAAAAGAGTCTGAATGACGTCATCGCGCTCACCTTGTTCTGTTCACTCAAAGGGGTCGAAAGGAGGAGCTTATGAGAAGAGGTCATACACACACTGGAGGGACGCGGAACTAATCTGTCCAAGAGACGGGTTGTCCAATGAGCACACATGTTATTTGTCTGTTCATCTGGTTGCTGTGTGCATCTTGCATACAATCAACCACCCACTGCAGGGTCTTACGCGTCCCTGCAGCCTCTTTTTCTTCTCTTACGCTCCATTCTCCACTCCGGAATAAAATCTCCCCCACCACACGTTTCATCCTCCAAACAGATCATGTATGCTGCACACACTCGTATAACAAAATCAGTTGTGCACAAGCACAATTCACCATCCAACGGCCTAAAACCGTGAAGATCAGGAGACTGTAATGAAACACAAGTGGAAAGAGGATGTTGCGCTCCCGGAAGATGCGAAAGATGCGCTCGCTGCGTTTTGTGAAGAGGTGGTCGAAGCAGCAGGAGATCAGCTCGACGCTATCATCCTCTACGGTGGGATCACCAAAGGTGAATACAACGAAGACACCTCCGACGTGAATATCCTGCTCGCGCTGAAAGACATCAATCTGGAAACCCTCGACAACATCGCACCTTGTGTCCAACATGGTCGACGTGACGTGCGTATCGCGCCGATCATCCTCAGCGACAAAGATCTCAAACGTTCCACAGATGTATTTCCGATCAAATTCTTGGATATCAAAGAGCATCACACACTCCTTTGGGGAACCGATGTCCTCGAAGCGTTGCCGATCGAGCAGGAACACCTCCGACTGCGCTGTGAGCAGGAGCTGAAAAATCTCAATCTCCGCCTTCGCAGTTTCTATATCCAACGTATCAATCGAGCTGAACGTATCGAACAAACGCTCGTTCAAATCCTCCCCCCTTTCTTGATCTCCATGGACGCGCTCCTCTATCTCAAAGATGGAAAACACTACGTCACCAAGGACGCGATCATCTCTGCGACCAAAGACGTCCTTGGGCTCGAAAACAAAGTCCTTCGCACCTTACTCTCCATCAAACTCGGCCAACACGAAGCCAAATTGGACGAACTGCGAACGATCTATGAGTCATTCATGAAGATCGTAGACCAAGCTGCAGATATCGCCGACCAAATCGAAGAGTAAAACTGTCCATTTGAATGTGGAGGTGTTCCCATGTCTTTCTTTGACAACCCCGTTGCCAATCTACCAGGGCCACAATTTTTGACATTTTACGTCATGCTAGGTGTAGGCGTCGCCATCACGGTCTGGATTCTCGCGCGTTGGTTGGACACAAGTCGCTCCATGCCTCGGATGAGAGTCCCCCGTGATCCAGACCCTCTGGAGATCGCGTACATCCGAGGTGGTGAAAATGAAATTGTACGTGTCTTGATCTTCGATCTCGCACAACGCGGCTATCTCGACTTCGATGATGATCTGTTCATCCAAGATCCACATCATCCCCCCTCCCGACATCTCGATGAGTTGGAGTACGAAGTCTTTGACTTTATGAGAACACCCAGAACAACATCGGATATTTATGGAGACAATGGCCTTCCAGAAAAATTGGAGCCTCTCTGCAAAGAGTTTCAAACCTTCTCGTTAAAAGAAAAGCTGATTTACAGTGAGGAGGCACAGAAGCAAGCGAACTGGATGAGACTTTTCGGGATGGGCTTTTTGATCACCCTTGCTGTCTACAAGATCTTCGTGGCGATGAGTCGTGGGATCTACAAGATATGGTTCCTGGTCATGTTGTGCTTCGTTTTTAGTTGGCTCGTCGGGGCCATCGTCAACATAGGTAGGATGACAAAGAGAGGAAAAGACTACATCGACGATCTGGAAGAGGCCTTCTCCAGGATACGAGACAGAGTCGCGCTTGGGGAATATGACGACGGCGCTCCCGAAATGATGCTCGCCTTGAGCGTCTTTGGTGTGGGAATCCTTGCAGGGACGGCGTTTGACTTCTATCCAGGTATGTTCTACCTCGGGACGGGGCTTGGATGTGGCGGCGCTTGCGGAAGTTGTAGCAGCTGCAGCAGTAGCAGCTGTGGAAGCAGTTGCGGTGGGGGTTGCGGCGGTGGCTGCGGAGGATGTGGTGGCTGTGGTGGATAAGCATCAACCCCCTTCACGCTTCTCTTCACTCCCGGTGCTCGGTGTCGGATTGGGGTATCGTGCCCCCTTCCGCAGTGATCTCTTTTTGCACCAAGAGAAGGTCGACTTTTTGGAGATCACTGCCGAACACTACTTGAAGGCGACAGCCGAAAAACGCCATGAGCTGGCGCTGCTCAAGGAACACTTTACACTGATCCCACATGCTCTCAATCTCTCACTTGGCAGCGCCGAAGGCGTCGATCAACAGTACATCGACACCCTCGCAGCCTTGATCGAAGAAGTGAATCCTCCCTGGTGGAGCGAACACATCTGCTTTACACGCGCTGGCGGCGTGGACATTGGGCACCTCTCTCCGCTGCCATTCAGCCAACAAGCGCTCGATATCCTGTGCCGCAACATCGAGAAGGTGCAAAAGACCATCAAGCGCCCACTCATCCTGGAAAACATCACTTACGCCATGCCCATCCCAGGTGGTGAACTCGATGAAGCTCATTTTCTACGACAACTCCTCCAGGCCTCCGATTGTGGCTTGCTCCTTGATGTCACAAACCTCCACACAAACGCGACAAACCACGAATATAACCCCATCGACTTTCTAGAGGCGTTGCCAAAAGACAGAGTGGTCCAGCTGCATTTTGTGGGCGGGATCTGGCAACACGGTGTCCTCCTCGACACACACTCACAGCCGACACCTCCAGAGGTCTGGGACTTGATGGATGAGGTCTTACGCCGCTTCCCAATCAAAGGCGCCATCCTCGAACGCGACGAAGACATCCCCGCTTTTTCAGAGTTGACTGAAGAGCTCGCCAGAGCACGCGCCATCGGTGACACATACGGCAGATGGCGGCCGACTCCAGAGACAAGAGAAGCCTTCATATGAACGCCACAACACCACAACCACAAGCAGATTTGTCAAAAGTACAAACACTTCTGGCCCGCCTCTACACACAGACAGCGCTCAGGCAACGATTTTTTGAAGATCCCGAGCTGGTCGGGAAAGAATTTGGTCTCTCTGCACAAGAGATCCAACTTCTCTCGACACTCCCTCCTGCACAGACTCACTTCTTTTCCCACTCATTGATCCACAAGCGACAAGGACAAGTGCAAAAACTGCTGGCATACTCGTACGGTGTCATGGGCTCTACATTCCAGAAGCTGTTTCATCAATTTGCCGAAGAGACCAACTTCAAAGGGATCAGGAAACACCAGGAAGACGCGCTGGCCTTTGCCTCGTATCTCCAGCAGTCACTCAAGCAGGACACGGCGCTGGCCGCGAGATTTCCCGCATGGCTTGGTGACCTGCTCGCCTACGAAGCCGCTTGTATTGAGGCAAACCAGCCATCATGTCGATTGCTTGTTCGGTGGTTTCGCTATCCTGTCCGTGATATTGCGCGCGCCCTCTTCAAAGAACAGCCCCCTCCAGAGACCACCAGGATGACCCTCGCCGTCTGGCTTCGTCCGACATCATCACACAAACTGACCCATCGACTCTTTTAGCCGGCAAGCTCACCAAATCGCTCAAGAAACAATGCCTTCGCTTCTTGTGGGAGCAACGTCTCGACGATGCGCTCTTCTAAAGGCTCAACACCGAACTCCTTGAGCCGTGGGCTTGGAGGCATGATATCTCGCAGCTCTGTCACGAGCAGGATATCATCCGCTTCTTTGACCGCATCTGGCATGGGCCAAGACAACCCAAAGTGCGCGGCGAGCTGCTTGAGTAGCGCGTCTTCATACTCCAGGAATGCGGTCAGCTGGTACTTCACAGGGCGCGGCATATCGGAGAGATATGCCTCAGCGGCGTCGTGCAAGAGTCCCCACAGCGCGTATTCATCAGGCAAGATACGGGAAACACGCACGGAGTGTTCGGCGACAGAGTAGAACACACGACAGTGACCATTGTACCGACACTGCATACTCAGAGAGTGGGCGATATCCTCGATCGCGACAGCATCCATATCAGGAGAGAACGGACAAAACTTCCGCCCTGTTGAGGTTAAAATCCAGCTCTCCATCGTGCATTCTCCTTGTACGACATGTAGGCAGAAAAGAGTGTGGCCACTCTGAGAAAAAAGAACATCGAAGAGTCCGTTCGAATTATTGGGGCTTTGATGGTGTGAGCGTCCCAAGGTAGAGAGACGCATGATATCCATCGAGCAAAGTTCGCTCTTTTAAAAAGTACGGTACAAACGGGGCTGCGATGTGGTAGACAGGATAAAAGAAGCGCACATTGTAGACACGACACCCTGCAGTGGACTGACACATCCAGGCCTTGCCGTCTCGATTGCGCACCCGAATCGCGAGCAGGTCACCAGCCGCAAAAGCCTTGCCACCAGACAATCGATAACCAACAGGCAATCGCTTCACAGCCGCCCACATCCCTCGATCCACACGGCTTTGCAACAGGTCCCCGATGAGGAGCAAGCGGGCGCCTTTGTGCTTTGCATACGTGCTCAAGATCAAACGGGCGATCCCCTCACTTGGGTCTTGTGTGGGCTTGAGAGGACGTGTGCAAAAGACGGTCACACCTTTGAGCGAGCGCAGTCGTTGGAGGAGTGAGACCATCGCAGAGGAAGAGCGCCCGTCACGGTGCTTCTTCAAAAACATCAAGTGCTTTTGCAGGTGTGAGGGTTTCCCGTCACGCATAAACGCGTCGAGTAGAGGCTGCATCGAAACAGGCCAGTCCAACCCCAACAACACCTTGTCCCCTTTTTTGACAAACAACGAGGCCAATCCACCGACCAACGCAGGAAACTCAACCGTCCCAGGGAACCCACCCAATAAGAGCGCTTTGTACGATTGAAGCGAGGTGTACATGCTGTCATCGAGCTGCTTGGTCGAACCGACTTTCTTCGCACGCTCCCGAACAAACACAGCGCGCTGCGCCACAGCAGAAGACTGTTTCCGCGATGTAAAGGGAATTAAAGTCTTTGGACATGCCTTGTAACTTTGTTTGTCAGCGAGCTTCCCTTCAGTGTTGTAAGTGTAAAAGGAGCCACACTCTTTTCCAGCGATCCAACGCCCCGAAAACTTGAGCGTACCGTCCATGTACCAAATCCGCTGCAATCCATGAAAGACGTTCTTTTTGGTATAAACCTCAAACTGCAACTGCCCATTGGGAAACCACTGTTTTTTCGGGCCGTAGGTCTTTCCAAAGAGGTAAAAGTTGAACTGTGAAGGCTGACCATTGGGATACCACATCTGCCATAACCCATGCTCTTTCCCCTTCCAATAGGAGCCTTCAGCCGCTTTTTTACCATTTGAATGCCACATCGCAGTCGGTCCATGTGGGCTCCCATTCTTCCAGAATCGAGCCATCATCCACTTCCCGTCAGGTGTACACATCCACTCAGCTCCATCCTTCTTACCGCCAGTGACAGTAGGCTGTTTCGGCACGCATTTGGTTGGCCAAGTATGTGCAGTGCGTTTCGGAGCAGTCGTGTTCGCGGCAAAAAGTTCGGAAGCACCTGATACGAGGAAGACACAGAGGCTCCACATCACCACCCACGTAGTGGAGATATGTAGATATCGACGATGACAGATCACTTGAATATTTCTCATCATAGTTAAACCTTTAGGACTTACGGAGTGGGACGAGAAGTCGGCTGGACACGACGAGTCGTCGGTCGTTTGTTGACAGGTACAGTCGGAGGTGTTGCGCTGCGTATCACAGGCGGTTCCCACATCTTAAGAGAGATCACCTTCAGGTCAGCAGAAGCCCCAACGATGCTGCGAATGGTTTTTCTCATTCCAGCGTAAATACGAGGTGGGATGGGTTTTTGGTGGATCAACTCGACGTACACATCTTGCGCACCATTTTTGCGATTTTGAAAGACTCTTCGCACAAGGACGGACTGTGAGGAGAGATACACACTCAACTCTTTTTGCACTCGACCATTCTCCATCATCTCGGAGTGTGCGAGTGGTCCCCAAAGTGGAATCGCGATCGCCATCACTGAGACGGATAAGATCAAGAGGATATGACGCGCCCACGGTCTCGACTTTTCTTCGTCAAGACGCGGCCTGATACCCAGCGCGTACAGCGCAATCGCGGAGGCCAGGATGATCGCGATGAGGTTGGTACCAAATAACATCGCAGCGCCTAAAGCGTTCCCGTACTCTCCGATGGAGATGGAGATACCAACCGTCGCGATTGGAGGGACAAGAGCTGCAGCGATCGCGACCCCCGGCAAGGCTTCGAGCAAACCAGGGCGTCCCATCGCATACGCAGCCGCCACACCTGAGAGCAACGCGACGATCAAATCGAGCACGTTTGGACCTCCCCTTGCCGCAAGCTCGGGTGTCAAAGAGTACAATGGAAAGGCGACCTTTCCAAAGACATACCCAACAATCAGGCTGCACAAAAACCCGACGGCGACGGAGTGCAGTGAGGTGCGAAAGAGAACGATGTTCCCCTGTACAATCCCTAACCCAGCCGCCAACATCGGCGTCATGAGCGGCGCGACGAGCATGGCACCGATGACAACGGCGCCGGAGTTTTGTATCAACCCAAGCGCCGCGATTGCGGTCGACAAACAGATCAACGTGATGAAGTTAAACTCCGCTCGCGCCCCTCGATCAAGGCGCTCAAAGAGCTCCACACGTTCAGCACGCTCCATCTGGGGGACAAATCGGTCGAGAAAACTGTGCATCTGCACCTTGGCACGAACGACGACAGGTGCAGCGGCCTGGATCACCGCAATAGATGTTGCTTTTTCGTCCTTCCAGAGCCGCTCAGTCAGTGAACCAAACAGCGTCCTACGGATGTAATTGAGCTTGGACGCGCCGAGCAAGATCAGATCATATTCTTCCGATTTGCATGCGTGCAAGATCCCCTCAGCGATACTCTTGGCCCCGATATACGTCGTCGAGAAGGCTTCGTGTTCCGCCAACCTGGTGCTGCTCATCACACGCTGGAGCGCCTCTTTTGCCTTGATCACCTCTGGATGCTCCTCGTCAAACTCCATCTCTTCGTCTGTCTCTGTCGGAGGAATGAAAACGTACAGGAGATCAACTTTGCAGTGATCGTGATCTGCGAGCTTTTCACACAAACGGAGTGCGTTCTTAGTGTGCTCATCTTCTCCGTCTGTCGGGACAAGGATATGCTTGCATTTGTGCATATCATCTTGGAAAGGACGCAGCAACAAGACCTCACAGGGTGCTCGCTTCAGCAAATCACCTTGGAGCGAGACATCATCTTTCAAGTCCTCGTGAAGCTCGTTTTGGCCGATCACGAGCAAGGAACCAGAGAGTTGCTTGACCTCCTCCAAAATCGAGGTGAGATGCTTTTTTCCCCGTAAGACACGGATGTCAGGCTGTTTATCGAGATCGACGACGATCCGCCTGATGGTCTCCAAGACAGGCACTTCGCTCTGTTCGCTCAGCTTGAGAGAGGTTGTTTTGAGATCTTCTTTGGCAGGTAGAGGGCACAGGACAGCGAGGTCTTCCCCTCTGGCTTCTGCGAAGAACTGCCCCCAATTGATAAATGACTGCGCTTCCTCTGGACGCGTAATAACAACCAATACACTCATCGCAATTCACTCTCCTGTTGCCAATCGCTGGCATGATCATTTGTGGTTGTGTTTGTAAAAAACGAGCATACCACGTTCTCTTAAAGTGGGAAGAAAGGACTTATTTGGGCGGTCCTTGTAAGTGTAGATCTTTGAGTTTTTGGCGTAGGCGCTTCATAAAGCCGCGCCCTGGATCGATCTTCCCAGTGCGGTACGATTTGATCTTTTCACGAAACAGCGGTGTGCGTTCGAGCTTTCTGTATTCGTAGTGTCCGATCAGGTATTGAATGTTGTACTTACTCGCGAGATAGCGGATCAGCTTTGCGTTGGCTTCGAGTTGTGCGTCGTGCAAAGGTTTTCCTTTGACGCCACCGACATTTTCGATCCCAAGACTGACCTGATTGAGTCCGATCACATGACGGGCGAGATAGCGCTCGGGGACCATTCGGTAGACCGTCCCATCTGTGTCGACGAGAAAATGTGCGGAGACATTCACGCGACCAAATTTTCGAACATACCGACGTGCGCTTGGGATACGCGCTGGCGCGAAGAGTTTCCAGGAGGACGCGAGGTCAGGACTCGCGGTCCAGTGGACGACGATCACCTTGGGGTCAATCAGGATACTCGTCGCCTTCTCGTCTACGTGGATATGAAGGTATTCCAGACTCCACTGGATCCGCTTGGGACCAAATGGAATCCACTTCTTTTTGATCCAACGATCGGACAACACGACTTTTCTTTTCTGCGTTGTCTTGCTCGAAGGTCGTTGTTTGTTCACGACAACACGTGCAGCAGGATTCTTTTGGCGTTTGGGAAGAAAGCGCTTACAGCTCTCAGCTGTAGGGGGTTGTTGGCATGATAAACATAACAACGCAACCATGATCACGGGGTACACAAGTCTCACAATCGATCACCTCCAAGTCACAAAGATGGGGACATCGTATCCCATCTACGTGTCGTGATCCAGTCGTGGAGCTGTTGGGTGTGACGAAGAGAGTAAGAAGAGAGGAATTGTGGGGAGATGAAGGGGGGAGGAAATTATTCGAGGGTGATGAGCATACGAAGGTGCACTTCGTTTTTGATCTTCGCTGGTCCAAGGGAGGGACGAACGATACCGAAGTCCGTTACTTTGAGTACGAGATTGGGGATGATGTAGCGAGTCTTGCCGCCTTTGTTGACCACTTTCGCAGCGACAGTCACGTCTTGGGTTTTTCCGTTGATCGTGAAGGTCCCTTTGATCTCATGTGTACACTTGACGGGCTTGCGCTTGCTGGCTTTCCAAGAGTATTTCTTCACAGTTTGTGCTTTCTCTGTGATCGACTTGGGCGCGAAGCTGATAGTGGGGTTGGCTTTGATGCCCAGAGAGTTACGCATGTAGTTGTCGCGACGAGCGTTTCCGCTGCGAAGTGATTTGACAGGGATATTAACAGAACCTGAGAGTGCGGTGGTGCTGCCGGTTTTTGCGCCGAACTTGACTTCACCACTGAGTTTACGAGAGCCCGCGAGGATTTTCTTTGCGGGGTGGTAGATATACGCGAGGACGAGGGCTTTTCCTTTGCCACCGAGCACTTTTTTTGCGGACGCGGGAGCCTGCCATCCAGTCACAACAAATGCAGCAATCGCAACAAACATCGAGAGTTTTCTTACCATGCGGTTTTTCTCCTGTTATTCAGGCTAGATCGGGTCTACGTTCTCCAGCCCGCATCAATCAATGAATCGAATGTTCAAGATCATCCATCTTCGATGATGACCAACCCATCCGGTCTCAAGGAGGCCAATCCCGCCTCCCCATTCCTTTGTCGAAATAGACGCAGAAACGATACACTTATTCTATTTACAAATCTACCCCACTGTCCACAAACACTCGCTTATGCACGCAAACAACCAGCCATTGTGGGAGAAAAGAAGATATTCATGTGACCTGGATTTTGCCGCGTTTTCGACATATGATACAAAGATGATTTCGAGACACAATTGCGAAGGGCAAGACACCCGCGAACACACAGACCGCTGTCTTGTCGTAAAAGCAGGAAGCTGAGACGCCGATTTATGGATGATTTCAGCAGCTCGCTCCTATACGGACGGGTCAGTTCACCATTACCAATAGACTTTTCGGAGCCGAAAGAATGCAAGAATGGTTTTTAACGATCTACGTCAAATACGGATGGTTATTCTCATTTGCAGATGAGTTTGGGGATGAGCCAGGGTTTTTGGACACCCCCGAGACCAAAGTCACTTACACATGGCTGATCATCACGGCTGCATTTGCGGCCATTGGATTCATCATCTACAGAGTGGTGGATTTGATGCAGTATCTCCATGTACGAAACGCCAAACGCCCAGAAGACCTCGAAAGCATCAATGACGAGATCTTTGCGAAGAAGCTCAAAACCAAAAAGGGTCGTTGGTGGAAACGTTTCTTGGGACAATCTGTCTCTTTCGGTTTTCAATTTGGTTACATATACGGTGGGATGCCCCTGATCGTCATGGTCGCACACCAATACGTCTCCTACAGCGTGATCTACGTGATCTTGATGGTCATCGGCTGGATCATCAACATGACGCTCAGCAAGATCTTCTCGCTGTGGACACCTGCGCTCCCAGTCCAGTACCACACTCCAGGTAAGACTTGGCAGTCAGGGTTGATGATCTGGCAGGCGTGGGGCATGATCTCTTGGGCAGGTCCCGTATACTTCCTGGCGACACAAGGTCCTTCAGGCTGGATGGGCAGCGTCGCGTTTATTTGGATCAGTCAAATCATCCAACTCTTCGTATTTATCCGCCACATGAAAGGCAAAGTTGTCCCCTACCTCGAATACGAAGGACTCAGCGACACATTCAAAGAAAATCTCAAGACATACCTCGCCTCACAAGGTATCAAAGACAGCGAAGTTGGTGTGCTTCGCAACAGCAAAATGGGCCCCAACGCATTCGCGACAGGACTCTTTGGCTACAGACAAATCGCCCTCACCGAAGAGCTTGTGCGCGGTTACAAAGACCCAAGCAACCCCGACTTTATCCTCAAGCTCGACGACGACGCACTCGAAGCCGTCGTGTCCCACGAGGTTGGACACATTCGAGGATACCACGTCCTCAAGTCCGTCTGCCTCGGCGCATTTATCTCATCCATGACCACAGTCCTCGTCTTCTACGGATTCTCCAAAGGTGGATTCTTCTCGCCTGACTACTTCAACTTCGACAAAGCCACCAGCGCACAGATCTTCTCCTTCTTTGGACAGTCCATGCTCAACTTGATGTTCATGTATCCCCTGACATTCCTCATGATCAGCTTTACCCAACGTAACGAATACAACGCGGATACACACCTGCTTGAGACCAACGGATGCAAAAATGGGAAGGCATTCTTCCACCAAATCAGACACATCGCTCCCGTCGCCAACCACGCAATGTGGGACCGCCTCAACAGCACGCACCCCGCTCCACAGGTCCGCGAAGAGCGCATGAAAAAATGGGAAGACGAGCACTGCTCCTAAGGACAGCGTAAGAATCGCAACCCCCGCCCACTCCCCCACCCAAAAGAGCCACACTCCATCACTCCTCATTGACAACACCTCCAGCAGGTGGTTCTATCAGGTCACCCTGTACACCTCTGCTTACCCTGGAGAATTGGAAGTTGATGGACCGACTTCGACAAGCAAACCTCACAAGGATCGGACCCATTGCGCTCTTTGGCGTCCTCCTACTCGCCCACCTCCCCGCCTTCGCCGCAGATGACGTCTTTGAAGTCAAAGCCAACAAGCAGCGCCTTCACAAAGACGAGAAGCTGATCATCTCCATCCATATCGCCTCGTTCCACAAACGAATCCGGAACTTGCGTTACCCAAAGAATCGTCGATTTCGCCTCAAGAAGCGCCAAAAATCGTACCGCAAAGAGGCCATCTATCGTGCTGGTGCGACGCCGAAGATCCGACACTTTTGGACGTACACATACACATTCCAACCACGCCGCTACGGCACATTCACGTTCACACAAGCTCGCGTGCGGATTGGACGGAAATGGTTGAAGTCAACCCCCCTCCAGATCACCGTGCAAAAGGGTGTCACCATCCACCGAACATCCTCTCTCTCTCCTCCCAAGCAGCTCTCCGCACGTGGGGACATTTTTCTCTCCGTGGACATCCACCCCAAGGAAGTCTACCAAGGACAGCAGACCATCGTCTCGACCTACCTCTTCCAGCGAGTCCCTTGTGACATGGACTACGCCCAACTCCCGCGGTATGATGGTTTTTGGAAGGAGCAACTCTTTAAAGCTCGCGCGCTTCAAAATTGGAAGCGACGCCAGATCAATGGAAAAACCTACAAGTACACATTGATGACACGCGTCGCATTGTTCCCTCTCAAGTCGGGAACACTGACAGTCGACCCACTTGTCCTTCGTATCAAACGCAAACTCAACGACGTTGTCGACAAAAACGAATATTTACGAAGCCCCGTCGTCCAGGTCCGCGCGCTCCCATTGCCCACAACAGGTAAGCCCAAGGGGTTTCGCGAACAACACGTGGGCCGCTTCTCAATCCATAGCCAGCTCAACCAAACAAAGGTCAAACAAGGCTCCCCGATCGTGCTCACCACGACCGTGACAGGCACCGGACAGATCAAGCAGCTCCAAGTCACGACGCCAACGCCTCCTTCGCAAATCGAGCAGCTGTCCAACAGGACAACACACATGATCAAGTGGAAGGACAACAGGCTCCAAGGAACACACACCACGACATCACTCTTTTTGCCCAAAAAACCAGGTACATGGAAACTTCCAGGGGTCGCCTTTCGCTACTTTGATCCCTGGAACAAGCAGTACATCACAAAGCACACCACACCCCACACGATCGAAGTCACACCGAGCAACATCTTCATCGCAAAGAAACACAACCGAGCGGCTACGTTGATCTTGCCCAAGACCGCAAAAAAGCGACATGGAGCGAGTGGCATGGGATGGTTAACGTGGTTGGTAGGCGTCCTGTTGTTTCCGCTTATTGGAGGTCTTTGGTACGTGTTTGTCGTGAAGAAACAAACACCACAAGCTCGCCCCCTCCACACACAAGAAGAGTTGGCGCTGTTCGCCAAGATGTACAGAGAGGCATATCGAGATCTCAGTCGCCTGATGCAAGGTCCATTTCCTCTACAAGATCGCGAGCAGTACGGATTGATCGAGAGAGGACTGTTGCTCAGTTTGCAGGGCTTACTCAAACGTTACATGATGGGATGCAGTCGCCAAGAGTTGATCACACAGCTGTCCCAACCCAGCCACCCGCAAGAATGGACACAAGCGCTCCCCTCGTTGCTTGAAGACTGCGACACGGCGCGCTTCGCTCCTTGGCCGTACGTGCCCTCTCCACAAGCCTTCCAAGAGCGACTGACGCATTTTTTTCACACACTTCCACCTCCCGCAGCAGATGACAACGAATAAGTGTGGACATCGAATATAACGAAGACGCAACCGTAGCGAGAAAAAGATAGTGCCAAGTGTTTTTAATTTTGGTACCCTTTTTGAAGGATTGACAACTTGGATAGACATTGGCAAATAGCAAGCTGAGACCCTGCTGCACAGGGTACGCTTGACATAAAGATCGACAAACAAAGGTATTTCCGATAATGAATGGTTCATACAAAGTGTCTCCAACAAAGAAGCTCATGATGCTCGCCGGGTTGATGGTGTTGATGGCTCCCTGGATGATGGGCGCAGATGGTGTGTGCGCTTCGCTGCGTGCGCGGACAGGCCAGGTCAATTACGCAAAGAGCGCCAAAAAATTGTTTGCCCAGGGTGAAGGACAGATCAAAGCAGGCAACTTCTCTGTCGCGCGAAAAATCTTCCAGAGATTGAAGACAAAATACCCCTTTAGTGGTTTCGCGACCCTCGCAGAGGTGAGTATCGCCAACAGCTACTTTAAAGGAGGTCAATATCTCCAGGCTGTCGACGCATACAAGCTGTTCTCAAAACTGCACCCCTCCCACCGCAAGACCCCCTACTGCATCTATCAAATAGCCTTCAGCTATTACAAACTCCGCCCATGGAATTGGTTCCTCGTGCCCTCCCCCCACGAGAAAGATGCCTCAACGACCAAACAAGCGATCGCAGCGTTTAAAACGTTTATGGTACGGTACCCCAAACACAAAAAGTTTGCAGAGGCCAAAAAGCTCCTCGACAACTGCACTCGTGAGCTCGTAAAGCACGAGATCTACGTCGCACGTTTTTATGCAAAACGCGGAAAATATCGCTCGGTGGTTTGGCGGATGGAGCACGTGCTCAAAAAATACCCGGACAACAGCCTCGCAGACGAAGCGAGATTCAAAATCGTCGACGCTTACCTACGCTTACAAGACAAAAAGCACGCCCAGATCGCGTTTAACACACTGCTCAAAAAACACCCAAAGAGCCGATATGTTGTACGCGCCCGCCGAAAACTGAAAGGGTGGACCAAGACCGCGAAGGCGGCCCCAGCCCCTAAGCTCCCGTCAACAACGACAGTCCCGACGAAAAAGGACATACAAAAACAATAAACCTTCCCTGGAGGCATCATGTTGTCCAATGGGAATCAAGGAAGAGAGGTCGTCTATGAGTGAAAAAATGACCCCGAGAATGCTCCTGACTCTGGCCAAAGAGAGCTTTGAAAATCAGGAACATGAACAAGCCCAAGGTTACCTTGACCAGATGCTCCAGGAAGAGACACATTTTGCCGACGCCCACCATCTCCAAGGGCTGTTGCGCCTGGAAAAGGGAGAGTACCAAAACGCCCTCACCTCCTTCCGGGCGGCGATTGCGATCAATCCTCACTACATCGAAGCCAATCTTCACCTCGCGATCACACTCTCTGACATCGGTGAGTACGACGAAGCCAATGAGATCTTCCAAAAAGTACGCACCATCAGAGAGAAGCAACCTGCGGGACTTGACGACTTCCTCAAAAATAAGATCGCCAATTTACACGCACAGATCGGCGACATCTACGCAGAATCACTCTACTACAGCGAAGCTTCAGAGGAGTACAAACGCGCACTTGGACTCCGCCCAACCTACCCTGATATCCGCCTCAAACTCGCCAATACCTTGCGCGACAACAATCAATTTGACCTCGCCGTCGCCGAATACACGACCATCCAGGAACAACACCCATCTTACTTGCCGGCGCTTCTTAACCTAGGTGTTCTCCACTACAAACAAGGCGATCAAGGTAAAGCAGAGGCCGTTTGGAATCAGGCCAAAACCCTCGCCCCACAGGACAAACGCGCAGAACACTATCTTCGCGCCATGGCGACAGGCAATCCTTCTCCTGACATCACACCCCCTGAAGAGAAGGACAACAGCCAAACACTCGACGCCGTAGAATTACTCAACGAATAAACAAACTTCCACTCCGACAGGACCCCACTATGAAAACTGAAATTCTCATCTTTCTCATGACCTTTGGGCTCGCATTTGTGCACATGTTCCTGCCATCCATTTTCTACTCACTCAAAAAAGGACTCGGTGATCTTGCAGGCAACCGTGACAACCTCGCAGAGATACAAAGTCTCCAATACGAACGAGCACAGCGCGCGAACGCAAACTTTAAAGAGACTCTACCCTGGGCCCTTGCGACACTCATCCTCGTCGTTGTGCTCCAAAAGTCCAACAGCATGACAGCCATTGGTGCCTGGATGTACTTTGGTGGACGTGCCCTTTACCTGCCCATTTATGTGATCGGTATCCCATACGTCCGCACACTCATCTGGGGCGTTTCAATCGCGGGTATCGTCACAATGGCCCTTCAACTCATGTAAGACCACAAGAACCACGCTCACCGACCTGAGACCAGCCTAACAGGATCACAACCCCATGCCTTCACACACACCCGAGATGATCTTTTGGGACCTCGGAAATGTCCTCGTCACCCTCGACTTTGACTCACTCTACGGCGAACTTTGCCCACTCTTCGGACTTTCACAACAAGAGATCAAAACGCTCCTGTTTCCAACAGGGATCTTTGACCGGGTCAACCGTGGGATGACAACCCCCGAAGAGTTCCACCAAGAAGTCCTCGACGCGCTCGACAAGTCCGCCGAAGACATCCCATACAACCGCTTCGTCGATGCCTGGGGGAGCTTCTTTATCCCCAGACCAAAGATGGGAACAGTGCTCGAACAGCTCGCGCCCCACATCCCCATGTGGCTGCTGAGCAACACAGACCCACTCCACCATCAACGTTGTCAACAGATGCTCCCCTACCTCGACCACTTGACTGGACAGCTCACTTCATACGGACTCAAGGCGCTCAAACCTGAAGCGCTCTTGTACCAACGAGCACTTGAGCAGACAGGTTACAGACCAGAACAAACAGTGTTTTTCGACGATAAACAGGAAAACATTGAAGGCGCAAAAGCGATGGGTATGCAAGCATACCTATGCACAACCGCTGACGAATGTATTGGGCTGCTCAAAGACATCGGTTTGCTGCCTGTCACCTGACCACTGCTACAAAGCCCCCTCCAAAGATATCCCTTACTGATGTTCCGTAACAGACGCCTTCACCTCGAAGTACTTGGCAGGAATCTGTCTGTACAAGAAAACCATCACACCAAATACACACGACAACACCACGCCTTGCAAAAGTAACGTTGTTTGTACTGTTGAATACTTCGCGATCAACCCGATAAGCGGTGCAAAGAGCGCGAAGAAAAACCACCTGGACAAAGAAGCCAACGAGAGGACCGTCGCGCGCTTATCTGCAAAAGTGTACTCCATCAGACGAGGTCCCAAAACAGGGCGAAACAGTCCTCTCGCGAATTGGTTTGAGAAGATCAACATAAACCCAAGGGGATGGTTCATGATGGACATCAAAAATGGCGCCAAGAGCACGCCCAATCCCATCAACAACAAGATGCCATTGTCACCCCACCGCGTTCGCAATGCACCCGCATAATGGCTCGTCACAGCAGCGACGACGTTAAAACTCGCAAAGGCAATCCCAAAGGCCCAGACGGGTAGACCCGTAAACTTCATATAAGGTTGGTACATCCACAACAATGTGTTGAGACTTCCAGCCGTGACCGCCCAAGTCGCGAGCAACCAGAGCACCAATCGATGTCGCGTGACGAAATACAAAGCATCTTTGATCAACTGCCGATACGCAAGTCTCGAAGCCTGAAGCGATACAGGTCTCTCCTTGGGTTGCGCCTCCACAAAAAAGAATGACAAGGCGACACATATAGCTGGCCCAATCGCAGAGAGCACAAATGTCCATCTCATTGCGTGCTGACCGAGAAAACCCCCGATCAATGTAGAAAGTCCCAGTGAGACCATCTGGATTGAGCGTGTGCGCCCTTCGAAGTGAGAGAACTCTTCACTGCGTCCAAGAGCGTCCAGCGAGTCGTACAAAAATGCCGAATCTGCACCCGAAAAAAGCGCAGCTCCACAAGCCATGAGCAGCTCAGAAGCGAAAAACAGCCAGAATGTAGAACTCAACGAATAGAGCAGAAGTCCCAGAAATAAAAACCCCGCACCAATCCGCAAACTCGCACGTTTTCCAATCCGATCAGCGACCATACCTGTCGGGACTTCCAACAACACCATCGACAACGCGAAGAGCCCTTGCAGCGCGTAAACCTCAAACATATCGAGCCCTGATTGCTTCCAAAACAACACGACAACAGGGAGGTAACACGGTGTGAAGATAAAAACACAATACCACCAATATAACCGAAGATTGCGCTCGATCCTGTCCATCTCGCTTCTCCTACAGTGATTCAACTCATCCGAACGAATGGTCACTAGATCAAACGACGAGCCAGACAGCAAGTTGTTCAGATAGAAAACCAAGAGCGTCACACCCCGACACACTGTGCAAAATATTCACACCTGAGCAGTCCCCCTGTGTCCCTAGAACATCAATCACAGCGTGAATGCATCGTCCCCACGCAATCGAAATGTCTCCTTGCAAACGAGCACAAGGCTTGCAGGAGCAGGTTGTCCGGCAACACATACTGTGCGAAAGAAAAAGCACGAGAAAAAAAGCCTTCAAAAGTTAGAAAAAGCAGACCGGAGAGTCACATTAAGAAACACAAGGAAAAAAGGTCACTTACAAAAGTATGTCACACAATATGCCAACAAGTTTGACATGCACGCGGCGGGATAGTAAGAAGATACAGCGCTTGAAAAGCAGTCGCTCGCTTGACATGGCAAGGGACACCTGATATGCTCTCAACCGCCACAAAGGCTATCTTGCTGATTTTATTAGCAATTCTCTAAACACACCCTCCAAATTTAGGGAATCTCAGATGGTGTTTGGAGACAAGAATAGACAACCAGAAACGACGCAGTCCACAACGTCTTCCCTCTATTTGACGGGGCGATAGGCGATCAGAATGCATTCATTGCCGACGAAGCAAAGGTAAACCAGCATGGCTACACGAAGTCGACTCACAGTGAACCCCAGTTTTTTCATCAAGAACATTTACAAATCCTTCCGCGAGGATTGGAAAACAGCATATTCGTTCATGCGCTTCCAAGCAGCGAAGGAGTCCTGGAACCTGCGCCATCGCAACAAAGAGATCGATGGTACAGGCGATAAAATCGAGCTCGTCAGTTTGCGCATCACAGATATGTGCAACCTCCGCTGCCACTCATGTGGACAGTGGGGAGACAACGGATACCTCGTCGGCACACCACTCAAAGAGTTGAAGCAACGAGAAGTTCCCGTCGAGCGCTACAAGAAACTCGTTGACGACGTCATGGCGACAGGCTCACGTCCCATCTGGTACATTTGGGGTGGAGAGCCCATGCTCTACCCAGGCATCATCGAGCTGCTCTACTACATCAAAGAGCGCGGCATGCCCATCTCCTTGGTCACCAACGGAACACACGTTGCCAAGCGCGCAGAAGAGTTGCTCGACACCTTGAAGATCTTGCACGTCAGTGTCGACGGCCCCAACCCCGAGATCCACAACGCCCAACGCCCTGGTGTGTCGAAAAAACACGACAACTTCAAGGCTGTTGAAGCAGGTCTCAAGGCCATCTCCGACGGTAAGAAAGCGCGCGGACAGACCTTCCCCTACCTCGTCCCCATCAGCTGCATCACGAGCTACAACATCGACTACCTCGCCGACTTGTACGACTTCACCAGCCAATACGCTGACGCACAGATGTTGTACCTCACATGGTGGATCGACGCACAGTCCGCAGCCGAGCACACCCACGACTTCGAGCGTCGTTTTGGTTTCAAACCCAAGACACACTACGGATGGATCGGGACCTGGAAAGACTTTGACTACAGCAAACTCCTCGACAAATACGACGAGTTGTGGTCCAAGTGGGAAAAATCAGGAAAGTGTCCTCCTGTCATGATGCCCCGCGTTTCGGGCGCCGAAGAGATCGAAAAATACTACCTCGATCACTCCGCGACCTTTGGATACGACCAATGTGTCAGTATCTACATGACTGTTGAAATCGACAGCAACGGTGACGTCAGCTACTGTCGTGACTACCACGACTACATCGTCGGAAACATCAGAGAGGAGTCTATCCTCGACATCTGGAACAACGAAAAATCCAAGAAGTTCCGCAAGTCCATCACCAAAGAAGGAATCATGCCTGTCTGCCGTCGTTGCTGCGGATTGATGGGATTCTAAGAAGCTCCTTTTGACCACGAGAGGAGCCAAGAGTCACGATATGACCTTCTGGAACAGCCTCGCCCACAAATGGGTATCCTTTTCGGTCCGCCGCCCCTGGCTGATCTTGGGGATTGCCATCCTCATCTCTATCATCTCCGTGTTTCTTGCCACAGGGATCAAGATCCGAGGGGATTTTGCAGCCCTGCTTCCCGATCACTATCGCTCTATCCGAGGCCTCGAAGCCATCACCAAAAAGGTCGGTGGGCTTGGATTTAGCATGGTTGTTGTGGAAGGCAAAGACCCCAAAGGGGTCAAGCGCCTGACAGAAACACTTGGAGAGAAATTCTCCAAACTCAAGACGTATGTGCGATTTGTACAGTACTACAAAATCGACCCGTATATTCGGGATCGAGCACTGTACCTCGTCAAGCCAAAAGACCTCAAAGACCTCAACAAGCGACTCAAAGCGCTCAAGCGCTATATCAAATACGAGTCGCGAAAGCGAAACCCGCTGGTTGTCGATCTGAGCGGTCCAGATGACGAGAAGCCCAAACCCGTCAAATTCGATGATCTGATCAAAAAGTACAACCTCCACCCCTCCGATATGAAGGGCTCTGGATTGATCGGAACCAAAGACGGAAAGCTCGCGGTGATCTTTTTGCAGGTCAAAGGACAGGAGAGCGACCTCCCCTTTATCAAGCGAATGCTTGGTGCGCTCCAAAAGACCGTAAAAGAAACCCTCACAGCGCACCCCAAACGGTATGGGGCGGGTGTCAAAATCAACTATACAGGTCGATACTCGGTGCGATATGAGGATGACAAATATCAAAACCGTCAGCTCATTCAGGCCTCTCTCTTTTCCTTGGGAAGTGTCCTGATCTTGTTGCTCTTGTACACGCGACGTAAACGCTCTCTCGCGCTGATTGGACTCCCACTGTTGTTCGGTGTTCTGTGGACAGCTGGAGCCATTCGCATCGTCACAGGTGGCGAGATCAACATCATGACGGCGTTTATCGTCGCCATCTTGTTTGGGCTTGGGATCGACTTCGGTATCCATCTCTTCTCGCACTACTTCCAAGAACGCAAAGGCGCAAACACACTGCCAGCGGCGCTTGAGATCTCGATCAGCTCGACAGGCGCATCAGGTGTCGTGGCTGTACTGACGTCTGCTGCAGCGTTCTTCATCATCCAGTTGACAGACTTTAAAGGGCTCAGTCAATTTGGGATGGTCGCTGGCATTGGCTTGCTGATCATCCTCGTGACGATGCTGTCTGTTTTCCCTGCCCTCTCGGCAATCCTCGAACGTAAAAGTTCTCTGGGGCCAGAGGTGGAAAACACACAACCCAAACGCCACACTTCTAAAGTGGATGTCCTACGCCTTGAAATGAAACCTCAAACGCTCCCTTGGGCAGCGGGGCTTCTTTTTGGTGCGTTGATGCTCGCAGGTGGAGTTGGGGTTGTATGGACAGGCGCGCTCAAGTTTGAGTACAACATCTGGAAGTTGATCAGCCAAACCAACGCCGTCAAAACCTACACAAGGCTCAAAAAGAACGTCTTTGGTGGTGAAGCCGAGCCAGGCATCATCATGCTAAAAAGCCATAAAGACCTGCTCAGGGTCCAGAAAGGTATTGAAGTTGGTCGGCAGGCAGGCAACTGGAAAACGATACGCTCAGTGTACTCTATCCACTCCTTTTTGCCCTCTGCACCAGAGACACAACATCGACTACTCAAGCGTATCCATCGGACACTCTCAAGCAGGGCTTTCCGCTCTGTTCCTGAAGAGAAAAAGCCGCTCATTGAGACGCTCAAAAAGCTCTCTCAAGCCAAGCCCTACACGATGAAGGACATGCCGACCAACCTGCGAGGGTTCCTTGGAAACGGCTTGCCCCTGCTCTATGTTGTTCCAGGCATCGACCCGATGAAAGGGAACAGAGCAATCATGTACGCGAGTGACTTGATGGATATCGACAAAAAGTTGATGGGTGGCAAGATGTTGCTTGCAGACACCAACTATATCCTCGCGCAGATGTTCATGCTCCTCACGCGAGATGGCCCACGTGCTGTTTTATTCGCGTTTATTGCGGTGTTGCTGGTGCTCTTGATCTCACTCAGGTCGGACATCGGTGGGATCTTTTTGGTGCTCGCCCCGCTGGTCGTTGGACTCTCGGGCATGCTCTTTTTCATGTGGTTGTTTGGCTTCACCTTGAACCCATTCAACATCATTATGTTACCGGTTACACTAGGGATTGGTATCGACCACGGTGTGTATATGTATCGTCGGTGGACAGAAAAAGGTAGAGGCCCCGTATGGGTGAGCCTACGCCCCCTTTACTCCGCGGTACTACTCGCAGCAGGGACCTCTCTGCTCGGATTTGGTTCGTTGATGACGGCACAACACGCAGGTATCCAAAGTATCGGAAGCCTTGCGGCCATTGGTATCTTGTGTACAACTCTCTCCGCGTTCATCGTTCTCTCTACTCTCTTATCCATGCTCGCGTACAGAAGATATCAAAAATTGTCTGAAGACGTAAAATCCATCCAATCATCGTCATAAGACACCACGACCTTCCTGCATATCAACAAATATCACGAGCTCTCCGAGAGCTTGTGTATTGACTTCTATCAACTGGTTCAAGAGGCAACCAAAGTGTACTTTCAAATCTTTTTACTCCTCACAGCTATCCTACTCGCCACTCAACTGTACTTCTTTGTAGGGAGCTTGTTTTACGCAAAAATCTGGTATCCGTTCGTGATCAAGCCCAAGCTTGAAAAAACGACAGCACTCCCAAGCGCTCATGTAATGGTCCCCCTCAAGGGACTCTCCGATCGACTTGAAGGTGTCCTGAGACGATACGCAGAGCAAGATTATGAGGGGACCTACCGTCTGACCCTCAGCACCGAATCAGAACAAGATCCAGCCCACGCCCTCGTGCAAAGGCTCGCCAATGAGTACGATCACGTCCACCACGTCATCGCAGGGCTCGCGACCACGTGTGGTCAAAAGAACCAAAACCTGCTCGGTGCCATCGAAGCTGACGAAGGCTCAGACATCTTTGTGTTTGCCGACGCGGACGCACACGCAGGCCCCACGTGGCTGACACACCTGATCAAACCACTCAATCTTGGCGAAAACGTCGTGTCAACAGGACTCCCCTACTGCGTCCTTAGTGACACCGGACTCTCACACGTATTGCAAGCCAGCCTGACCGCCTTTCAGGCCAAAGTGATCATGTCCGCAGGCGCAACATGGGGCGGCGCAACAGCCATCTGGCGAAGCACCTTCGAAGAGCTCAAAGTCGCGGACTACTGGAAAGTCACTTCTGTTGATGACATCTCCATGTACAAGTTGATGCAGCAGTACAACCTGCGCAATCTCTTCAATGGCAAAAGAATCAAACTCATCCCCATCCCTGACCTCGACCACACAGTCCGCACACAGTGCAAAGACATGTCCGCGGTCACACGTTGGTTCGTTCGCCAAGTCTTCTACATCAAATTCTATAGACGCCCCATCTGGTATCTCGCGGTGTGGGGTAACTTTGGGAACTTTGCGGTAACAACCATCGCACCGTTCTTTATCCTCGCACCAAGCCGGGAACTTCAGCTATACGGGATTGTTGGATTGAGCTACTTGTTGTGTTTGACCGTGATCAACATGAGCTTGTTGATCATTCGACCCAAAGATGATGCGGGCTTCTTCACATGGGGTAAAATCACAGTCATAGGTGACCTGTTCGCAAACTTCTGCTTGCAGTTGAGCATCCCGATGAACTCGTTTTCATGGGCAAAAATCCACTACAAAGTCGACTACCATGGCAAAGTCACCGAGGTCATTCACCCAGACAGTCCCGTCATCAATCCCCCACTTCCAGAGAGCTCAACCCTCGAAGAAACACACAAATAAGACACCCTTCCCCAATCACTCCACAACCCTCTCCCTCTACGATTCCATCCGGCTCCCCTCTTCTTTCTTAGAAACGAGGTCTTGGTGTGTCTGCCCATCAAAGCGTCGGATGATATACAGTGGACGTTGTTTCACTTCGTCGTAGATACGTCCGAGATACTCACCAAGAACACCAATACCAATCAGCTGCACACCTCCCAAAAACAACAACAACGTCACGAGAGTTGTAAATCCGGTAAACGCGATCTCAAAACCAAGCAAACGACGGAAAAAGTAAAAGCTGGCCAAGCCAAAGCCGAGCAAACTGATCGTCGTTCCCGTGTAAGTCAACAGACGAAGCGGCTTGTACGAGAAGCTAAACATCCCGTCCATTGCGTAGCGAATGAGCCGACTCAATGTCTGCTTGGGTTCTCCACCTGCGCGCTCTTGGCGATCGTAGAGAACTCGACGTTGATCAAACCCTATCCAGGCTCTCATCCCTGGGATAAATCGATTTTTCTCTGAGAGCTGGTTGAACTCGTTGAGCGCCTGTCTGTCCAACAATCCAAACACGCCCGCTTGCGCAGGGATGGGAAAGTCACTGATCCATCCAAAGACCGCGTGAAAAAGATCAAATCCAAGTCTACGAATCCCGCGCTCCTGCCTGGAGCGACGTGCCGCCAAAATGACCTCACCTCCATCTTCCCAGGCTTCCAACAGTTGGGGAATCACCTCTGGTGGATCTTGCAAATCACCGTCCATCAAGACAACAGCGTCCGCATCACAGAGCGCAAGCCCTGCCGAGATGGCAGCTTGATGACCAAAGTTGCGCGAGAGTTCGACAAGCTGAATGCGGGAGTCTTCGGCATTTTGCTGCCGTATGATCGCGACGGATGCATCGCGGCTACCATCGTTGACGTACAATACACGCCAAGAAGTATCAGCAAGTCCGTTGCAAACATCGGTCAATCTCCGCGTAAGCTCTGGTAAATTCTCTTCTTCATTGTAAATGGGGATCACGACGTCCAGTGTTTTCACAGAATGTTCCCTTCTACACTTGGTAAGACCAGCCCAAGAAAAACGACCTGGACCGTTGGATGGAAAGAACGAAGCCGTCGGAATCAAAAAGCATCCAATGGCATGGGTGAACAATTCTCACCTCACAGCACTTATACGAGAAGTATCAAAGGATTGCAAACCAGCCACGAAGATTGTTCCAAAACCAACAAAAAGTGCTACAATGACTGAGAACACAACCGCCCGTCTTCCTCTCCCCAAATGAATGAGTCAAGATGCAAAAAGAACAATTTGATCTACACGAGGCCATCGAAGAAAAGCACTGGTGGTTCGTCGCACGCAGGACGATCATGAGACGTCTCATCGAAGACCTGCTCCCACCAGGAGAAGAGATCCTCGATATTGGTTGCGGGACAGGTGCCAACATCGCATACCTCGCAGAGACATACCGCTGTGTTGGTGTGGATGTGTCCTCTATCGCGATTCAAAAAGCGAAACAACGTTTTCCCTCGGTCACATTCATCAATGCACATATCGAAAACCTAAAAGAGCAGCTGAACACGACCCCCAAATTGATCACGATGATGGACGTCCTTGAACACGTCGAAGACGACTTTGCCTTGCTCTCCCAGGGACTCTCCCTCCTCCCCACAGGCGGATATGCGCTCCTGACAGTTCCCGCAGAGCCAGCCTTGTGGAGTGTACATGATGAGCAGTTCGAACACTACAGACGTTACACATTCGAGCGATTTGAACGCATTTGGCGCGATATGCCAGTCACGCCGCTCCTCGTATCGTATTATAATAGTCTACTGTACCCTGCCGTCAAAACAGTGCGTACACTCGGTAAGTGGACACGCGGAAGAGACAGCAGCCAGAGTGACTTTGACCAACCTTCAGCAGTCGTCAACAGTACACTGAAGAGGCTCTTTGCCAGTGAAGCTCGTGTCTTGATTCGCGCGTTAAGAAAACAATCCAAAACCCCATTTGTAAGGGGGGTAAGTTTAATCGCCATTCTAAGGCTTGATGCGCCTATTGAGACCATCTACACCAAGCCCGATGGACTGCCTCCAGATCATCCAGTGAACGCACAGTAAACGTCTACATACAACATTGTGGATATCGCGCTGCGATGTCCTCAATGAGCGTACGAGATCATACAAGATAGGGTTGGTACGGAGAGTGTAGGGGAAAAAGGGGTCAGACCTGGATAGCGTGACGTGAACGCTCGTTGCGGCGGTAAAATTCGTGCCACAAGTAGATGTAGCCTTCTCGCAGACGGTCAGCGCTGTAATTCGCCGGTTGGAATGTGGGGTTGGCATCGTTGTAGAGGGACCAATCACGGGTGATCAGTCGGTCCTCTTGGTTGAGCTTGCGCCACAGGGGTGTTCCTGGATAGGGTGTCAAGATAACAAACTCAGCAGTATCGATCTTGGCTTTTTCGGTAAACTCAAGGATGCGATCAAAGACAGACTCGTCTTCGTTGTCGTGGCCCGCGAGGATAGAAGCGTAGACACCAAGACCTGAATCGTGGATACGTTTCACTGCGTCGAGTGTTTGCTGATACATCTTTGGATCAGGATCAGTGCTGAAGATGTTCATCGACCACTTGTCAAAACCAAAGACGAGGTAAATAGATACAGCGTCGAGCTTTTTGAGCAACTGATAGAACTCAGGGACAGCCTTCGCAGCCTGGACAGGGCTGGCACCTGTGTAGGCGACACGAGGGCCAATCTCGGTCACTTTTTCAAGTGTCTCGATCATATGGCTGCTGACTTTCCCGGTGGGGAAACTCGTAGTATCTTCAGTCAGTGAGATGTGGCGCTTGACTCCACCAAACTTCAGGGCTTCGAAGTTACGCGCGACCCAATCAGGGTCCATAAAGCGCATTTTACGCCCCATGTATTCGGGAATCGCACAGGTCATACAACGCAGCGCACAACCACGAGAGATTTGAAGTGCATAATCGACAGTGACTTCACCAGTCGGTCCCATCGAACGATAGCCATTTGGACCTTCTTTTTGGAAGTAAAGATCCCAGCGAGGCATTGGAAGCTCCGCGAGGTTGACATAGTCTTTACTCTGATAGATAGGCTTGAGCTCATTGTTCTCGATATCTTCGAGGATTTTCACCCAAGCAGCCTCTCCTTCACCGATGCAAACGGCGTCGACGTGGGGCAGCATCTCTTGGGGCATCAATGTGGAGAAAATCCCTCCCACAATGACCTTCACACCACGCTCACGGAATCGATCACCAATCTCCATCGCCCTCTTCGCAGCGGGAGTGAAGACAGGCATCGCGACAACATCAAAGTCAGCATCAAATGGAATCTCCTCGATGCGGTCGTCGATAAATGAGACCTCATGTCGAGAAGGTGTACAACCCGCCAACAGCGCGATGCTCATGGTGGGCGAACCGAGATAACTCCCTGCGGAGACGACCTCTCTGATCTCTGGATTGGCCTCTGCGTGGCGGACGTAAGAAGGATAGATAAAACAAATATGCATAGTCACAACACTCCAAGTTGGGACAAAAAGCGCGCAGCGCGCCAGAAAAATCTTCTAGATTGCGGGCAGAACAGACCATATGTAGCGGAAAAGGGCGCGTATTGTCAAGGAGGAAAATCGGTCCAAATGGAAAGGAGAAATTGGTCTTCAGTGGGGGGACGAACCAAGTGAAGAGGATAGAAGGAAAAGACTCACGAGCTAAAGGCGGAAGCGAGACGTGGACGCTTGCGTTTTCCACACTTGGCGTTGTAACGCAGGCGAATCAGGTCACCTGAGCGAACCTTTGTCACACCAGGATTGTACAGTTTGATTCGATATCTCGACATCCCGTAGCGTCTCGCGATGCCAAACAAAGACTGACCGCGACGTGCTCTGTGGCAAAAGCCACGGCGATGGATCTTGTATCCAACCGGATACCGCCAACGAAAGCGACGAATCTTGTCCGTCAACTTCGCGAGATATCGATTGACTTTGCGAGAGCGACGCCACTTTTGCTTGCCCCATGGCATAGGAAGCAACAGGTATCGACGACGACTTGGAACAGGTCCACGCCAGATACGATTGTAGACTCTAACTTCTTTCTCAGTCAGTCCATGACGACGTGCGATTTTTTGGATATCTTCACCTGGCTGTACAGGAACTTCTTTGATCCAGTAGGCGCCGGGGCGCTTTTTGGACAAGAAAGACTTTACTTTGGGAACATCTTTCGGAGAGACGAGCAATTCGTACTTCATTTTGGGTGGTGTTGCCCAAGAAGACAACTCGGGGTTGTAAAAATGAAGCTTACGGAGCGGGATACCAGTCCCTTTGGAGATCTCGATCAAGCTCATTGGGCCAGGAGTCTTCACAGACGCGAGCACAACAGCAGGTTTCGGCTTGATAGGACGCTCTGGACGAGGTGGATTCTTGAGTGAGTGAAGCATCGCAAAGAACCGCGCGACGTACTCTCTGGTCTCAGCAGGCAACCCACAACGGCTCACACGCATCTTCCAAAAGGTCATGTTTGGACATCGCTTGAGCGCACGTTCAACGCAATGTTTTCCACAGTTGTATGCCGCGATTGCGAATTCCCACCGACCGAAGTGACGATAAAGATCTCGCAGATAACGTCCGCCACCAAGTGTCGCCTTGCGGATGTGACGACGCTCATCGTGCCACGCGCTCACATTCAGCTTAAAACGTCGGCCAGTCTTATACATAAACTGCCAAATCCCGACAGCACCAACAGAGGAGATCAGTCGCACTTTGTAGTTGGACTCGATCCCCGGCAAGAGAAACAGCTCCTCGGGAACATCAAGCGTTTTAAGATGACGGCGCATTTGGGCTTCGAACTGCCCTCGGTTCTTCATAATCGACCAGGTAAAGCCCCAAAACAAACCCCGATACTTTTTGACAACCCAACGAAATCGTCGGTCTTTTGGCAATGGGATGAGCGGTCTTTTACTGGGTACTTTATGTAACGATTTTTCGGAATTGAGTTTGCGGTGTTTGAAGACGACAGGTTGGAGACGAGCAAGAATCTGATCGACACGCTTTGCGGAGACGAGCACGATCTTCTTTTTCTTCTTCTTCTTGCGTCGTGCACGTCGCTTGCCTTTTCGGCGGCGTTTACGTCTTTTACGACGTAGCTTGCGACGTTTTCGACGCACTTTGCGGCGTTTCTTACGGCGCTTGATCTTGGGGAGCGGTCGGTCATCCTCTTGTTTGTCTGTGGTCGTCAAGGATGCTGTTGTAGTCTCAGCTTCATCAGCCACCGCCAAGCGTACACCGTGGCGAAGTTGCAACCCATGGGCCCAACGTCCATCACGTTGTTTCGCAAACTTGGGGATGATATTGGATTCCCCCAAAATTTGGCCGTTGACGTGGGCAGGGCTCGCCTTTGTCACGCTTGTTGATTGAAGCGAGCAACCGCTTAACAACCCCCAAGCCCCCACAAAGATGCAGAGCGCTGAGATCAAATGTGATGTGTGTGTTTTCTGTTGTGAAGCATCCCTCATCTGGGCACCTCTCAAATTTGAGCCGCTATTTGAATCCAGCATACCTATTCAGTTCCATTTACCGCAAGAGTAGACACATACTGCTGGTCGACGCATAACCACAGTGGTGTCATCCACTTTCAATCATCGATTCTATTGTGAAGCACACTCGTGACCAGAAGAAGACAAAAGTTCTGGTCGAGGAGAGAGGTAGAATGGAAGTCCTGTTGGAGGACACAAACAAACCTCCAGGCGTTTTTTGCCTTGAGATTATGACATCTCCCTAGTGCCAAGCCATCATGCCAGGATGCGTATATGAGGTCAAGAAAGTCCCGCATAAATCCTGAGAGGTTTCTCCACTTAACAAGAAAGACCCCCATTTTCAAGCAGATCTTTCAGAGCGACCTCACTCTCACGGCAGTCAAAAGGGGATATATCCCCCATTCCATAGCGTATTGTGATGTAAGCGGCCCTTACATTTTTTTCTCGCCAAATTCACACTTCATTCACACAAAACACCTGCTGCACATGCACACTGCCTTGAAACATACCAAAACAGATCATTGTAACCAAACAGACGTTACATACATTGTCATACACACAAGACGCACTCTTTTTCATCGTCAACAACGATACATTCTCTCGACACAAACGGACAAAGGAAGAAAATGAGGTCTTCTCACATGAAAAAACACTCCCCACCCTCGCAAAGATTCTGGACACCCATCTTATCAGGATGGTTGGTGATCTTGTTGCACATCTCGACGGCGTGGGCCCAGCCCACTTCCAAACCAACCACACCCAACGCACATCTTGACCAGGGACGTGTCTTCGTCAACATCGACACGATCAAACAGTGGCTCAAAAAAAAGACGCTCCCAACGGCTCCTCAAACACACGTTCTTTCCGCTAAATACGTAGGAAACATCTCAAAAAAACTTCTGACACTCGACGGGACACTCATCGTCCGGGGCAACAGTCAAAAATGGTCTCGCTTTGTATTGAGTCGCAAAGAAGCGCTGATCTCGAAAGTGATCATCAACGGCCAAAAGGTCGCCCCTCTCAAAGATTCACGAGGATTCTGGGTCCCGCTCTCCAAAGGCCGGTACGAGATTCGATACCGATACCAGGTCAAGCACTCACAGCTACAAGGAGAGCACGTCGCGCCGCTGCTGCTGCCGAAAGTTCCTAGCGCCAATATCGAGTTGAGCTTGCCCGGCAAAGGCTGGGAGTTCCAAACTTCACCTTCATCGTCTATCAAAACAACCACACAAAAAAACACGACAAACGTCAACATGTACCTTCCAAGCGAGCGCCCTATCGTACTTCGCTGGAAAGGCCAATTGATCGAGCGCAAAGAACAAACACGTATGCGTGTCCGCACCCAAACGCTGCTCAACCTGCGAGAAGGCTTGCTGTTTGGAAAAAGCAAAGTCTCCATCCAATTGCTCACTGGTTCAATCCGCTCCTTCCAATTCCGTATGCCTGTCAATGTCGAACTCCTTCACATTGGAGGTCACGGTGTCGCCGAATGGTTTGAAACCAAACGGACGAAAACACGACGCCATATCACCGTCCAATTTTCTCGGGCAATTCGAAAGAAGCAAGATATCGAGGTCAAATTTGAGCGCTCCAAACTCCCGACTAAGAAGAGCATCTCGCTCCCATTCCCACAGGCACCAGGAGCCGAACAATACGCTGCTTTCGTCGGAGTTCTTGCACAAGCAGACACAGAGGTCACACACGCGAGCGCGTCCAAAGCCCAACAAGTCGATGTAAGAAGTCTTTCGCAGTCGATCCGTAGCCAGAGCAATCGCCCCATTCTGCTCGGATATGAATGCACAGATCAACAGGGAGAGATCAAAGTAAAGGTCACAAAACATCCGTGGCTTAAAGTCCTCAGTACAGTGATCAACCGCGCGCGATTTGAGACGATCCGCACACGTGAAGGTCGAGAGATGACCAAAGCGACTTACTGGGTGACCAACAACAGAAGGCAGTTTATGCCTGTATACATGCCCCAAAGTGCAAAACTGCTCGGCGCATTCGTCGCGGGACAACCGATACAACCCGCCAAAAAGGGACTCTCCAAAAAACAGGTCATCTACCTCTTCCCACTCGCTCGCTCACAAGGAAAACGCAGCAAGCAAATGTTCCCCGTCGAAATTCTCTACACCATCCCACGTAAACGCCTTGGTGCGTGGGGAACTTTTGTCAGCAAACTGCCCTCTACACCGCTCGAAGTCCTGTATTTCGACTGGTACTACTACTTCCCACGCTCCCACCGCCCTATCTGGTTTGAAGGAACAGTCAAAACCCCTTGGAGTACGCGCTTTCTCAGACGCCTGGAGAAACGTCTGATGGAAGACTGGCGCGCAGGAACCCCTTACGTCTCCGCCGGCGGCTGGTCTCGTAAAAAATACAACGTGTACGATGGACGCGGACTCAAAGAGCGATTTAGCAACGACAGTATATCCACCGTGAGCAAAGCGCGTAGAAAAGCCTATCGCTCTCGATTCAACCAGTTTAGTCGACAACTCCGGGCAAGTCTTCCACTTATCGGTCGAAGCTTGCGTTTTCGCGGACACCTTCTCAAAGGCACCTCTCCAACTGTTGGGATCAGCTACTTACAACACGAATGGAGTGTCACGTGGTTCTGGTTCGTCCTCGCGCTCACCATCCTGCTTCTCTTCCTCGCATTCGTCGCGCTGTTCCACAAAGGCGGCATCCAGTGGCACTTTATCGTCCTCTCTATCCTTGGGTGGATTGGGCTCTTCGTCGTGGGTTACTTTCTCCCACTGACCTATCTCGCAGGCTTCCGTGGCCTACTCTTTGGGGCTTGGGCGCTCTGTCTGTATGGAGTATTCTTCCCACGTCAAGAGGTGATCGACAACTTCCCTGTCTATCTCGGCTGGATGAGATGGTGGTCCGCCTTCCTGACCTTTATGTTGTTGCTCTTTGATGGTGTGGGAATGCAGATATCCCTCTTTTTTATGGGAGTTCCTATCTACCCGCTGTTTTTCACCAAACAATTTCAAGCGCTCAGCAAAGAGACCTCTGTCGAGGAAAACAATTCTCCCGCAACGCTTGAGGCCGATCTGGCTCCAGATGATGAAGAGGCCGAAGAAGACGACGAACAGCTCGAAGAAGAGGGAGAAAAGTGATGACACGTACACAACACGACACAAACGCGCCCTCTTCGACCCTAAGCACGTGGACTGACAAGATGATACGAATTCTCACAACCTGGCTCATGTTGGTGTGTTTACCGACGATATCCTACGCAGGAGGCAAGCCTCCTACAACACCCAGACAATCCACTCAAACAACCTCAAAAACGATGATGTTCCAGGAAGGCGCCTGGATCCCACTGACGACGTACAAACACCTACTGCAACGTCAAACGAGCAAGCAAGACAGCCTGTTGCGACTCGGTGAAGGTCATTACAAGGCCCACTATAGGAAAAAGGGATTCCACGTCGAAGCCACCATGTACGTCGAGAAGCAGTCAAAAGGATGGCAAAGTATCGACGTACTGTGGCAAAAGTACCCATTAAGAAAAGCGACATTAAACGGACGTCCGGCGCTCTTGTTTACCAAAGGGGCGAACTCATCGTACGTCAAGTTGGCGCTCAAAGAGGCAGGAAGGCACACGCTGAAGATGACCTTCTTTATCCCACAAAAATCTGGCCCAGATCCACAAACGAAGTTGCACTTTGCACCGGGCAGTACCGCTCACTTCGTCGTGGTGTTTCCGAGCAATCACTTCCGCCCAACGCTCAAAGGCGGGTACGCCACCAAGATCACCCGCAGCAAAGGAAAGACATCACTCAAGACAATCCTTCATCCACAAAAGACCTCGCTTACCTTGCGTTGGTGGAAAGCCGAGCAAACACAAACATCCCAAAAGAAGACCTCCAAGCGTTCACGTCTGTACGCACGGACATACTCACTGCTTTCAGTCGGACGTGGTGGACAAGACCTCTTCTTCACCGTGCGATACACTATCGTCCACGCACCCAAACAACGCTTTCAGTTCGTCATTCCAAAAGGACTAAGAATCCGACAAGTGCATGGGTTGGGACTGCGAGACTACCAACTTCTAAAGCAAAAGAACAAAACGGTCCTCGACGTCCTCCTCGTCGAGCCAGTGACCGAACGCTATGAAATTTCCGTGCTCGCAGAGCTACAACAACGCAAACACAAAAGCACCATACTGCTCCCCGAACCTCTAGGCGTACAAAGAGAGTCCGGCTATCTTGGAATCGAAGTTATCGGAAACGACGAGATCAATGTCATCCCACATCACGCAGCAACGATCGATGTCCGCGAGCTTCCAAGCCAGATCAGCCAGGGAACCACACGTCCAATACTTCGAGCATATCGCTTTGGAAAACGTCCAGTCTCGTGGTCGCTGTTGATCAACCGATACACCAACATCAACACCCCCGCCTCGACGATCGACAAAGCCCAATACACGACAGTCAGCAACAAGACCGGAAAGCTCTGGGTACAAGCGTCTTACCTCGTGAGGAACACATTTAAGCAATTCATCGCGATCAAGCTCCCAACAAACGCCAAGCTCAAGAGCGCTTTTGTCGCGAAGAAGCCCGTAAAACCAGCCAAAGATGGAGACAAAGTCCTGATCCCCTTGAAGCGTTCGGGAAAGCAAGCAGGCAACACCTTTCAAGTTGAGCTTGTCTACAGCGTCCAAAGCAAAGGTTTTGGTGGCGTCACCCAACATACATTTGCGCTACCGAGTATCGACATCTGGATCAGCGAGCTGCAGTGGGCGTTGTATTTGCCAGAGGGAAAAGTGACCTGGAAAACCGACATCCTCGGGAACGAAAGAGTCAGAGGCTACTCCAACTGGAAGATCACCTCCCCACTCTCCCTCTCCTCCAGACTCTCCAATCGTCGCTCATTCACACAACGTACTCAACGGACACACAACCCAAGTCAGCAAATATTCCGCAACTACGCCAACCAAACACAGACCGTAGGGACTTTGCCAGTCAAAATACAACTCCCAAGATGGGGCCGAAGATACAGCTTCAAACGCTATTATCTCGCCCCTCACACAACGACCACACTCGATCTCCAACATCGCTCCCCTTGGCTTCGGACGCTTGGTATTGGGCTCTTGTTGTTTAGTGGTCTCTTCCTGGGGTTCGCGTTCAGCATGAGCGCACTACACCGACGCCATCACTCCCTTGTGCTGCTGGGCTCTATCGTGCTGTCGATAGGTACACTTGTCCTCGCGACACAGCTTACACTCTTCCACTACCAAACCTTTGTCTTGGGTGGCTTCTTGGGGATGTGTGTCTCCGTAGTCGTCGGTATCATGCTTAGACTCAACCAACGCCAAGAGGACCTCTCCACAGAGGTCACTCCCTAATCTATCTTCAACCACCTTCCCTCCGCCCTCCACGACCTTGTCAATTCTCCCCAAAACTGTTACAAACAGGCCGTCCATCAGGCTCCCACTCGTGATGGAGCCTGTACGTATATCTTCTCTTGACCTTGCCATACATAAAGGAAGCCATACATGCGCGATATCGAACGATGGTTAGACAGCAGCCACCAACGACCTGACGGTTCGACAGCAACAGTTCCAACGAGATGGGCGGTGCTCGCCTCTGGTGTCGAGTCCACCCTCGGACAACATGCAAAAGAGTTGACCACCAGCGACGACACTGTATACGTCGTATGCGACGACAACACGCTCTCTTTGAGTGAGCGAGTGGAGCGCTGTATTGCCGATCAAGGAAGACGTGTAGTCCGTCACCATGTGGCCAATAAAGCCGATGGGAGTGCCCCCTCAGCAGACGACAAGCAGACGGACTTGCTCGCCGGACTGATCGACAAAGAAGACGCCAAACTCGTCGTCTCTGTCGGCGCAGGAACCATCAACGACATCGCCAAATACGCGTCCTTTTGTCGCTCACTTCCCTACCTGTCCTACGCCACAGCCTCTTCGATGAATGGATACACAAGCGGTATCGCCGCACTCTACGTGAAAGGACTCAAATCAACGGTCCCATGTGCGCCGCCTATCGGTGTGTATGCAGATCCAGAAGTAATCGCACAGGCCCCTGCGTTGATGAATCTCGCAGGCTTAGGAGACCTTTGCTCCAAGCCATTCGCCGGTGCAGATGCCTCAGTCGCCAACCTGATCAAGGGTATGAAAGCCTGGCAATTGCCCATTCAGATGGTCGAAGAGGTGTTTGACCGAACGCTCGAAGATGCAGAAAAAATTGGGCAAAATGATGCGCAGGCGGTCGCAGATCTGATGGAGACGCTTTGGATCTCCGGCTTCTCCATGTTACTCGCGGGCTCCAGCGCTCCTGCTTCAGGTGGTGAACACCTTTGGTCCCACAGGCTCGACATGGAGCGACACGACGCAGGCCTTCCCCCACAAGCTCTCCACGGGACACAGGTGGGTATCGCGTGTGGTCTTGTCCACCCACTCTTTGTCAACGTCGCGGCATGTGACGATGAGCATGTCCAACAGGCGCTCTCACAAACACCCGTCGAGCCTGATCCGGCAGATGAAGACGCATTCCGCGCGTGGTTCGCGTCACGACATCCAGAGCTTGGTGAGACGTCGATGAACGCAGCGATCAAAGAGTCCTCGAAGAAATACAACCGCGCCCACCGTCTCAAAACGCGCGCAGGTTTGCGCGAGCATTGGTCACAGGTGCGCGAGCAGCTTCAAAAGGCCGCTCAACACGCAGAGCGCGTCAACCAGGCACTCCAACTCGCGAAGGCACCTGTTGTTCCCCAAGATATCGACGTGAGCCAGGAAGACTCAGATCGTATCCTTGGGATTTGTCGTGATATCCGGGATCGCCTCACCATCCTCGACCTCGCCGCCGACATCCTGTAAGGCAACCCACTCTCCAAAGGATTCATCGTCAACGACCTCCCCCTAAAGGGAGAGGCTTGAAAGAGTCTCTATGTTGACCAGCCTGAGTCCTTTTCGGAGGACTACGTTAGGAGCGAAT
>PCBK01000113.1 GCA_002731275.1 Deltaproteobacteria bacterium | reverse complement strand
ATTTCAGTACCACGAAAACTGGCTCCAAAACTTGCTTTGCGCCGCGTCTCTCAAGGGAGAGCGGCCTTTACATAAAAAACGGTAGAGTCAGTTTTTTTCATCCAACGGCCTCAAATGCCGTTAAACGCTCGCTCGCCATTTGTCGCGGACACAGGGACTCTTTGACAGAGACGTTTGAGTGCCTGCCCCAGGCGTTTGCCTGCTTCGTGTAGTCGCTCTGGCTCTTCGTGTAAGAAGACCAATCGTAACCCGTTGGGACCTCGTTGATTTGTGGCCTCGTGGAGTGAACTTGGGTTCACAAGAACACCTTCTCTACGGGCTTCTTCAAAGGCCTCTTCTGGTGAGATATATTGTGGCAACTTGAGCCACAGCAGCGGGCCTCTCTTTGGATGATTCCAGGTGATCTCCTCAGGAAGATTCTCTGTCAGTGAGGCTTCGAGTGCGTCTCGGCGTTTCTTATATTCTGGGAGGATCTGCTTGAGATGGGCTCTCATGTATCCTCGCTCTAAGAACTCTGCAAGAGCCTGTTGGATGAGCACTGAAGTGCCCAGATCCATCGCGTGTTTCATCGGAAGGATTCTTTTGTGAAAGGCTTGTGGGCAGATCAAGTAACCTACACGTAACGCTGGGATCAGCTTTTTGCTGAACGTCCCCATATAAATGACCTCTGGATCGAGCGCTCTGAGCGCTGGTGGAGGCAATTCATCATCCAGCTCCATATCCGAAGCATAATCATCTTCGATCAGTGGGATACCTCGTTCGTGGGACCATTCGATGATCTTCTCACGCTTCTTCTCGGAGATACAGACGCCTGTTGGGTTGCACACGTCAGGCATTAAGTAAAAACCTTTGACGCGGTTGGTGTTCAAGCGGTGTAAAAACTCGATCGAAGGGCCATCATCATCACCAGGGACACCAATGCTGCGCGCGCCACTCGCGGAGAATACACCGAGCGCACCTGTATACGTCGCGGTCTGCATGAGGATGGTGTCGCCTGGATCGAGCAGGGCGCGCGCGACGAGATCCAGCCCCTGCTGACTCCCTGTCGTGATCATGACGTCTTCGACGCGGACGGGGATACCCTTTGTCGCGAGCTGATCAACCAACAGCGTTCTCAGACGTTCCAAACCTTCGCGCGGTGCATACCGCAGCGCCTTGCCTTTCTGTGTGCGCAAGACATGATCGATACAATGTCGAAACCGCTCCACCGGGAACAAAGATACAGGCGGTTCCATGCGCGCGAGGTTGTACCACTCTCTGTGACGGACTTGTTGCGAGATACGTCGGATCTTTTGCACCGTCTCCAACTCCGTCGCCTGTGAAACCAATGTATCCCACGGGAGGGAACGCTGTGGGACGTCGAGCGTCTCTGTGTAGCGGATGGGTGCCTCTTCCACATCTGCCACAAACGTACCGCGCCCAACCATCGACTTGACGAAGCCGAGCGCTGAGAGTTCTTCGAACGCCCTCACGACTGTATTGCGGTGGATGTTGAGATCTTTTGCCAGCTCTCTCGTTGGAGGCAATTTGTACCCCGAAGGTAAAGCTCCTGAACGAATACGCGTGGAGAGCTGATCCACGAGCTGACGATAAAGTGGAATGCCGTTGTCATCTTCCAGTTTGACACCTGCCAATCTACCCACGAGAACCTCCCTTGATGCGTTTCTTTTTTGTGTAAGTGGACAATTGAGGATGTAAAGATGTGCCAATGAATTGATCCATTCATAACGATCCTCCATCCACACGAATGAATATGCATTTGCATTGGCATTATGAAAAGTACCAAACGTAAAAAATGGACCATCCAAACGTTCCAATGTTTAACTTGAGTACGTTCCAATCGTCGTAGGAGGGAAATCGGATATATTGAGGGTTTTATTCGGTGAAGACGGAGGATAAACACTTTTTGGCGGAGGTTTTTGGGAGGAGTCGCTGTGTGCCTTTTGGGGCGATTGGCACACAAAGTGTTTGATGATTGGTTGTTGTTTGGGCTATGGCAGGTCTTGTGTTTGGAGTCCGAGGAGGTGCAGGCCAAGTCGTCGAAGCAGCTCGGAGGCGAGTCTTGGGCGCTTCTTCAGTAGTTGTTGGAAGGCTCCATGTGACAGCGTGAGGGCCGCGGTTTCCTCTGTCGCGGTCAATGTGTAGCGCGCTGTGTAAGGGGTGAGCAGCGCGATCTCGCCCCAGGATGTCCTCGCGATGTTGGGGATGGCATGTCCGTCTTTGGAGACCTTCAAGGGGGTACCAATGATCAGGGCGAACTCAGTATAGAGCGCACCTTCTCGCTGAAAAACTTCGTCAGCTTCGATGTTTTTCCACTTCATACTGTGGAGCAAACGGAGCTTATCACTGACCTTGAGTCCTTTTGTGAGATAGTGTTCATCCATCAGCTCCATCTCTTGTGTGACGAGTGAGCTAAATGTCGTGCCTTCTTGGGCTTGAGCGTCATCACCTGCCTGGACTTCCATGACGATGTAAGTCAGGTCGTCGCCTTCGTCCTGTGGGAGGACTTGATCGAGATGTTGTTGTAGAGCTTCGATGGAACCTTCGTGTGAAAGGGCTGATTGAAGGGATTCGGGGGTTGTGTGTCTGGTGACACCGTCTGTACACAGGAGCAAACGGTCGCCGGGGAGCAGGGTAAAGACGAGCGTATCGACGAGGACCGTTTTGTGAAATCCCAACGCCCTTGAGAGGATATTGCGCAAGTGGTGGGTTGGGGCATCTTCTGGCTCGACGAGTCCAAGCTCAATAAGCTCGTTGACAGCGGTGTGATTGACGCTGAGTTTGCTGAGGATACCGTCTCGGAACAGGTAGACTGCGCTGTGTCCAACGTGGCCCATGACGACTTTGTCACCGGCGAATTGCAGCATCGTGCAGGTCGCGCCCATCCCTTTGAGGTTATCCTCCTCTTGGGCGCGTTGATGGATCTCTGCGCAGGCTGACTGTAAGGCGGATTCGACGTTCTCGACGAGGTGTCTTCGACCTTCGTGACTTTTGGGGAGTGAGTCCAGATCCTTTTTGATCTCACCCATTTTCTGTTTCACGACCTCAAGGGCGATGAAAGCCGCGACCTCGCCAGCTTTGTTCCCGCCGATACCATCACTGACAGCGTACAAACCTTGCTCGGGTGCCATTAAGAACGCGTCTTCGTTGCGATCGCGCTCGCTTCCTGCCTTGGATGAACCTTTTGCGAAGATGGTGAGAGAGGGGGATGGTTGATTCATGACTTTCTCCTTGTTGTAAGTCTTGTCTCAGACATCGACTATTGTCGACCAATTCCTCAACGAAGGCAAGGAGCAAAGTTGTGTGGTGGGCCGGACGTTCGTTCTTTGCTCAGAGGAGCGCGGCTTCGACGTCATTCCAGTCGTGTACATGTGTGAGCCAGCTCTCGTGTATACGGCCCTTTTGTGGTCCATACACGTAAAGATTGGGTACGCAGTCTTTGAGATGGGAGAGCACCTGTAGGCGATCATCGATGAAGTGCGTGATCCCCAACTCTTTACAATGGATGGCTTTTTGGTGCCTTTTGATGCAAAACCTCAAGTGCTCCTTTGGGATACCTGTTTGTTCGTAGAACTTATGTGTATGAAGCCACTGTCTCGTGCGTTGCTGAATGCGTTTGCCTGCCTTCGAGACGATCCATACGCGACCTTCAAAGGCCTCAACAAGTTCTTTGATCACTTCGAACGCTCGCTCATTTGGAGGGGTCTGCATCGCCTCTTTGGTGCTTCCCTGTAGAAAGGCTGTGTCCGCGCGTCCGTCGTCCTTGACCGAGCTGATGATGACACGTCCAAAGTCGATGCCAAGTGCGGGAGGATATGTGTTGCTCATCTGGTTGTCTCCTTGCGTCGTATATTTTCTCTGACGCATCGTTTATATCGTGATGATAGATGTCTGTGGTGGATCACTTTGTTCTCTCTGAAGACAAGTCTACGAAAAAAACGATTGATGAAAACGATTGTTATTGGATAGACTATTCATCATTTGAATAGCTTTGAGCCACGGAGAGTCTGGATGTTGGAATTAGGCAGTCTTGCGTCGTTTGTTGTGTTCGCGGAGCATATGAATTTTACCCACGCAGCGGAGGCTTTGCACATCTCCCAGCCTGCGCTTCATACGAAGATCAAAAAGCTCTCGGAGAGTGTTGGGGTTCCGTTATATCGCAAGCATGGGCGCCGTCTGGAGCTGACACATGCAGGCAGAGAGCTCTTGCGTTTGGGGCGGGATATTCGGGATTTAACGGATGATTTTTTGAATGATATTCGTGCAGAAGAAGGTCTTCATCCCGTGGTACTCGTCGCAGGTGCGGGGACGTACCTCTATGTCTTGGGGGAGGGGATCAGCGCGTTTGTCTCTTCAAGTCAGCGAAAGCTTAGGTTGATGACGAAAGATCGTGAAGGCAGCCTTGAGGCGGTCTTGTCAGGTGAAGCACATGTCGGCGTGGCGCCATTGGAGTCGTGTCCTCCAGCTCTTGAAAGTGAGTGTCTTGCGATTGTTCCACAGGTCTTGGTGTGTCCAAAAGACCACCCTCTCGCAAGTAAAAAGGAGGTGTCTTTGCTCGACCTGGAGGGCGCGTCGTTGATCGTGCCTCCGGCAGATCGTCCTCATCGTATCGCTCTTTCGAGGGCGTTGATGTCTGAAGGTGTCTCCTTCGAGGTCTCTGTGGAGGCGATGGGGTGGGAGTTGATGATCCACTTTGTGTCGTTGGGGCTGGGGGTGGCGGTCGTCAATGGTTCCTGTCGCATCCCCGAAGGATTGGTCGCACGACCTCTTCGAGAGTTGCCGTCACTTCACTATCATCTGTTTCACCGAAAGGGAGTCTTGTCTGAGAGTGCGAGGACATTGAAGGAGTTGTTGCTGAAGTATGCGTGGCAGTTTGAGGGGTGATTAGGGGCGGTATTCCCAGTGCCATGGCTCACTGGGAACGGTGCGGACAAAGCCAAATTTCTTTCCGTTTTTGTTGAGCCAACGTAGGACTTTTGGGTCGCGTGTGTTGAGGTCGACTGCGGGGCCATGTTGATGGTTACTGTAGCCTGGCCGAGCGGCGAGATTCCCGCGTCCTGCTTTGTACAGATCGTAGAGGCGTTTTTGTTCTTCGTATGAGCGAAAGCCGCTGTTGATTTTGATGTTGACGCCATCTTTTTGTGCGGCCTCTCTCATCTTTAAGAACGATCTGGCCGTATTGATCTCCACAGGTTTTCCGTCGATCCTTACGACCTGTATTTTGCCAAGTCTTTTGCCTTTTTTGTAGGCGTAGTGTGTGGACGCTGTACCTGATAAGCCTGCGTCAGAGAGGGGATCTGAGGCTTTGAAGTCAACACCCAATTCTTTCTTCAAGGCGGCCCACGTGCCTTTACCAAATTTTCCATCGGCGCCCAGACCGTGTTTGCGCTGGAATGCTTTGACGGCGTTCTCTGTGCCGCGACCAAAGTCTCCGTCTGCTGTGAGCTTCGGATTTGCACCTGCACGATTTAACAGAGTCTGGAGTTCTCTGACTGCGTTGCCTTTTCCACCTCGTCTCAATGAACCGCCAAAGACACCGAGCTGATTCTCAATGGCCTGTCCAACACCATCATTTGTTGTGTTCGTTCCGCCGTTGTTGTTATCGACAGTTGTGTCACCGTTGTTGTTGTCTACGGTTGTGCCGCCATTGTTGTTGTCTACAGTTGTGCCGCCGTTGGGGCTTGTGCCTACCCCCAATTGGAGCACTTCTTTGAGTTTGGCGAGTGTGCCTCGGCCAAATTTTCCGTCGGCGCCCAGGCCGTGTTTGCGCTGGAATGCTTTGACGGCGTTCTCTGTACCGCGACCAAAGTCTCCATCTGCTGTGAGCGCTGGGCTTGCGCCTGCGCGGTTGAGTAATTGTTGAAGTTCTTTGACCGTTGTGCCTTTCGCGCCTCTCTTGAGCACTTGGCCTCCATCGACAGCGCTCATCAATCGGCCTCCAATACTTGTTGAGCCTGTTGTTCTTGTGGAGACCCCTGTTGTCACAGAGTGGTCGTGGTCGTCGTGGCTATGGTCTGCGTGATCTGTTGCGGCTGTTTGGAGAGCGATCTCCAATTTGGCGAGCGTACCGCGTCCAAATTTGCCATCTGTTGTGAGATTGTGTTGGCGTTGGAAGATCTTGAGGGCGTTCTCTGTGCCGCGACCAAAGTCGCCATCAGCAACGAGTTTCGGGTTGGCGCCAGCTTCGTTGAGCAGGTTTTGCAGTTCTTTGACGAGCGCTCCTTTGGCACCTCTTTTCAGGACGGTTCCGCCTTGGATGGCGCTCTTAAAGTTGGAAGGGATGTCTGTGCTGTGTGTCGTTGGTTGTGGGTTTGTACTGACATGACTCGTGATATGCATGGATGTCGCCTCTCATCTTTTTCGTTTTGCCTGTGGGCAGGGGGCGCAGCTCCCCGGACTTTTGTTTGTTGGTCGTCTCTTCTCCTTTGACAACCTCATGTATTGTCGGCTGTGGATGAGAAAAGTTACGTGAAAAATGAAAAAAGATGAAAAAATGTAATGAGTGTTTGTGTTGTTGTCGGTGACTATAGAGCACAACACCTATGGTGTCGGTGCGTACGAGCTACTGAAATCATAAATCATCGATTGTAAAGTACAACACGGTGACGTTGACGATAAATTGCGATACAAAGAGCTCCTTCGCCAATCCGAAGACAATGTCGGTCTATGTTTGAGTTTTGGTGTTCTTTTTGGCGTCAACGGCCTCTTCAAAAATGTTTGTCAGAACGGCTGAGGGAAGGACCATTTCCTTTGGCGAGCAGGATCAAACCCAAGAGACCAAAGATACATTCGATGGTCAGCGCGAGCAAAATCCCTTGACCAGGGAGACCATCGACGAGGATCCCTGTGATCCGAAAGAACGAGAACGCTGAGAATGTAAGTGTAGCCGTGATGAGCGCCGAGCGCTGAAGTGTTTGGACGAGCACAGCCAAGAGAGACAGTAAGCCATACCCAACGAGCGCGCCACCCATCCCGCGCATCTCACTGAGAAAGCTGAGCTGTGGGGCGTGTCCTAGCTCGAATTGTTGCAAGTACGCGACAGGCGAAAAGGCGATGAATGCGCCCACCAAAGTGATAATCAGTCCGGAAAATGCGAGGTAAAGTTTTGTTGTGTTGATCTTCATCTTGTCGTCTCCTTTGTGTGAGTTCAATTGCTTTGTTGTTGTCTACGATACGTGTTATTCTGGAATCTTCCATGCCATTTCGTGCATACTTTATTGCAGATCGTACAAACGCAAAGGAGTCCTGATGTCTGCTCACGATTACCACGAAGTCTTGCATCACTTGAAGTTGGAGAGTGTCTACTACAGTCGTTCAGTGATGGGGGGGCGTGACTGGGGGGTGGATGTGCCTGCTGAGAGCGGTGTGAGTATGTTTCACGTCGTAGTCGCAGGGCGTTGTATTGTGGAGATCAACGGGCACTCTTTTGAACTGTGTGCGGGTGATTTGTTGTTCATTAGTCGGGCGTGTGGTCACGTGGTCAAAGGCCGTCATGACGCTGAGGCACGATGTCTTCTCGATTTGCCAGTGAAGAAGGTGAGTGATTTCTATGAGACATTGACGATGTACCCCGAAGTGGATGACAAGACGATTGTCTTGTGTGGAGTTGTGAAGCTACTGCATCCGGTTGGTGAGATGCTGCTTCGGGATATGCCTGATCTGATCCACATGAAGGAGGACGAACATCTTTTTGGCCAGATGATGGGGGATGTTGTGCGTTTGATGTTTCGCGAGGCGTCAGGAGAGTTTATCGGTGGTGAGACTGTGATCACGAGGCTCGCGGATATCTTGTTAATTCAAACGATTCGTCATTGGGTGGAGCACGCAGGAAGCTCGAAGGGGCAATGGTTGAACGCTTTGCAAGATGAGCAGATCGGCAGAGCGTTGGCATCGATTCATGCGGAACCAGAGAAGCCCTGGACGATCGAAAGTTTGGGGAGGGTGGCAGGGATGTCGCGCACTGCGTTTTCGAATCGCTTTTGCGCATTGCTCGGTGAGCCTGTGTTTCGTTACCTCACGAAGTGGCGTATGAACTTGGCCGTGATGAGGATACGAAGTGGGGAGTCTGTCGATATGGATTTTGTGGAGAGCTTGGGGTACACGTCGGAGTCTGCGTTTCGCAGAGCCTTCAAAAAGACGGTTGGTTCGAACGTCTCAGAGATACGCCGCCAGGGCAGCGCTGTGTTTTGAGAGATACACTCTGCGCTCAGTGTCGTTTATCGGGTCCATTGGGGTAGCGCCATACGCCCCAGGTGACGATGAGTAGGCCAGATACGAAGGCAATCCAGGGGAGCTGTGGGTACAAGATCTTGAGCACGAAACGCTCCTTATTTGGAGAGGATATTATTTTTTGGAGACGGGGAGGTAGATGGTAAAAGTCGTCCCGATACCAGGTGTCGAGTCGACTTTGATTTCGCCTCTATGGTTTTCGATGATACCGAATGAAATGGAGAGTCCGAGACCTGTACCTTCCCCGACGCCACGGGTCGTGAAGAATGGCTCGAAGATCTTCTCTTTGACGCTCTTGCTCATACCAGAGCCGTTGTCTTGGATGCGTATGGCGAGTCGACCGTCATCTTCCTGTGTGCTGATCTTGAGGCGTCCCTGCTCGTCTGTCTCCAGCTTTTCTTTCTTGGCGATGATCGCCTGACATGCGTTGACCATGAGATTCATGAACACCTGATTGAGTTGCGCAGGCCAACAGTCGATGGCTGGATCGGCTTCAAAATGTTGCTCGAAGGTGACTTGATCCGAGAAGTTGGCACGAACAAGTTCGATGGTGGCTTTGATCCCTTCGATGATGTGGCTTCTCTTTTGTTCGGCCTCGTCGAGACGGGAGAAGGTGCGTAGTCCACCTACAATGTTGCGGATTCTTTCGGCACCATTTGCGATCGCGTCGAGGTTTTTGAAGAGGGGGGTAAATTTCTCTTCAAAGCTATCGATAATCTCCTGGTCTGCGTCATCTCCAGCGAGTTCGAAGATAAACTCTTTGAGTTTTTGTAAGCGGCGTGCGAGGTTTTGCGCGCCGTTGAGGGTGAAGTTCGCGGGGTTGTTCAGTTCATGGGCAACACCGGCGACAAGCGTACCGAGTGAGCTCATCTTCTCGACCTGGATGAGCTGTGCTTGTGTGCTTTGTAATTGGTTGTGTTGTTCTTCGAGTTGTTCGAGTGTGTCTTGGAGTTTTTTGGTGCGCTCTTCGACTTTGTCTTCGAGTTGTCCGTAGAGTTTTGCGTTCTCGATCGAGATAGCGGCCTGACCAGCGACGATATCGAGGAAGAGACAACGCTCTTCGTGGAAGACGTTGGCGATCGCGTTGTTTTCGAGGTAGAGCAGCCCGATGAGTTTGTTTTTGTGTGTGATAGGTGTGCAGAGTGCGGAGCGCGTCTTGTGCTCTTTGACATACGCGTCGTCACCAAAGCGCGGGTGTTTTGTGACATCGGACAGTACAAGTCGCTCTCTTGAGCGTTCGACAAAGCGAATGATCGAGCCTGGAAGTGAGGCTTGATGTAAGGGGATCGCCTGGAGAATGGACTCCTCTTTGGTCTCCAGATCGAGGGAGGCCTCTACTCTGAGCGAGAGTCGATCCTTGAGGAGGAGGCAACCTCTTTGTGCGCCAGCGTTTTCGAGCGCAGTGCTGAGGAGTTTGCGCAGGAGTTCTTCGAGCTTCATCTCTCCGGAGATGGCCTGGATGGTTTTTTGGATGCTGCGAAGGTCGAGCAGGCCCCTCATCTCGCTGGTGCGATCGGAGGTGCTTGAGGTTGTGCTGTCAAAGCTCATGCTTCGCAGGGTGGAGGAGAGTTGTGATTGTTGTACACGCAGGACGGGGTTGACGCGCTCCATCTGGAGCACTTTTTTGCGCGCTCCCCAGCGTGCATATGCGTGTCTGGCGTCAGTGAGGTAACCGAGCGCTGTGCGTGATTTTTTGCGAAGTGTATAAAAGCGCGCTGCGCGTTCGAGACAGAGGCCTTCACCGTGCAGTATGTTGTGTGTTTGGCTGTGCTCAATCGCCTGCTCATACAGCTCAGCAGCTCTTTGTTCGATCGCGGCGTTGGAGGTCTCTTGTTGTAGCTGATTGCTCAGTATTTCGGCCTCGACGAGCAGGGCTTTATATTGATGGTTGGTCGGGGAATTGTCGGCCCAGTTTTGCAGCTTTGCGAGGGCTTCGTTGAGCTGTTCGTTGTAGGACGCTTGGGTCTCTTCGTCAGCGTCTGAGAATTGTTTGGTCATGTGGAGACTGTGATAAAACACGAAGTCGACTTGTTGTGGCAGTCCTGGCGCGAGTGGTACGAGCTCTTGTGCTTTTTCAAGTGCCTGCTCGATCTTCTCGTTATCGTCCATGATGGATGCAGCCTGGAGCTTGATGGTGTACAGGGGGAACAAAGCCATTGGGTAGTGCGAAAGGGCCGCGAACAAGTCCTCTTCGATATGTCCTTGTGAGAGTAATTGTGCCTTGAGGCTCTCTGCGCCCATCAAGTCGAGTGTGACGTGTTGGGAGATCAAAAAGATACTCACTGCGTCGTCGTACTTAAAGGTATTGCGCGCGAGATCGAGGAAGGTCTCCGTCTCTTGGAGGATGGAGGGCAGATCTGTGCCTCTGGAGAAAGCCTGCCAGGGGATATTCATGGTGGCCCAACCAGCGTTACTGAAGACGCCAAGCTCCATCCCTTCGTTGATAGCTTTTGTGGTGTGTTCGTGGGAGAGGTCGAGTGGGTGTCGCCAGTGGCTGATAAAGCAGCCGTACAAGTGGTCGAGTGGGGGGCGGACGGCGGCGACACCTTGTTTATCATTGAGTGCGATCGCGAGACGTCCGTAGTCGTCCGCGATTTTGTAGTTGCCCATCGCGCAGTTGAGGAATCCGTAGAAGACATAGCCGACAGGGGAGTTGATGTAATTTCCGTGTTGTACGGAGAGTCGTACCATCCGTGTGATGAGGACTGGGAACAGATGAGGGGTCACGGAGGCGATGGGAGCGAGTCCCGTAAGGACGTTCATTTGGAGGATGGTGTCTTCGTCCTCCATCGCCGGTAAATCGAGCAGGGAGTCGATCGAGCGGTCGCCGAGTGCGTCCGCGAGCGCTGTGGCCTCTTGTCCTGCAGCAGCAGCCCAGCCATCCATGTCTTCGGGGATCTCAAAGCCAAACAAGGTCAGACATTGTAGACCGACCTCGCCAGATTTGGCGTAATCACTGAGCAGTGGGTAGAGCCGTAATTGTAGTTCGCAGATCGCGACTTGTTCGGCTTTTGATTGTGCGTGTGAGAGTGCGACGTCGATGGTCTCTTTGGTCGTGTCGAAATCACCACACATCATCGCGGCGTCGGCTTTACTTCGCAGGAGTTGGAATCCTAAATCGTGCTCAGATTCCCATGATGCTGAGGGGAACAGCTCGACACCTGCGGTGAAGTATTTCTGCGCTGGCGAATAGGCCGACGATTTCATCGCCTTGAGTCCTGCGCGCAAGTTGAGCCTGGCGACGGCCTGTTTGTCAGCGCTCTCTTTCAGGAGTGTACGACCGAGGTTGAGCTGGTTGACGATTGGGAAGAGGTGTTCGTCATCAGCCTCTTTGCCGTAAAGATCGAGCAAGTGCTGTCCGATAGTGGCGTGGGTTTGTTGACGCTCTGCTTCTTCGAGCAGTTCGTAGGCGGACTGTTGGACCCGGTCGTGAATAAATCGGTAGCTCACGTCGAGATGAGCGCCTTTTCCACCTTCTTGTGCTTCTGCGATCTCGACAAGGCGGTAGTTTTCGCCGATGGGGATGATCAGTTGTTTTTGGATGGCTTCCCACAATTGTTTTGCGATCGTGGAGGCGTCTTTTTGTGTGATCTCACACAGCGTCTTGAGCGCGAATGTCGCACCCACACACGATGAGATGTGGAGGAGATTTTGTGTCTCTGTGGTGCAGCCTTTGAGCTGCCGCGTCATCAACGCCGCGACGTTCTCTGTGATACCTGTCTTGGCGATCTTATCTTCATTCCATGTCCACTGGTTTGTGTTGGGATCGAGATACAAGAAGGAGTCGTTGTAGAGCGTCTTTAAGTACGTTTCGACAAAGAAGGGGTTTCCTTTGGTCCTCTCATACACGGAGTCTGCGAGAGGAGCCACTTTTTCTTCGTCTGCGTGGAGCGCGTCGGCGATCCAGCTGCGGACACTGTGTGGGCTCAGTGGTTTGAGCGCGACTTCGTGTAGTGGGAACTCTGCCTGTTGTAGATCGTCGCGTGCTTTGCTCAGGGGGTGGACTGTGTCGACTTCGTTGTCGCGGTAAGCGCCGATGATCAGCAGGTGTTGTGTTTGTTCATCGAGGAGCAGTTTTTTGATCAACTCAAATGTGTTGGAAGAAGCCCACTGCAAGTCGTCGAGGAACAAGACGAGAGGACGTTGTTGTGTGGCAAAAGACTGGACAAACTTTTGGAACAACCGATGGAATCTATTCTGTGCTTCTGCAGGAGGCAGTGGAGGAGCGGGTTCTTGGGTACCGATGAGCAGCGCGAGCTCTGGGATGACGTCGATCAAGACTTGTCCTGCGGCACCGAGATGTTCGAACAGCTGTTGTTTGGTCTCTTGCAGTATATCATCTGATTCGCTCAGGAGATCGAGACAACATTGGCGGAAGGCTTGGATCAGTCCGTTGTAAGGAATGTTTTGGAATTGGTCATACTTACCAGTGATGAAACGTCCATGCGCGCGTGACAAGGGGCGGTGGACTTCTCGTACAAACGAAGACTTTCCGATCCCTGAGTATCCTGAGACCAGCAACAATCGGGTCTGTCCTTCGTCGATCTTCTCCATCAGTTCGAAGAGTTCTTCGAGTTCATTGTCTCTCCCGTAGAGTCGCTGTGGCAACTTCAAGATGGGGGAGATATCTTCTGCGCCGAGGGGAAATGGCGCGATATTGTTGTGTTGTGTGAGCGCTTCGAGGCAGTGTTCGAGGTCTTTTTTGAGTCCCGAGGCGCTTTGGTAGCGATCGTCTGGGTTTTTGGAGAGCAGTTTGAGGATAATCTCCGCGATGGGTGTGGGGAGGTCGGGGGAGAGCTCATGAGGAGCGATCGGTGGAAGGGCGATATGTGCGTGGATCAAGGCCAGGGGATCTTGTTCTGGAAAAGGGAGCTTCCCTGTAAAGAGCTCGTACAGACTCACACCAAGAGAGTATAGATCAGTGCGGTGATCGATGGCGCAATTCATGCGACCTGTTTGTTCGGGGGAGATGTAAGAGAGTGTCCCCTGGAGTTTATTGGCGGCGAGCAGCTCGGGCATCTCTTTGGTCAGTCGGGTTGAGAGATCAAAGTCGATCAGTTGCATCTTCTCCATCGACTCATTGACGATGAAGTTGGCTGGTTTGATATCCTTATGAATGATCTGCTCATGGTGTAGCTTTCCGAGGACGTCGGCCCAATGGATTGCGAGTTTGAGTGCTTTGGCGAGGGGGACTTTGGTTTGTTTGATCAGTGTTTCGAGTGAGTGGCCACCGATGTCCTCCATCACGAGGACAGGTTTTTTGTCGACTTCGAGGATGTCGTAAGGGCGGCTGATCCCCTGTACATCGAGTGAATTCATCAAGTCATAGGCGTATTGATAACGACTGAGGTCGCGCAGGTTGTTGGAGGTGTGAGTGACAGTCTTCAATATGACTGGCTTTTGATCGTTCTCTCGTGTCGCACGAAAGACGAGTGAGCGATTGCCGTTGTGGATAGTCTCATTGATCGTATAGCCTGGAACCTGCAGCATACTTTACTCCCAAAACCTACATGTGAATCTTACGTATCGTTAAGAATGTCGATCAAAGTACCATCTCATTCTGACAATAGAAAGCCCCTTTTTGGGTGAATTCACCGTTGTCTTTTGTTTGTCATGGCCTCCGTGATATATGCTGCGACATCGCGGACATAGGGTTTGCGTAGCAGCGCGAGGTGGTCACACGCAAAGTGCTCGATCACAATCTCCCCCTTGATCAACTGACTCCATCCCATATCAGGCACACGAGCGGCTTTTGACCACCAACTTCTGTCCTTCCACCACTCGGACTTACACAACAACACATCACCTTTGTAAGCTCGCCTCGGTGTGTACGTGAAGTTCGCCCGTAAATGGATAAAAAATAGCTCCGCCATTGCGTGTAGCGCTGGCTGTTCGAAGGTCTCAAGCAGTGACTCCTCTGGGATGATTGTCGCCATCGCCGAACGCTCCAAGAACATCTGCCATGCCTGTCTCACACCAAACAGTCCCTTCTTCTTGGTCCGCTGACTCAAGTACAGATGGTCGTGATAATGCTTTAAGAATGATTTGCCTGCGTTGCCCAAAAACAGCTGCGCGACGCTCAATAAGCCGGGCCTGAACCCTTTGATCGGCGCAGATTCATCGAGTAAGGCGAGTACGCCGACTTCTTCTCCGAGGTCTTCGAGCTGTAAGGCCATCTCGTAGGCGACCAATGCTCCAAAGGAGAACGCACCAATGTGATACGGCCCTTTCGGTTGATGGGCTCTGATTGCCTCTATGTAATGACGAGCCATCTCTTCGACGGTGTGATCTGGTGATGTCTGTCCATCCAGACCGAGCGCCTGTACACCGTAGAATGGTTGCTCTGGTCCGAGCTGTCGGGCCAGCTCGAAGTAAGGAAAGACCACACCTGCTGCTGGATGCACAAAGTACAAGGGGGGTCGACTGCCAGTCCTTCTCATCGGGATCAGAATGTGTGTGTGTGTCGACGTCCGTTCAGTCCGCTTGTTTGTTAGATGTGCAGATATATACTCCGCGAGCGCCGCGACGTCTACACCTTGAAAGGCTGCCTCTTGTGGGAGTTGACATTTGAGTGCTTTCTCTGCGCGTTCAATGAGACGGAGGACAAATAACGAATCCCCACCCAGCTCCAAGAAGGGATCTTGTCGACCAATCCCATCGAAGCCGAGCAGCTCACCGCTGATCGACGCGAGGACTTCTTCGACGTGTCCACGTGGTGCGTCGTAGGGTATCGCGAGTGTGGGTCTCGGTGTCTTCCCTGTGCTGTCTGTCTGTGTCCCTTTGGGCGTATTCTCCGAGGTCACATAGCCCATCTTTGGTGACTGCGCGTTGGGGGCGTCGAGCCAGTGTTTGTTTCGACTGAAGGGTCTGGGAGGGAGAGGCAGTCGTCTCCTGGGTTTGTCATGGAGGGCATTTGTGCTGAGGGGGAGTCCGAGACACCAGCCTTCACCGAGCACCTGAAGGCTGATCCCTTCATCGTGTTCTTTGTCTGTCCCATCGTATTTGAGGGGAGAGAAGACCTCAGGTGATGGGAGATTGTGTCTAGCGATACCTCCGACGGAGTGTCTGGGACCTAACTCGACGTATAGGGCTTTTTCTTTGGGGGCGAGTGTGGAGAATGCTTGGTCGTAGCGGACCATCTGTTGTAGGTGTTTGACCCAGTATTCGGCGTTGGCGTCGAGGTGGGTGAGATATGTCCCTGTGACTCCTGAGAGCATCGAACGCTGCGGTGGGTGGTAGGTATACTGTTGGGCTTCTGCTCTGAAGGCGTCGATAATTGGGTCCATCAGCGCACTATGGAACGCCGCAGTGATCCGCAGTTGTTTGGTGTTGTGTTGTTTTGAGACCTCTGCTTCGAAGTGGGCGATGGTCTCTGGTGCGCCTGTGAAGACACAGGCTTTGGGTCCATTGACGAGTGAGAGGTGTACGCCTTCGCGTTGTAAGGAGAGCGCTTCGTCGAGGTCACAGTGGACGTAGAGGCCGGTCGCTTGGGGGAGTGTTTTGAGGAGCTTTGCCCGTGTCGCGAGTAGGCTGAGAGCGGTCTCCACATCGAACACACCTGCGAGGCAAGCGGCGGTGTATTCACCTGCGCTATGACCGAGTAAAATATCCGGTTGGATGCCGTACTCTTCGAGTGTTTTGGCGAGGGCGTAAGAGAGACTGAAGATCGCGGGTGCGCTGATATGTTGTTCATCGAGTGCGGTGTCTTCGTCTGGTGGGGTGCGGTAGAGGTGTTCAAACAGGTCAAATCCTTGTTTGGCGAGGATGATATCCCGACAGGTCGTGAGGTGTGTCTGGAAGTGGGCGTCATGATGGAACCACGAGGCGCCCATGCCGGATTTTTGGAATCCTTGTCCAGCACACAAGAAGACGACCTCTGGTCGGTTCATTGCGGCGGGAGGGGGTTGTACGTGTTTGTGTTGTTGTAATTGGTCGACCAATTCTCTGTGATGGGTCGCGACAAACGAAGCGCGATAAGGTTGTTCACGTCGGCCTTCTTGGAGGGTGTAAGCGATGTCTGGCAGGGACCAATCGTCGTGTGTTTGGAGTGTGTCGATGAGGTCTGTGTGGATGGTCTGGAGGTGTTCAGCTTTGTGTGAGGAGAGGAGGAAGAGTTGGGGTGTTTCTTCTTGTGGGAGTGGGAAGAAGGAGGGTGCTTCTTCGAGGATGACGTGTGCGTTGGTCCCTCCTGCGCCGAATGAGCTGACGCCTGCACGTCTTGGAAGGGGCACATCTTCCCATGGTTTCGTGTGTGTGTTCACGTAGAAGGGTGTTTTGTCGAATTGGATTTGTGGGTTGGGTGATGAGAAGTGGAGGCTTGCAGGGATTGTTTTGTGTTGGAGTGCGAGGATGGTTTTGATGACGCCTGCGATACCGGAGGCGGCGTTGAGGTGTCCGATATTGGTTTTGACGGAACCGATTGCGCAGAAGCCGGTGTTGTCAGTTTCTTCTCTGTAGGCTTGAGTGAGGGCGGTGATTTCGATGGGGTCACCGAGCGCTGTACCTGTTCCATGTGCTTCGATGTATGAGATGGATGTGGGTGAGATGTCAGCGAGTGTGAGGGCGGTGGAGATGACCTCTGCCTGTCCATCGACGCTGGGGGCTGTGTAGGCGACTTTTTGGTCTCCATCGTTGTTGATGGCGGCGGCTTTGATGATTGCGTGAATGGTGTCACCTTCATCGATGGCGTCTTCGAGTCTTTTGAGGACGACGACACCGACGCCGTCTCCGCTGACGGTCCCGGTGGAGCTGGCATCAAATGCGCGGCAGTGTCCATCGGCGGAGAGGATGTCACCGTTTCTGTGGAGGTGTCCCCCTTTCATGGGGGCGGCGACGGAGACGCCGCCTGTGAGGGCCATGTCACATTGGTAATTGAGGAGGCTCATACAGGCGATCTGGAGGGCGACGAGAGAGGTTGAACAGGCTGTTTGGATGGTGAGGCTTGGTCCAGTGAGTCCGAGTTTGTAGGAGGTGAATGTGGCGAGATGGTCTTTATCGTTGGCGAGGATGGCTTGTAATCCACCGAGTGATTCGAGGACATCTTGTTGTGGGAGGAGGTTGTTGATCAGGTATGTGTTGGCGGAGCAGCCAGCGTATACGCCGATGCTGCCATTGAATGCTTCTGGTGTATAGCCAGCGTGTTCGAGTGCGTGCCAGCAGCATTCGAGGAATTTTCGGTGTTGTGGGTCTGTGAGCTGTGCTTGTTTGGGGCTCATGCCGAAGAATGATTCATCGAAGTAGGGTGCGTCTTCGAAGATGCCTCTTGCGGGGACAAAGGCAGGGTTGTCGATGAGTTCGGGTGGGAGTCCAGCTTGTAGGAGTTCATCTTTGTTGAAGAAGGTGATGTTCTCTTGTTGGTCGTGTAGTCGTTGCCAATAGTCGTGGATATTGTGTGCGCCAGGGAAGGCACCTGCCATACCGACAACGGCAATGTCGGCAGAGCCTTCGAGTTCTTCAGAGTGTAGTTGTTGTTGGTCTTGAGTTTGACTCATGTGCCTTCCTGATACTTCGATGTCACCGCAATGCAAATGCTTGTCGGTTGTATCATTTGACGGCGCAAATGTCATGTCTTTTTTGTTGGGTTGGCTTGATTCTGTGTGAGATTTTGGGGGGGAGGGAGGTGTTGTTACTTTGTGGCTACTAGGCAAGTTTTTACTTGTTGTCACTCCGTTGTCTGGGAGGATGGCAAGTCGTCGGAGAGGAGGGCAAGTTGCCACTTGTAGTCACTCAGTTGTCGGGGAGGAGGGCAAGTCGTCGGAGAGGAGGGCAAGTTGTCGGAGAGGAGGGCAAGTTGTCGGAGAGGAGGGCAAGTCGTCGGAGAGGAGGGCAAGTTGTCGGAGAGGAGGGCAAGTTGCCACTTGCCCTTACTGGCGCGCTCCGCTTGCCCCTACTGGCGCGCTCCGCTTGCCCTTGCTGGCTGGCGCGCTCCGCTTGCCCTTGCTGTTGGCGATGCTTTGTTTGGCTTTGTGGGTTTGCCACCCACACCCGCTTGGGGGACAGCGCCCCCCAAACCCTGCATTCGACGCCTTTGGCGTGTGGCTGCGGGCTGGACTTGACGAAACAAGTTGTTCTCGGCATGGTTGTGAAGAGGCCATTACCATCTGTCATTTGGTTGCTTTGAAACAAGTGTGTCGTGGTTGAAATGTGCGAGAAAGGAGAGCTTTTGTGAGGATACAAGAAATTCCCCCAACATTTGATGTACTCAAAGACATGTATGAAGAGGTGCAACAGGTTCTTGAAGGATTAAGTGAATCAGCAATTTTTTGTACTTCTGGGCAACACACTGTTGTGCTTCCTGGGATGATTGTTGAAGGTGTTGGTGAGTTGTCTTTTCCCATCAAACCCGATGATGCACAAAAGTTGATAGCTATTGCCGAGCCTGCCCCATATGGTCGTGGTGAGGAGACTATTCTTGATACAAACGTGCGCCGTGTCTGGCAACTCGATCCTGCACTTATTTCGATCGAAAATCCGGTGTGGTTTGAGCTTGTCGATACCCTTGTGAGCCGATGTGTGAGTGCTTTTGAGGTCGAACATTCTGTCGAATATGATGCTTACAAAATGCTGATTTACGAAGAGGGGTGTTTTTTTGTTCCCCACCGTGACTCAGAGAAAGAAGACGGTATGTTTGCGACTTTTGTATTGTCGCTTCCGTCTGCTCATGAAGGCGGTCAGCTTCATATTCATCACGATGGTCAGACTAAAGTCATTGACTTTGGTGGTTTTGATTCAAAGTTTCAATTGCAATATGGTGCTTTTTATACAGACTGCCAACACGAGGTCAAGCCTGTCACCGAAGGATATCGCATCTGTATTGTATACAATCTCTTCATCACCGAAACGAACGTTGATGTTCATGCTCCCGAGTATGACGAATCGATTGCTATGTTAGCTCCACTCCTGGAGAATATTTTCAAAGGGGAAGATTCTCCTGACAAACTTGCGATTCCTCTTGTCCATCAATACTCAGAAGCCGGGTTGGATGTTCATGCTCTAAAAGGGGAAGATAAGACCCGTCTCGAAGTGCTTTCAAGACTCGCTGACAAGCTTGATATGGATGTTCACTTAGCCTTGATGGAGTGCTGGCAATCAGGAACACCTGACGAGGATACACTGCAAGATCATTATAGATATCGATATGGACGGCGTCGGTGGGATGATTACGATGAGGATGACATTCTCGATGACGAGAGTGTTGAGATGGATGAAGTTTACGATGAGACCTTGGAGCTTTCGCACTGGTTTGATTTGTCTGGTAGGGAGGTGCCTTTTGGAACGCTTTGTTTGTATGAGTGGGAGATCCTTACAGGTCGGGACTTTGACGGTTTTGATTCGAGGCAAGAGGTTGAAGAGGCTTCTGGGAACGCAGGGGTCTCCATGGAGCGATGGTATCGACATGGTATGATCGTCTTGTGGCCAAAGGAAAGGCGTTTTTTTGTGCTTCTTACGGAAGGGATGAAGAGTGCTGTTCCAGCGTTTCTGGATATGTGTATACAAGCCAACAGTGCGACCGAAAGAGCTGAGCTACGCGAACTGGCCCTTGAGCTCTTCAAGAGGTGGTCGATTCCGAAAGGTTTTGATCTTTGGATGAGAGGTGAGGAGTATCTACACACCAAGATGGTGCTTCAGGGTTTGTACGCGATCGGTGCATATGATCTTTGTTTACGGTGTATTCGAGATATACTGCCTTTTCATCATCATGGTTCAGAAGCTGAGTTGCTCTTGCAAATCTTTGATGAAGTTGGTTGGTACAAGGCGGCAAAAGAGATCCAAACTCTTTTCTCTGTACCTAGTCGCGCACGTGTTTCCTACACCCTTCGTCACCTTGCCCGACTCTTTGCTGACATTTGTTTACTCCCTGAAGAATGGGGAGATGGGCAGTTCGAGGTGTGTTGGAACATCTCTTTTGATTTTGTTGAAGGTATCAAGCGTTTTGACGTAGAGCGAAAGGGAAAAGACGTTCGTGAATCGGAGGGATTGTTAGCACGAATAGATAGTTGTCGGAATGTGTTACGGGCTTTATGTGTGTTGGAGCACACTGAATTATTAGAATCCTATACCGAATACATAACAGAAGAACCTGGAAATTATCCCGTGTTGGATGTACTGGTTCCGCTCGTGAAACAGTGTTTTGCTGATGAGCATGTGCGTGGAGTTGGAGATGAGGCGCTTCGGTTTTTGATGGGACATTGTGTTGAGCAGCTCAAGCGTTTGACTGCGAAGCCTGTTCCGGTGCCGAAGGATTGGAAGATTAACAAGAAGTTGAATTGTTCGTGTATTAATTGCAAGGCCTTACAGGATTTTTTGTTGGATCCAGCTTCGAAGACTTGTCGCTTACCTTTGGCCAAAGAGCGAAGAAAACATCTTCATCGCATTATTGATATGCAGAACCTCGATGTCGATCATGAGACAGAAAGGAAAGGGCGTCCCTTTACTCTTGTCCTCACGAAGAATCGTGCGACTTACAAAGCCAAATGCTTGGCTTTTGGTGTGAAACAATTGCGCCTTAAGGAAGTCGAAGAACTGTTAGAGTCAATGTAGGGCTGTCCAAAGCAATTTGTGTGTCGGTGACATACAACACGCATACCGGAGGATGTCGAACGAGAAAGGGGAGAGTTCGTTGCACAATTTGCTTCGGGAATGTTTTCCTTGTAACGTGAGTTCGGGGTAAGCTACATCGCTACAACGACGGTCAATTAGGGGGAAGCTTGTTTTTCTGCCTTTGGGGGGAGTTGTTCACCGAAACTCTTGTGGATAGAGAGGCTCATGGCTTTTGTAGGTTACGAACACGATCGGTGTAGAGACGTTGATGACGAGATTGTGCATCTGCCCATGTCACTGGAAAGTCGTTTTTTCCCAGCAAAACCTCATCGATGGCGGCGCGAACTTGATGTGCGCAAGTCGTCCCACTGACCTGTCCTACACCTGTCCCAAATCCAGGGAACGCTACACACTTGACTTTCTCTGCGATGGGAACGCCTTGGTAGGGGCCTGCTGAAAAAACACCATGTTTCACAAGGAGCAATGTCGCTCGGGCCGCGAGGTATGGATTGACGCTGTCCTTCAAAATCATCGGAACGCGCATTGTTGGCGCGACGATCATGAACGGAGGATGACTTGTTGTTGAAAAGATGTCTGCTTGCCCTACAAGCAGCTCGCCATGATGGGCCTGTTTGATACGTTGTTGGACGCGATGCTGAAGTTGTTTTCCAAAGTGTTTTGTGTAGACGGCATCAATCCCACCATCCATGAACCCAAAGCTGTTGGCTGGGCTGACGATAGCATCGCATTCGACGTCCAGTATCGAGCCTTGGTAGATGTCAACACATTCTAGATCTCCACAAAATGTCTCCCATGCTTTTGTAAGCTGGGACTCTATGGATGTCAGGACGATTTGCATGTTGTTACTCCGAGAGAAAGGGTTTCAACTCGATGATGTCGTGAACTTCGATAAGAAATGTGTAGTGTATCTGCCCCGACCTTGTAATGCTCCCTTTCAGTTTCATTAAGTATCGTCCGTATTTTTCGTCGATACAGCTGTCTAGATTGCACCTGATATCTGTTTTTGATCCTTCATAAAAAGGGAAAAAGGTACTGACTCTCTCATGAAAGAAGTACACTCCTTCAAACGTACTCTCTTTTTCTTGATGCTTCTCAAAGAAAGCTTGATTTGGGATGTAAGAGAGAAAAGGATGACACAACAGTATGGAGATAAAAAACACAGCAATCCACAGTGAGGGCTGCAGAAGGGTATAGGAGACCAACAGAGTTATGACAGGCAAAGAGAGTCCGATGATGAGTCTTTTCTTTTTTGTGTCAAAGAAAGGAGGGATGTTGATTTGATTTGACATTTTTGTGACCCTAGTTCCAAAGTTTTTCAGCTAGTCGCGGAGGTCGAAACATGTTCTGGTGTTGTCTATACAAAGACCTTTTGAACTACAACGAGGGGATTCCGAGATGTAAAGATCTGTACCACACAAAGGGTACTCCTTACACGTTTTGTTGAATACATCTATGAGCGCTTGAAGTTCGGCTTTACCTTGTTTGTTGACACTCTCACCTGTTAACGAGATAGAGAAGAAACAGCCACCACAGTCTCCACCATTTATGTCATATCCCATTAAAATACAATCACTATCCTTTTGGCACTTGGCGTATTTTTTGACCGTTTCCTTCCAAGTCTTTCTCAAATTGTCACAATACTTCCGTTTTTCGTCAGGAGTTCCTTCTTGCTCGGTCGGATGCTCTCGGATAAATACGTCTTTACTCTCTGTCTCCCTCGGCGTTATACAACATTCAGAACCAAAGGAGCTTTCTCCTTCAATTCCTTCTCTATTTGCATCTGCCCTGATAGATTCTTGTCCTTTTTCTCGACTGTTCCCCTGACTGTCTGCACATGCTCCGTAAAGAAAAGCCATCAAGAACAACAACAAAATGCTGCGTGTCATATGCCTGTACTCCTTCCAAGTTTTAACAAGTCTAAGCATAAGAGCCGAAGTACAAAAATACAACCCCGCAAGGGGTTCAATTGTTGGGGAAAGCAAGCGAAGCGCGCTTGGGGTATTTCAAATACCCTGATAGTCCAAAATATCAGAAACTCCCCCAAAAAGAAATCATTTACGACGTTTCTTCATGGCTTTACGAGCGCGTGCAAGGTGGGTCTTTTGCTTTTGTGTGCGTTCCTCTCGCTTCTCTTTACGCTTGGGAGGGGTTGAAGTCCCTGGAGGTCCAGAGACATACTCTGCTAAGAGGCGGATCGTTGGGAACCTGAACAACTCAACAATCGGGATCTCCTTCTCAAAGACTTGCTCCAAACGATGCTGCATCCGTGCCATCAACAACGAATGACCACCCAAATCAAAGAAGTTGTCATCGATCCCGACCTGTTCTACCTCCAACAAGTTCCTCCAAATCGACGCAATCTGCTGCTCACTCTCATGTCTCGGGGCTGTATGCTCTACCTGAACAGTCGGACGACTCAACACGACAGACGCATCCTTCTGATGACCTTGCTGTGTCTCCAACTCCTGAATGTCCGGCCTGTACAACACACCAAACATATCCCGATACTCCTCTGGGAACGTCTGCTTGTGCGACTTGGGCAATGTCACCCAAGCCTTTAACGTCTCTTGACTCACGTCCTCTTCGAGGAGCCAACGACGTGTGTGTGGATGACCTCGATCCAATCCTATCAACCACGTCCCCGGCGTATGAGCAAGAGCTGTCCACATCGAAGACAATCCCTGACTCACCGGAATCTCCAGATATCCCTTCGCCTGTGTCAATGAATTACCCGGCAAAGAGAGACTCATCCCCAACTGCTTCCACCTCGTCCAACTTAGACAATACACCTTTGCGCCCGTCTCCTTCGACAACGACGCGAGCAGTGGTTCAGCAAAACGACCCGCCGCGGCATACGCACCTGCACTAAATCCACCCATGTACGAGTTGATCGAGGAAAAGTCGACAAACAATATGCCTTCTCTTTGCTTTGCAAGAGAGACGAGTGAACGTGTCCCCTCAACCTTGGCCGGATACACCTCACGAAAACCCTCAGGCACCTCCTTTTGTAAGGGCACACTCCTGAATAACGCCGCAATATGGAAGATTCCTTTGAGTGGACGACCCCATGTCTCTTCTTGGGAAGCCACAATAGATGAGAGCACCTCAGATGAGGTAAGGTCTGCCGCCACATACACACAGGAACCATGATGTTCTTGAGCGAGCTGCTGAAGGTGTGAGAGTTTGCGTTGCTGGACTTCATCAAGAGCGGACTCTTGGCGTCGTCCAATGAGTAAGAGTTGGACAGACAAACGACGAAGCAGCTCCTGGCAAACTTCATATCCTATCCCACCAAGACCCCCCGTTACGAGGACGCCATCACCCTGTAAAAGTGGAAGAGATTGTGGAGCAGATGACTGTGGTGAGAACGCCCGCAAGGCTGGTGTGTAACGTTTTCCTTCGCGATAGACGACCTCATAGACCGTTGACGAACATGACCACTCGTCGAGAATCGATGATGTGAGTGAGGGGACATCTGTGTCTTCTACGTCGATATGACGAGCCTGAAGTCCCTGGCTCTCATGAGAGAATGTCAGTAACAAACCATGCATCGTCCCGTGATGAACGTCTGGTTGGTGTGTCTTGTATCCCTGTGTCTGTCTTGAGACGACGTGTAGTGGGAGCTTCGTGTCTTCCCAGGCCTGGAATAACGCCAGCAAGCTGAACACACCTTCTTCTTGACTGCGCGTAAAGTCCGTCTCTTGTGGCGATCCGTGAAGGGTCCATAGATGGAGCAGATATGCAGGCTCAACGCCGTCTTCTGTGAGCTGCTCTCTTAGGGCTATATGGCTGTCACGAGAGGTCATGGAGACTTGATAATGTCCTTTGGGAAGAGCTACTTTCTCCGTCTCTGGATAGATCTTGATACATTCGACTCCCTGGGCTTCGAGCTGTGTTGTCACGAGGTGAGAGAGGCCAGTCTTGTGGGTGAAGACGAGGACTTTCCCTTGTGGTGTGCTCGTGACGTGTTCAATCCTGGAAGGTTGCCACGTCCGTTTGTATAGCCAAGGCGGGAGTGTGCGTTCATTGCGCATCAAGATGTCGATGTCTCTCGCCAAACTCCTGAATGTACCTGTTTCGAAGGCCTGCTTGAGTTTGGTTCGTTGGATCTTGCCGATCTCAGTCTTGGGGATGTCCTCTTCTTGGACTGGCAGGATATATCGGGGTGATAGACCAATCTGACTGGCGACCTGTCCACGGATACTTTTGAGAAGTGTGGGCCACTGCTCCTTGTTGTCGTCTTGTAGAACGAGGAAGATGATGAGCTGGTCCGTCTCATCGCCTGCTTCTCTGATCGCACAAGCCGCCGTAAATGAACGTTTGACACCTGGAAGCTTTTCGATGACCGCTTCGATCTCGTGGCTGTAAAAATTGGTTCCGTTGACGATGATCACATCTTTGCGGCGCCCTGTGATCGTCAATCTGTCGTGTTCATCGATGAAAGCGAGATCGCCTGTGTCAAACCAGCGGTCCTCTGCGAAGGATGCGGCGTTGACCTCTTCGAGTTGGTGGTATCCCTCCATCACTGAAGGCCCACGAACTTCGAGTTTTCCCTCTTGATGGCGTGGCAGGAGCTGACCCTCATCGTCGACGATCCTCATCGCGAAGCCCGGAATACACGTCCCAACACACGTGAAGGCGTCTGTGTCCGACGTATTCTCAAGAGAGAAGTCGAGGTGTGTGACGACCGCAGAGGATAACTCAGACATCCCCCAAACAGGCACCATCACATCCTCTGAGAGCTTGTGTTTACCAAGACGCTCCAAAAATTGACGGGCAGTACGAGGGACGATGGCTTCGCCACCATTCATCATGACCCTCATCGAAGAAAGATCCCATGAACCCTTGTCGAGAGCATCTTGTTCCTGATTGACCAAACCAAAAGCGAAGTTGGGTGCCCAACTGACTGTCGCATTATATTGTTGCATCCAATCGAGCCACCTTGTCGGACGCTGAAGGAATGACTGGGTTGGGATATGGACTTGATTGGCGCCGAGATACAACGCTGGGACGTGGCACATGAAGAGACCGCCAACATGGTCCATTGGCAACCAATTCAGGAAGGTATCTTCACCCACAAAGGAATGGTGTTGGCTGTAACCCTCTGTGTGGCTGAAGATCGTCTGGTGTTGGTGACGAACAGCCTTGGGCATCCCTGTGCTGCCCGATGTCAACAACATCATGACGAGGTCTTCTGGTGCGGGATGTATGGGAGCTTGGAGAGGCTCAGAGGCGCGCAACGTCTCAATGCGAATTTGTTGACTGTGGACCTTGTCTTCAAGTCCCGTGTGGGCTTGTGTCCCCATGAGGATCGGTGGGTGGGAGAACAACGCGCAGGCATTGTGAAGTTTATCGAGCTGCGCGCTCTTGTTGGTATAGCTGATCGGTGTCGCGATGGGAACAGCGACGACCTCCGCCATGATGCAACCCCATAAACCAGCGACAAAGTCTCCATTGTCAGGGAGCTGCATCAACACGATGTCTCCCTTCTTGAGACCTGAACGATGAAGCCCTGTAGCGATACGTAGTGCCTCATCGAGCAACGCTGGATAGTTTCGAAAGTGCTCCTGTCCGTCTTCTGCGAGCGTCGTGATGCCTGACGTTGGAGCACGATCGGCTGCCCGTCGAAGAGCTTCCGGGAAAGTCTTGGGTGCGTCCTCTGGAAAGGTGAGTTGTGGACCTTCGACCAAAGAGGGGCTTGCGGTATGTTCCGATGGCGTGTCTGTCTGTATGGTCGTTTTGGTCGAATGTGTGTGTGTATGGCGTCGTAAAGAGGCAGGCAGGCAGTCATCAATATGGTGCGGTTTGGTCACAGGTGTATGCATTTGCTTCATGACCATTGCACCAACGACCTCTGGGATGGCTTCGAGTGTAGACTGGAGGTCTTTGATCGTGTCTTCGTTGTAGAGAGGAATACGTAGAAGTGCCTGTTTGTCGACGTCTCCACTCTGTGCTGTGGGGATCCTCGTGATGGAGAGCAGATGTTGGATCGCTGGGAGTCCATTGTCCCGCAAGATCTGTTGGCAGGTCTCCAATGAAGGTGGGCGCGAAGAGACTACATAGGCGATGGGTTCGATATGACCTGCTTTGTGGGCGCGAGGTATGATCTCGATGTCTTCGATGGCTGGAAGGGATTGAAGCGCGAGCTTGCTTTGTTGCCAACGAGACGAAGAGAAGCAGGTGAGAGGTTGATCGGGTGTGTCGAGGACTTGTTGGAGGAGTTGGCCGAATTGTTTACACAACACACTGATCTCTTCGTGTGTGAAGATATCTGTCCTGTAGAGGAAGTTTCCTTTGTAGACTTCGCGCTCTTCCCATAACTGGAAGGTCAGGTCGAAGGGGGCCGAACCGTTGTGGACTTCGACGATATCAAATGATGTCTCACCTGCCTTGATCGTCTCTGTTGGTGGATCTTGTAGGATAAAGCAGGTTTGAAAGAGCGGTTGTTGGTCCTGTTGTCTGTTGGGGGCGAGCTCTTGGACGAGCAATTCAAAGGGGATATGTTGTTTTGAGAAGGCGCTTAGGACGTGCTGTTTGACCGCCTTGGCGTAAGCGCGGAAGGTCTCTTGGGGAGAGGGTTGCAATCTCATCACGAGTGTATTGGCGAAAAAATCGAAGATATGTTCGAGCTCTTGATGTCCTCTGTTGGCCATGACTGTCCCGATGGGAAGGTCTGTCTGTGAGGTCTCTTGATGGAGCAGCAAGCCATACACTGTGAGTAGGAACATATAGGGCGTCAGTCCCTCCTGTCTGTTGAAGGTGTGCATCTGCTCGACGAGCTCTTCACGTAGCGTGATGTCATAGGAAGCACCCTCCACACTGCGCCTTTGTGGTTTGGGGCGTAGAAGTGGGAGACTAATTTGTGGGAGGTCTTGCAGTGTCTGCTTCCACGATTGAATGTCCGCGTCCCAGGCTCCTTCTCTCCATTGTGTATGTTGCCAGGAGGCGACATCTGCGCCTTGAATGCGAAGTGTTGGGAGTTCTTTGTGGGGGAGTTGTTGAGCTTTGGCGTAGAGCTGTGTCAACTCACGGAAGAAGATGTCGATGGTCCATCCATCGGAGATAATGTGGTGAACACAGGTCAACAGTTGGTGGTGTTCCTCATCGAGACGAAGGAGCACATTGCGAATGAGTGGGCCTCTCTGTAAGTCGAACAAGCGACGAAAGCTCTCACGTGAGAAGAGTGTGGCTTGTTTCTCCTTCTCTTTGGTCGGGAGGTGTGACACGTCGATGATCGGGATGTGTGCCGAAGTCGGCGGGAGAGTGTGCTGTGTGGGTTGTCCTTCGTGGAGAGTCAAGACGGAGTGTAGGGCATCGTGTCGTGCAATGAAGGCGTCAATGGCCTGCTGAAGAGATGGTCTGTTGAGGGGTCCACTGATCGTGAGGATTGTTGAGATATGATACTCGGTGTGGGTGGGGTCGAGTTGGTGGATAAACCACAGCCCCTGTTGTGGGAATGTGAGTGGGAGGGGCTGGTCTTTGGCGGCGATAGGGATTGTGATCTGTGTGTTGTGTGTGTCGAGCAATGGTGCGAGCTGTCTGGGGGTTGGGTGCGTAAAGATCTCGTGGACAGGGAGTTGTACTTTACATCGTTCGTGAATCCGAAAAGACAGGCGAGCTGCGAGGATGGAGTGACCACCGAGTAAGAAGAAATCATCTGTTGCGCCAACTTCTTCGAGACCGAGGACATCTGCGAAGATCGAACACAGTATGGTCTCTTGTGGTGTGTCAGGAGCTTCGAGTTGTCCGGCGAGGGCGGGTCTAAGCTGTTCGGGGACAGGTAGGGCTCGTCGGTCGATTTTACCTGCAGGTGTGAGTGGGAGCGTCTGCATCGTCACAAATTGCGAAGGGACCATATGTTCGGGGAGGTGTTGTGCGATGTGTGTGCGGCAACGTTGGTGGAGGACATCATCTTCGATTTCACTGTTGGGGACGATATATGCGGCGAGGGCTCTGTTTTTGGAGATATCTTGGTAGGTGTTGAGCGCAGAGACCTGTACATCAGGGTGTGCGTTGAGGCAGGCTTCGATGCTACCTAGTTCAACGCGAAAACCTCTGATTTTCACCTGGTGGTCGATGCGCCCAAGGCATTCGATGTCACCATTGGGCAAAAAGCGCGCGAGGTCACCGGAGCGATACATCAGATGTCCGAACTGTGGCGAGAAGGGGTCATCGAGGAATCGATAGGCGTTGAGCTTGGGACGTTCGAGGTAGCCGGGACCGACACCGATACCGCCGACGTATAATTCTCCGACCTCACCGATTTGGACGGGTTTTTGTTTCTCGTTGAGGATGTATATCGTGGTATTTTTCATCCTGCCACCGATGGTGATAGAGGCGTCAGGGGCGGTGATGGGGGTGAGCGTTGAGTAGACGCTGGCTTCGGTCATGCCGTAACCGTTCCAGACATGACAGCCTCGTTCGAGCATGGGGGGGATAATATCTGCAGGGAGGGCTTCACCGGCGGCCAGACATTTGATGGGGACGATGGGGTGCCAGTCTACATCGAGGAGCATACGGAAGATCGAGGGCGTTGCGGAGATGTAGGTCGCCTTGACATCGTTGAGGAGCGTGGCGAGTTGGACGCCATCTTTGGCGCTCTCTCTCGGCGCGATGACGAGACGTGCCCCACTGGAGAGTGTGACGAAGATGTCGGCGACAGACATGTCGTGGGAGAGACTGATGACGCCAACGCCTGTGTCTTCACAGGAGAATCCTGGGGCGTCTTGCATGGCTTCGATCAGGTTGACGATGCCTTGATGTTGGATTTGGGCGCACTTCGGGCGTCCTGTAGAACCAGAGGTGTACATCGCGTAGGCGAGGTCTTGCGGGGTCGCTCTCGGTGCGTTGAGATCTCTGTCTGTTGGGGAGGTTATCTCTTTGTCGAGCAAGAAGACTTCGCTCTGGAGGGTGGGAAGCTGTGTGAGCAGGTGGGATTGGGTGATGAGGCACTGGACATCGGCGTCTTCGAGCATAATGGCCACACGCTCGGGTGGGTAGTAGGGATCGACAGGGACGTAGGCACCACCTGCTTCGAGGATGGCGTAGAGTGCGGCGACCATGTCAGGCGTACGTTCAACGGCGATCCCCACGAGTGTCCCTGGTTGGACACCGAGTGTGCGAAGTCGTGATGCGAGAAAGTTGACCCGTTCTATTAAAGATGTGTACGTCCAGTCTCCGTCAGGAGAGTGGATGGCGATCGCGTCGGGGCGCTGCTCGGCTTGTTGGTAGAGAAGGTCGTGAATACACAAGTCTTCCGCGAAGGGGGTCCAAAATGATTTCCAATCAACAGGGATGGTTTGTGAAGTGTGCTCTGTGGACATGAAGATGTCTCTCTCTGGATTTGGTTGTTTGTTGGCTGACATGCTCTCCCCTCCATTCGATGTTTTGGCTATCCTGCTTGGCCTTTTGGAGGATTCATCCAGTGTTCGTCGACCCATTTGAGGGTATCGGACATGTTGGGCGTGATCTCTGTTGTGTTGGGGTGACTGCTCCAGAATGTCGCGAGCTGTTCAGCTTTGCGGATGACTTTTTTGGAGTTGTTGAGGACAACCCAGAGAAGCTCTGTGATCTCGGTCCTGCGGATGGGGGCGAGACGAAAGAAGCTGTCGCCGATAAGTTGCTGGCATTGGAAACTGACGCCGCGTCCGTTGCTGTTGACGATGAGATCGAAGATGAGCATCGGCGAGAGTGGTTGAAGCATCCAGGGAATCCAACCCCATTGTTGATTTTTGCAGCGCTGGAAGAAAAATTGATCAAGGGCTGTCCCGATGTGTTTGTCATCGCCACCAAGTGAGAAGATGGAGATGTCATCAAGGCTTTTTACGTCAGGCAGGTGTTCACGTGCCGCGAGCGTTTGTGTGAGCGCACACATACTCGGGTTGTTCGCAAAGATCGCGCCATCGACGTGACCCTCATGAATGGGGAGCAAGACGGGGAAAGCCGAGCTCGCGAGGGCGACGTCTGTGGCGTTGAGCTGCTCATCGGGGTCGCCTGGAAAGTTATTGTAGATTTTGGGACCTGACTGTTCGGAGAGACGGTAGCTAACGAGTGTAATTTTACGAGGAAGGTCTCCAAGCTCTGTGTGTGGGCCGTAATATTGTTCGAGAGTGTGCTGGAGTTTTTTGTTGTTATCCATAGAGAGGAGGCCTGTGAGCAAGCGAAGGAGTCCAAAGCACCCTGGTTGTGCGCTTGTGAAGACCTCGTCACTCAAAGCGATACAGTTCTCGATGCTCGTGAGACCGTCCTCAGAGGAGGGGCGAGAGGCCATGTAGATACTTGAGATGGCGCCGTCAGAGGTGCCACTAAACAGGTCGGCCTGTGCGAGGAAGCCGGGTCGTTGTTTTTCGATCTCTCTAAGCAGGCGCAGGTATGTTGCGTTACTTGGGCCACCGTCGAGAGATAAGATTTTATAATTTGCCATGGATACACTCCCATATATGCTCCACCTGATAGGAGCATCGCCGAATGAGAAAATGGGCCGCGTTGGTACGTTCGCGACCTTGCTGCAACAAGATGCAGCGAGATGTTATGAATGACCCCGTAGATTGTCGTGTTTGGGGTGAGCTGTCCACGACGCTCCTGCTTCGTCCTGATTGGATGGTGCCGCGTGGGATCGTGATGCCCGCTGAAAGGCATACAGAAAATGATCTAACAATACCTCAACGTCTGCTTCATGTGTCTTTTGATCGTGAAATGAGAAGCGCAGGCACGCAGCTCCTTCGCGTATCGCGTGTGGATAGGGTGGCAGGTTGGTCGGTATCAGGCTGCATCTGAACCCTTCTTCTTGTAAAGTTTGGTGCACCTGCGCAAGGACTGAGTATGGTTCGACAATCGAAACCATTCCTGTCATAGACGCTGATGGTTGTCGAGGCCATGTATGGATCGTCTGCTCTCTTTGTAAGATTTGTTCTAAAAAGAAGCGTGCACGTTGTTGATTTTGGGATGTAAGAGTCGAGAAGGTGCGTTCTATATACTCATGAGCCAGGCACCAACTCCACACGTCTGCGCCACCCGCGTCCGCTCTTCCAACAGAATGTTTAAGGAGCGAAGGGTCCACTGAGAACTGACAATCCATCGTGAGGGAGACTTGTTCGAGTTGTAGGGGAGAGGTCGCGCAGATAAAACCAGTTCCCGTGTAACTTTTGAGATTGCACCATTTTTTTAGATCTGCGAGCAAGAAGTCGTACAGATGAGAGGACTCTTTGAGTTGTGGGAGCTGCCCATATCCTTGTGATGCGTCCAAAAATAGCTGACATTGTGGAAAGCGCGCTTTGAGGCGGGGGTAAAGTTGTGCGATGGGGAGGGCGAGACCTCTTCGATTGTCGACGAGATCGAGGACGAGGGCGACGACCTCTTCGTCGATCTGTTGAAGGATTGTGTCGACGATGTCGTTGGGGTCTTCATGAGAAGAGATGGGGAGTATCGTGATATGTTCACAGCGAGCTTGTAAGGCGTTGAAGAGTTTGGGGTAAGCGAGGTCTGAGCAAACAACTCTGCGTTGTTCGGGGAAGAGGGTGCGGTTGAGGAGTAGATGTTTAAAAGATTGTGTGGTGCCTGTGGTCAAGAAGATGTGCTGATGAGGGACACCTAGCGATTGTGCGATGCTACGTCTTGTTTGTTCGATATAACCGCGAAGATCTTTGTTCCATGCGTCGATATGAGGGGCGAGATCTTGTGGGTGGAGTGCGTCACGAAAGGAGAAACCTGCGTAGTCAAAAAACTTTTTTGGATCTTGCGCTTTCATTTAGGCTGCTCCAAGGAAAAAAGCGCATTTCACATTACTTTGTGTCGCTCTGATGCGGGTCGCGTTGCTCTGCATGATGTCTCTCGGGGTCTGTTGTGAGCGTTGTTTACTTCGATATTTTGTTTGTAACTGAGTACTTACATTACGTCAAGAGATGAGAATGATCAGTTTATCTCGTCTTGGAACCAATGTTGGCGTAGCCACGCCTTGGTTTGGTGGTAGGTAGGTTTGAAGGTCTCTTCATCATCAGGAGCATCACACCATTCTTGTGTGCGTTCGATGGCGTCTTCTACGAGGACTTTATACTTCCCGATATATTGGAGGGCAAATTGTCTGCCGATCCCTTTTTTGGGCTGTGGGGCGAGGCGTAGAGATTGTTGGTTGGGGAGTAATTGTGAGCATTGTAGCGCTACGGCTTGGGCAGAACCTGTCAGCAAGAGGCTAAAGTAGGTGAGGATCTCTCTGTTCTCTTCGGAGTATTCCTTGGAGAGTTTTTTGAGGTCACGTGTGTCGATGGCCTCTTCTTTCATCTTTTTGAGATTGAGTCCGATCCAATTTTTCCATCCCCAACTGTCTTCGCCTTCGGTGTTGAGCGAGCCCAGGTAGTTTCCAATATTGTACTCATCTGCACCAAGGGAGAGTAGGACGATATCATCAAGTTGGAGATCTTGTAGCCTTGGATCATCTGATGACCTGCTTTGTTGGATGAGTTGTGTGAGCGCAGCCATAGAGGGGTTGTTGGAGATCACAAAACCGTCCGTAAAGCCAGCTTGAACAGGCATACAGATGGGGTACGCGCTGCTCCTTAGGACGACATCTGAGACGTCCATGTCTGCCTTTTCGGTGCCGTCTGTCCCGTAATTTCGGTACACGATGGGATGGGAGGGGGCCTGAAATTGATATGCGAGGTAACAGAGCTTTGTCTGTAATTCTTGGAAGTTGTATCCCTCATAGGTGTCGATAAGGAGGTTTTTATAATCTTCCGTTTCATAGGAGGCGTGATCGCCGGCGATGGTTCGGAGGAGAATCTGTGGATTTTCCGGAGCGAGTGAGGCGAGGGCATCTTCGGCAAATTGAATCCAGCCGTCGTGGAGCGCGGTTTCATCTTCGTGGTTTTTTTCGAGCTGGATCGCGAGATAGGTGCCGAGGACCGCACCAAAAGAGTTTCCTGCGATCATATCGACACGACGAAAGAAGTCTTTACCTTCTTCGCCGAGATCCTGACATATCTGCTTGATCATTCTTGCATATGTGACCCCTGCGGGGCCTCCATCGAGCGCAAGGATTCTAAATTTTTTACGTGTCTTTGGCATCGCCGACTCCTCAACATCGTAAGCTGGTCCATCATCTCCTCTCCTGATTACCCGGTCTGGAGAGGAAGTCTACATGTCACTTTCAGTCGGACTGTACTTTATCAGGAAGATGGCTAAATGTCGAAGGGAATGTCTGGGAGAGGGGGGTAGGTGTTTCGCGACCTTACGCGAGGAGGTCTGCCTGTCCGGAGGAGTTGATCAGGAGGGTGGTGGGGAGGCCTTCGAGTAACTCACTGTAATTTTTGTGGAAGGAGGCTGCAGCTTCTTCGTTGGGGGGGTAAAAACCGAGGAAGACAGCGGTTGCGTCTGCCGAATACGAGTGAAGGGTCTCGGAGAAGGCTCCTTGTGAGACGATGACCTCGATCGTTGCGTCGATACGGGCAGCGTCGACAAGTTGGAAGAGTTCATCGTGTGCTTTTTGCTTGTGTGTTTCAGAGAACACGACGCGCAAGATGCGGAGCTTTGCACGTGACCACTCCCAGTTTTGTTTGAGGAGGTGGGCAAGGATCAACATCAACGAACCATTCTTTTCACCACGCCACCAGACATCGATGCGTTTGTCACTTGTATGATCGGGGATGCCTCGTTCGACCGCGATCACGATCGACATATCCAGTTTGTTTGCGAGCTTGAGGTGTCGGGAAAAAGGGGCGATACGTTCAGGTGAGTTAGGCCAACCGAGCATCACGAGGTTGGGTTTGAGCGGTCCGATCGAGTGAGCTTGTAGTAACGTGCTCAAACCGTGGTCAAAGTCCGAAGCGATGATGACTTCGCCGTATGCGCGTAGACTGTTGTCCTTGATAAACTCGGAGAGTCTCGTCTTCGCGGTCTGACGTTTATCGATAAACTCTTCGAACTCACCGACAAGCACCTCCGCGAGGGTCACAATCCCGCGACCACTCTCCAGCCAGATGGCGTATGTCGTGAGTGTCAGGCGAGTGTGGGGATTTCCTGAAAGAACGAGCGTCGTCGGACGCCAGTTTTTAGGGTGGTGGGGTTGATTTTGTAGCTGGTACAGGTTGTCGCGGACCCTCGAAAAGAAGAACCCTCTTCGTGCGTCACCAAAGGCAGTCGTCAAGACACGCTGTCTGACGTATGTGAACAACAATAACAGTGTCCCCATCGCAAAGAGAGCGGCGTACATGTCGATCAAGAAAGCCGCGCCGATACAACCGATGGCACCAAGCAGGGCTGTAAACCAGTGAAAGAGACGAAAGCGTGGGCGGAAAGATGGATTTCGACTCGCCGATTCGATGAACGCCGCGATGTTGGTGATGCCGTATGTGTACAAGAAGAACATCGACAAGATCGAGGCGACAAGTTCGAGGGCGCCACCACTTTTGTTGCCGACGAGGAACAGCACGAGGAGCGTCATCCCAAAGGTCAACCATAGACCACGGACAGGTTCATCTGTGCCCTCAGAGCCTTTTTCAAAGGGTCGCAGTGGTGGAAATATGTCGTCACGAGAGAGCGCCTGTAAGATGCGTGGTGCGCCCAAGAACGAGCCCAATGCGCTGGAGAGTGTGGCGGCAAAGACCCCTGCGATGACAGCCGGATAGAAGCCAAAGAGCGAGTGGCTGAGCAACGTCTGATAGGGCTGGTTGATCAGCTCACCTCGTGTTTGTGCACCCCCTGTGATCAAGATCTGCGCAAGGTAGACAGCCGCGCCAACACCTACAGCCCAAAGCGTCCCTTTGGGGATAGAGCGTGCGGGCTCTTTGAGGTCACCAGACATGTTGACTCCAGCCATGATCCCTGTGACTGCAGGGAAGTAGACCGCAAAGATCGTCCAGAAATTGTTGTTCTTTGTGTAGCCGGCGCTCCAGTTGGTCGTGAAGTTTCCGTAGTTGAAGCGGAGAATCGAACCGCCTATGAAGACGACGATGGCGACGACCAAGACGGCGAGAATGAGGTATTGCACGCGGATCGCCCAGTCTGCACCGATGTAGTTAACGAGAAAGAGCACACACGCTGTGATGATCGTGATGAGCATAAAGCTGCTCTTGAGCGCCGGGAAGGTTAATACGACGGCGCCGGCAAAACCAAGGATGTAAAAGGGGACTGATAGAGCCTGGGCGAGGAACAATGTCAGGCCAATTGCCCCACCAAATTCCGGGCCCAATGAACGCGAGATCATAAAGTAGGCACCGCCACCTCTCATCTGCATGTTCGTCGAAATGGCCGAGATCGATAAACTCGTCAAGAAGGTGATGGACTTGGCCAACAGTAGGATCAGGATTGCGTTGAAAATGCCTGCCTCGCCAGTGACTTTCCCTGCGAGCATAAACATGATGACACCCAGAATGGTCAAAATCGAAGGCGTAAAGACGCCCCCAAATGTGCCAAACTGGTTGCCTTTTATCTCTTCATTTTGCATTCGTCGCTCTTTCTCCGCTTGGGTGAGACGATATCTTCGAGATGTCCGTGTCTTGTCGACGTAACACAACACACTCCTCGTGTGTTCCTCCCGTCAACCCTAGAAAATAGCCCATCCGCTTCCTATCTGCCAAGCTCTTTTTCATCACCTCTCTGTTTACACTGCTGAAGTCGCTATACACCCACCTCACCCCTTGAACATGCGTTTCCTTAACTTACATTGTTTGTACGGACAGTGTTGACATCAAAGGGGCTATCTTGCATCATAAGAAGGTCCTGATAGGCGCAAATGGTGGAGCCTGTTCATGTTCAGAGTGCAAAAGGATATGCTCGATGCTCAAATCACTCTACGAGATACTCGTCCTTCTTCTCCACGAAATACACCGCCTAAAACGCGAGAATGAAAAGCTGCGCAATGAGCTTAAGCTCGAACAGTGGAACTCCGATATCCTGCTCAAAGAGAAGGATGAGATCTTGCTTCAATTCGAAGAACACAAGAAAATTCAGGGCCACAAAACCTTTGATGTGTAGTGTTTTCGCGGTCTATGTTGATTTGTCCATTTGATGAACATGAACGGTGCGTGTCCGCGCCCTTCAACACGGGGAATGACAATGGAAGATTACGATGTGAGCACACCCGAGAAGTTCGAATCCTTCTTGCAACAGCATCCGGAGTTTGACACACCCAGACAGCGGCGTATCCTTGAGAGCCGTAAAAAGACAGCCTCATTTCTTCACCATATGCAAACCGAAAACCAACGTGTGATGCAGGGGATGGTTGGAGACAAAGGTGCGGCTGTTCGCGCGCTGCTCAACGATGAACAAGACGAAGCCTTGCGTATCCTCCTCAAAAACAAATCCCTCGATGATGTCCTCACCTTGATGAAAACCAAAGACTAAAAAAAACCCTGCCCCACGCTCTCTCAGTAATCAGGTACTTGTTGAACGACAGCTCAATTAAGTATGTATGGAAATATGTAGAACTTAATTTGGTGGTTCGTAGAAGGGGGCAGGGTAGGATAAAAAACCTATGCAGGTGTAGAAGGCGCCGGGTCCACGATGACTTCACAGATGTCCTTCTTTCGACGAGAACGGGCCGGGATTTGTCCTCGTACGATGTCTGGCCTGTTGCGTGTGCTGTGTGGACCTAGCACCTTCTACACCCGCATGTGCTGCTTTGCTGTGGCATCAGCCGTTGCAAATACAATCCATGCAAACGCGTTGAATCTGTTCGGCGTTGGTTTGCGGTGTTGCCCCCACGTAGAGCAAAGGACGTTCCAATCAGAGCGACTTCTTATAGCGTTATGTTTTTTCTTTTGAATTTGTAAAAAAGGCGATGTCACACAGTGCATACCTGACAACGTTGAGTGTGTAGTTTTCTATGCATATCGTTGTTTGGAGGGGATGCAGAAGGAAGAAGAAACCTCTGATTCTCCGGCTTTTGGAGAAGGTAAGGGGGATATGTTGACGAAATGCGCGATATTTATCTTGATATTTGATTCAGGGGCAGTTGCACTTGTGTCTTCGCAAAGTGCACCCACCCCTTCAACAAACCTCTCCATCCCCGTGAGCCTTCGGCTCTTCCCCCTTCCTCTCCGACCTTCGGAAGAGGAAAGGGGAGCGTTTATACCGTGTATACGGGGGAAACTAGAGTTCTGATCCAGGCGCAGTTGCACTTGTGTCCTCACAAAGTGCACCCGAATGTACGCTACAATCCCTTACTGCAATACAGATACTGCAAGCAGTAT